>DUZF01000088.1 GCA_013349665.1 Rhodospirillaceae bacterium | reverse complement strand
CCGCAGCAGCAGGCGCAGACGTTCGGCGCCCCGCTTGATATGGGCAAGCGCCTGTTGAACGTCCTGGTCTGGGTGATGGGCTTCCAGTAATTGGCCAAGGCGCGAGGTAAAGACCAGTTGCTTGCGGACAGGCTCCTGAAGATGATGCGCCAGTACATTGGTGAATTGTTCCAGAACCCGGTTCTTTTCCCGGAGATCCTCCTCGAAGCGCTTGCGTTCGGTAATGTCGTGCTGGGAAACGACAAAATGGGTAATGATGCCGTCGCCACCTTTTACCGCCGAGACCATCAGCCAGTTCGGATGATCCGTGCCATCCTTGCGCCGGTCCCAGATTTCTCCCTGCCATCCGCCGGTTTGCCGGATGGTCTCAGCCATGGCGTGGTGAAACTCCGCGTCATGCCGAGGAGATCTCAGCAGACGCGGCGTTTTGCCGATGAGTTCCTCGGCGGTGTAGCCGGAAATCTCGGTGAACGCCCGATTGACCCGCAGGATCACCTCATCGGCATCGGTGACGACCATTCCTTCCTGGGATTCGAAGGCCACCGCCGCGATCCGCAGATCGGCTTCCGCCTGTTTGCGAACGATTTCCTTCTCAGCCAACAGCAGTTCATAGGCTCGCCGCCGTCGTTGTTGGAAAAACAGTCCGAAACCGGCTACCAGCGCCAGAAGCGCGAACAATCCACACTGCTGGGCGACATTCCTGTGCCACTCGGCAAAGACATCCGGCAAATTGCGCCCGACCGCCAGCACGAGCGATTTGCTCATCGGCACCTCGGCCGGCCGGATGGTTCTGAGGGCGACCAGAGACCTCTCCTGGCCGGAGGCAAAACCGCTGCCGATAAGGATCGCCGCCTTCTGACCGGCATCGACGAAACGGGGGTCGAAATGGCCGGGTTTGGCCGGATCGTCTTCACCGGCGACCGGCGGTGCCGGGATCTTCAGAAATAACTTGCCGTCACCATGCGCCAGGCAGGTCCACATATCCGGCGCATAGCTGACCGACGCCAGCAGGATGGAGAAATATCCAGGGTCAAGGCTTGCCAGAATAATCCCATCGAATGCGCCATTTTCATCAACCAATATGCGCACTAAATTAATAACATACTCATTGGTTTCCGCCAGAAAAGGTTGCGATACATACAGTATATCTGGGTTCATCCCGTGAATAGCTATCTGAAAATAGTCGCGATCTTTAAAGTTTTGGCCGATAAATCTGTCGGGATTTCTCGCGATTAGTGTTCCGTTTTTGTCAAATATGGTAACGGCGCGCATTCCAGGGGTTGCATCCCGCATCGCCTGCAGGCGGCGGTTGACCAATGCCGTGGCATCTTTTTGCGCCTTCAGATAGGGCAGGTCGCCCCGGATGGTGTTCAATCCAAGATGGGTTGCCACCAGTTGCCGCCCAAGATTCTCATCGATAACCCTGGCCTGGGTGGCCAGCCGCTCGCGTTCCCGGGCGTCAATACTGATGCGGTCAGAGTATAAATTTCCGCCCATGACGCTTCCGAGGATGAATAGCGCCGCCCCGAGCCACAGTCGTTGGGAAATAAAAGAACTGCTATTCAATCCGATCCTGCCCCCCGGAGCCGTGATCATCGCCCAAGGCGACGACGGTTTCCAGTGCCGTGTGGCAGAATCTTATTCCCTTCGATCGCCGAGGTTTTCGCCGGTGATCCGATCCTGAGACTTGGTGCCCAAGCGTCAGGATCGGACCACCAACTATTTGAATTTTGCGATACACCGAGGCGGCGGCCGCATGTAAAGTTCGTCGATGGCGGAACCCGATGGGATTGGCCGGTGATGCTGGCGATGTTGCGCAAGGTCCTTCCCGCTCAGCCGCGCTGCCGGCTGGAGCCGCGATGACGCTCCGTCCCCAGGCCCTGAGACTTGCAGACGGATGGCAGCTGGCGTTTTCCCGTTTCACCTCGGCGCAGCTGTTCGCCCTGGTTTCCGACATCGAACACTATCCTGACTTTGTTCCCGGCTGCATCGCCGCCCGCATCGTCGAGAGGGCGGATGGCCGTTGGCGGGTGGACAATCTTTTCGGCATTGGACCGATCCGCCGGCGGTTTTTTACCCTGGCCGAATTCGACGGTCCCTGGCGTCTCGATATCACCTCGACCGGGGTGGGCAGCGGCGGTTTTCGCATCGACTGGCGGTTCCGCGACGTCGACGACGGTTGCCTGCTGACCTGCCGCTTCAACGCAGATTTCCGATCCGATCTGGTGGCCGCCGTCGCCGGTTTCCTGCGCACCGACGCAGAGAAGCTGATCATTGACGCTTTTCAGCGACGGGCCTACTGCCTGTTCGGCGCGGCGGCGGCGCCCTGATTAATTCTGGTGGACAATTGCCCGGCCAATTCTGCCGCCTCGATGGAATAGCCGAAGCGTTCGAGAAACCGACCATCCTTGTCCATCAGGAAAATCGCAGTGGTGTGATCGATATTGTAGAATCCATCTTTGCCCGGGACTTTCTTATAGAGAATGCGATATTTGCGGGCTGTGGCGGCAATATTGGCGGGTGGCCCGGTCAGGCCGATCAGGCTGGGGTGAAAGGCACTGACATAGTCCTTCAGATGCGCTGGCGTGTCCCGTTCCGGATCCAGGGTAATGAACAGGGGTTGGACGGCCGAGGCGCCGGCGCCGATAAGGTCGAGCGCCCGGCCCATGGTCTGCAGGATGGTTGGGCAGACATCCCCGCAACTGGTATAGCCGAAGGTCAACAGCAGATACTTGCCCCGATAGTCTTCGTCCTGCACCGTCCTGCCATCCTGATCCACCAGAATGAACGGGCCGCCGTAACGACCCCGCTTCGACGGATCATCGGCCGGCGGCGCGGGGGCTTCCAATCCGGCGGCGCCGCCATGGTCGGAATGGGCAGTCGCTGACCCGCCGATTACCGACAGGATCAGCAGGCTTACCGCAACAACAGTTTGCAAAGGCCTCATGATCTTCGGTTCCCGCAATTTGGCACCACGCTAACCTCTCTCCTGTGACATGTGGTGGCGACTTGATGATGGTCAACTGAACCTCTGCCATGCTGCGGCGCAACCTTGCCGTGGTTCGGTCGCTGCGTCATACTCCCATCGGTAATGTTCAATCGGGTGGTGTGCCGGATGGGAACGACCGCGGACAGCGCTGGGGTGATCGACCCTGTCGGTTGGGTGGTGGCGGCCCGCGGCTCGGTGGTCGATATCCGTTTTCCCGCCGGAAGCGCCTTGCCGACTATCAATGAAGCGGTTCTGATCCAATGGGATCGCGGGCCACCGCTGGTCGCCGAGGTGCACCAGCATTGTGATGCGCATACCGTTCGCGCCATCGCCCTGCAAAATACCAGCGGCCTGAAACGGGGGACACCGACGGTGGCCAGCGGCCAACCGGTCAGTGTACCGGTGGGCGAGGCGGTACTGGGGCGTCTGCTCAACCTTCTGGGCGAACCGGTCGACCGTGGTCCGCCGCTGCCCGCCGATCTGCCGCGGGCGGCGATTCACCGTCCGGCGCCTCCGCTGTCCTGCCAGGACCGCGGCAGCGACATGTTCCATACCGGCATCAAGGTCATCGACCTGCTGGCGCCGCTGGTCAAGGGCGGCAAGGCCGCCATGTTCGGCGGTGCCGGGGTCGGCAAGACGGTGCTGATCATGGAACTGATCCGCACCACGGTGGAAAATTATTCCGGTATCTCGGTCTTCGGCGGTGTCGGCGAACGGTCCCGCGAGGGACATGAACTGCTGCTGGAATTGCGCGGCTCCGGCGTACTTTCCCATACCGCCCTGGTTTTCGGCCAAATGAACGAGCCTCCGGGGGCGCGCTGGCGGGTCGGGCTGACGGCGCTGGCCATCGCCGAGCATTTTCGCGATGCCGCCCACGAGAATGTGCTGTTGCTGATCGACAACGTCTATCGCTTTGTCCAGGCCGGCGGCGAGGTCTCCGGCCTGTTGGGCCGTCTGCCGTCGCGGGTCGGCTACCAACCCACCCTGGCCGGCGAGATCGCCGAACTCGAGGAACGCATCTCCTCGGTGGCCGGTGCCGCCATCACCTCGATCCAGGCGGTTTACGTCCCCGCCGACGATTTCACCGACCCGGCGGTCGCCGAGATCTTCAGCCATCTCGATTCGTCGATCGTGCTGTCGCGCGACATGGCCGCCGAAGGCATGTATCCCGCCGTCGATCCGCTGGCCTCCAGTTCGATTCTTCTCGACCCGCGCCTGGTCGGCGAGGTCCATTATCGCACCGCCCAGGACGTTCGCCGCACCATCGCCCATTACCGTGATCTGCAGGAGATCATCGCCCTGCTGGGCATCGAGGAGTTGAGCACCGCCGATCGGCAGGTGGTGGGCCGGGCCCGGCGCCTGCTGCGTTTCTTCACCCAGCCTTTCATGGTTACCACGGCCTTCACCGGCCAGCCGGGCCGAACGGTCCCTCTGGCTGATACCATCGCCGGATGCCGTGCCATTCTCGACGGTGAGGCCGACGGTCTGGCGGAAAGCGCCTGCTACATGGTCGGGACGCTTGCCGAGGCCCGGGCCAAGGAGGGTGCCGGCCCATGAAACTGACCGTCTCGACACCGCTGGCGATCGCCGTCGACCAGGCCGATGTCGCCCATGTCAGGGCCGAGGATGCCAGCGGCGCTTTCGGCATCCTGCCCGGTCACGCCGACTTTCTCACCGTCCTGACGGTGTCGGTCCTGACCTGGCGCGACGGCGCCGGGGCCTTGCACCATGTCGCTGTGCGCGGCGGTGTCCTGGATGTCCGTCATGGTCAGGTCATCGCCGTCGCCACCCGCGAAGCGGTGGCGGATGACGATCTGGCGCGTCTTGAAGCGGAAGTCCTGGCCGGCTTCCTCCGCCGCCAGGATGAGGAACGCGTCGCCCATATCGATTCGCAGCGCCTTTACTTAAGTGCCATCCGCCGGATCTGCCAAAGCCTGCGCGCCGAATCGCCGGCCAGGGGAGGGTTCGCCCAATGACCGGCGAGCCGAACCATCCCGAGCGGCTCGACCACAGCGTCAGGCTGCGGCGGTTGCGCCAGGAACAGGGGCGGCGCGACGGCGAGCGGACCATCGCCGGCAATCTGGCGCTGATCGGCGTGCTGGGCTGGACCGTCGTCCTGCCCACCCTGGCCGGCATTTTCGCCGGCCGCTGGCTGGACCAGCATCTGCCGGGTCCGTCCAGGCTTTTCTGGACGCTGGGTCTTCTGGTCGCCGGCCTGGCCCTCGGCTGTCATCTCGGCTGGAAAAGGATTCACCGCCCATGACCGCCGACGCCATTGTTCAGGTTGTGGCCGCCGGCACCGCCGGATTGCTGTTTGGCCTGTTATATTTCTACCTTCTGTGGCGGACCGCCGAGCTGCTGGTGAGGCCGGGCCGGCGGATGGCGGCGGCCGGCCTCACCCTCGGGCGGATCGCCGGGGCGGTCGTCCTGCTGGCCCTGGCGGCACGCCTTGGCGTCCTGCCTATGCTGGCCGGTCTCGGCGGATTTCTGCTGGCCCGCGGCATCGCGCTCCGCCTCAACCGAACGGTGCCGTGATGGCCTCGGCACTGACCAGCGTCGAGGTCTTCCATCTCGGACCGGTGGTGATCACCCGGCCGGTGCTGGTCACCTGGGCGATCATGGCCGGCATGACCCTGGTCTGCCGGCTGGCGACGCGGCGGCTTGCGCTCCGCCCCGACCGCCGGCAGGCGGCCATTGAACTGCTGATCGGCGGCGTCATGGGGCAGATCGAGGATGTGGTCGGCGCTGACCCGCGTCCCTTCCTGACCCTGCTGGGGACCTTGTTCCTGTTCCTGATGGTCGCCAACCTGTCGGGACTGATCCCCGGTATCGAAGCCCCCACGGCGACGTTGGAGACCCCGGCGGCCCTGGCCCTGACGGTTTTCTTCGCCAGCCATTTCTACGGCATACGGAGCCGCGGTCTGTTTGGCCATCTGGCCGGCTATGCCAAACCAAAACTGATCATGTTGCCGCTTAATCTGCTGTCCGAGATAACTCGCCATTTTTCCCTGATGGTGCGGCTGTTCGGCAATGTCATGAGCGGCGAATTCGTCATCGCCATGGTCATCGCTCTGGCCGGATTGCTGGTTCCGGTGCCGCTGATGGCCCTGGAAATCCTGGTCGGTATCGTCCAGGCCTATATCTTCACGATCCTGGCAACCGTCTTTATTGCCGCCGCGGTGCATGGCGGCGAAGGCGCCTGATTTTTTGGAGGACCCATGGACATCAAACTTCTCAGCATTATCGCCGCCGCCCTGGCGGTTTCGATCGGGTCCATCACGCCGGCCCTTGCCGAAGGCCGGGCGGTCGCCGCCTGCATGGATGCCATCGCCCGCCAGCCCGAGGCCGCCGGCACCCTGTCGAGGACCCTGTTTGTCGGACTGGCGATGATCGAAACCATGGCGATCTATTGCCTGGTGGTGGCCTTGCTGCTGCTGTTCGCCAACCCTTACGCCGGCTGACATGCATTTCGACTGGTCGACCCTGGCGCTGCAGAGCGTCAATGTCCTGATCCTGTGCTGGCTGCTGCATCGCTTTTTGTATCAGCCGGTCCTCGGGCTGATGGATCAGCGGCGCCGCCTGATCGACAGCCAGTTGGAGGGTGCCGCCATCGCCCAGGCCAAGGCGGAGGCCGAACTTGCCGCCATCACCGGACAACGGCAGGCGATCGCCGCCGAGCGCGACGCGGTGTTGGCCGCCGCCGCCCAACGCGCCGAAACCCTGGCCGGCGAACGACTGGCGGAAGGCGGGCGGCAGGCGGCGGCGATGATGGAAGCATCACGCCAGGCCCTGGCGGCGGAACGCCTGGGCGCCCTGGCCGAGGCCAGGCGGGGCACCCTCGATCTTGCCGCCGCCATGGCCGGGCGCTTACTGGCGGCCTTGCCTTCCGACGCCCGCGCCGCCGCCTGGATCGACCTGATCGAAGAGAAATTACTGACCCTGACGGCGGAGGAGCGCCAGGCCCTTTGCCGACAGATCGATGCCGAGAGCCCGCTCGACATCGTCACCGCCGCCCCGCTGTCGCCGGAGGCGCAGGCGGCCTGGCGGACCCGGCTGGCCGCCGTGCTGGACGGCGATCCGCCGCTCCGCTTCGCTGTCGACGCGTCGCTGCTGGCCGGCGCCGCATTGGTCTTCCCGGCGGCGGAAATGCGGGTCTGCTGGAAGGATACGCTGGCCGGGCTGCGTTCGGAGATGGAGGCGACGGATGGCTCTGAGCGATGACCTGCGGTCCTGGCTCGAGCGCGCCGGCACGCGGCTCGAGGACCTCGACGCCGCGCCCGAACTCACCCGCATCGGCCGGGCAATGCGGGTCGGCGACGGCGTCGCCACCATCGGCGGCCTGCCGGAGGCCCGCCTCGACGAGCTTCTGCTGTTTGACTCGGGCTGCCTGGGCCTGGCGGTCGATCTCGGCGAAGAGGAGGTCGGATGCATCCTGCTGGGCGATTCGACCGCCGTCGCCGCCGGTGACAGCGTCCGCGGCACCGGGGATGTGGTGCGCGTGCCGGTCGGCCCAGGCTTGCTCGGCAGGGTCGTCGACGCCTTCGGTACCGCCCTCGACGGCGGACCGGCCCCCTTGGCCGAAACCTTTCTGCCGGCCGAGCGGCCGGCGCCGGCGATCATCGATCGCGATCTGGTGCAACAGCCCCTGGCCACCGGTCTGCTGGTGGTCGATGCGACGATTCCGCTGGGGCGCGGGCA
The DNA here is from genome assembly GCA_013349665.1 of Rhodospirillaceae bacterium. Taxonomy (GTDB): domain Bacteria; phylum Pseudomonadota; class Alphaproteobacteria; order Rhodospirillales; family Magnetospirillaceae; genus DUZF01. The sequence continues at coordinate 4,177 of DUZF01000088.1, read as the reverse complement.
GCGCGAACTGATCATCGGCGACCGCGGGACCGGCAAGACGGCGCTGGCGGTGGACGCCATCATCAACCAGCGCGCCACCGGGGTGATCTGCATCTACGCCGCCATCGGCCAGAAATCATCCTCGGTCAACAAGGTGATCGAAGCGGTCCGCCGTTACGGCGCCATCGAAAACTGCCTGTTCGTCGTCGGCGGCCCGGACGCCGCTCCCGGCCTGCAATGGCTTACCCCTTATGCCGCCTGCAGCATGGGCGAGCATTTCCTGGCGCAGGGGCGCGATGTGCTGCTGGTGATCGACGACCTGACCAAACATGCGGCGATCCATCGCCAGTTGTCCTTGCTGCTGCGCCGCCCTCCCGGCCGCGAGGCCTATCCCGGCGACATCTTCTATCTTCATTCCCGGCTGCTGGAACGCGCCGCCAAACTGGCGCCGGAATTGGGAGGAGGCTCTCTCACCGCCCTGCCGATCGCCGAGACCCAGGCCGGCAATATCAGCGCCTACATCCCGACCAATCTGATTTCGATAACCGATGGCCAGATCTATCTCGACCCGCGTCTGTTCTACGAAGACCAGAAACCGGCGGTCAATGTCGGCTTGTCGGTGTCGCGCGTCGGCGGCAGGACCCAGGCGCCGGCCTTGAAGGACCTCGCTTTGTCCCTCCGGCTCGAATATCAGCAGTTCCTTGAGCTGGAGGTTTTCACCCGCTTCGGCACCATGGTGGACGACCGCACCCGCAAGGTCATCGAGCATGGACGCCGCATCCGCGCCGTTCTCGCCCAGCCGCAATATGCCCCGCTCGGGCTTGGGGTGCAGGTGGCGCTGTTGCTGGCGGTCAAAGAGGGACTTCTCGACCCGCTGCCGTTGGACAAGGTCGATCTCCTGCGGTCGCGGCTGCCGGATTGGCTGGCCCGGCACTGCCCGGAAACCCTGGGATTGCAGGATAGCGATCCGCCTCTGGCCGATGCGGCGCGCGACCGCTTGCGTCTGATGCTGGGTCAGTTGGTGCAAGCGGTGACGGAAGGCGAAGGCTAGCCGATGCCCCGTCTGGCCGATGTCGAAGCGCGCATTGCCGGCATGACCAGCCTGCAGGGGATCGTCGGCGCCATGCGGTCGCTGGCCGGCATCCGCCTGCAGGAGGCGCAACAGGCGTTGTCCGGTATTCGCGGTTACGCCCAGGTGATGCGCGACGCCATCGGCCGCGCCTTGCCGTTCATCGACGACGATGCTCCCGCCGTCAATGATCCGCCGGGGCAGGGGCTAAGGACCCTGGTGGTGCTGACCGCCGAACACGGGTTCGCCGGCGGCTTCAATGAACGTCTGCTGGAGGAGCTGCGGCCGGCGTCGCCGGAGCTGCTGCTGATCCTCGGCAACCGTGGGGCGGCGGCGGCGGCTGAGCGGGGCCTGGCTCCCGCCTGGGTCGCCGCCATGCCGACCCGCGGCGCCGGCGCCATGGAGGCCGCCCACCGGTTGTCCCGGGAAGTCTATGCCCGCGGGGCTTTGGCGCGGGTGGAGGTGCTGTACAATGCCTATTGCCAATTCGGCCAATGGAAGGTCACGCGCAAGAGCATTCTGCCGCTGGACCTCGGCGCCATCCCGCCGCGAGCGCTGCCGCATCCGCCTCTGCTCAACCTGTCTCCGGCCGCCCTGCTGGAAAGCCTGACTTACGAATACGTCTTCGCCCAGTTGATGGAAGCGATGGTCGAATCGATCGCCAGCGAGAATGCCGCCCGCTTCGCGGCGATGCAGTCGGCGACCGACAATGTCGAAAAGAAGCTCGAGCAATTGGGCCAGGAGGCCAACCGCGTCCGCCAGGAGGAAATCACCACCGAACTGCTCGACCTGATGGTCGGCACCGAAGGCGCCACCGCCGGATAGCGATCGTCGCGGCGGGCATCCCAATTTGGGGATATGTTGCACACACAACAATTCATAACGTGATGCTCGAGATCAAGGCGTGTGGGTCGCCGAGTATGTGGTAGAGTATTGTAGATATTCCAGAATTCGGCGGGAATCGAGAAAAAGCTTATTGCGATCTATTTCGAAGATATGGGGCGCACTTCATGTTAAGTAATATAAAAATCGGAAATAAACTAATTTTGCTGTGCGCAACGTTTTTTGTCCCAATTTTTTTTCTTGTCGCTTTATTCGTACTCCAGACAGAAAAGGACGTGACTTTTGCCGCGAAAGAATTGGACGGCAATCAATATTTTAACGCGCTGAGGGATGAGCTGAGTGCCGTCATCGATCTGGCACAGGGGACGGGATCAACCGCCGATGTCGATCAAAGAGCGGCGGTGGTGCGTAAAATGGCGGAAAGCTTCGACAGCGCCATGAATTCCGGCGAGGCGGCGGGCAGGGCGAGTGCGGCGGTGAAAGCGGCCACGGCGATCAGGTCGGGAGCTCCCGCGACGGCTTATGATGGCGCCTTGGATGCGATCAGCGACCATATCAGCAAGGTCGAGGATGGTTCCAACCTGACCCTCGATCCGGACCTGGACAGCTATTACGGCCAGGACCTGGTTACGGTCAAACTTCCGGCTATGGTTGTCGCGGTCAGCCGTTCGGTCGATGCCGCGAGGCTTGTGCTGGCGACGGAACATCCGACGCCGGAAATGATTGTTGCTTTTCTTACCGCGAAGGGGTCTGTCATCTCCGCCTTAAGCGGCGTTGACGGCGATATTTCCTCCGGTCAGCGCGGCAATCCCGACGGCACGATGACCATGGCCATTGCCGCGCCTTATGGCCAGGTGGTCGCCAAAGCAGCTGCCTACACCAAGCTTCTGGAGGCGGTCAGTGCCGAGAGCGGCCCGCGCCCCGCGTTTGACGCGCTGGCGACGGCGCAGCGAGACTTGCAGGTCGTCACCCGGTCCCTGTGGCTGGCCTCCGGCAAGGAGGTCGACCATCTTCTGACCGCACGGATCGAGGGACTGAACCGGAAACTGGGTTTCAGCCTTGCCGCCACGGCGCTGGTGCTGCTGCTGTCGGTTGTTTTGGCATGGAAGATCGCCATATCCATCGGCCGTCCGCTTGCCGATCTCGGCAGAGTCATGGGAGTCCTCGCCGGCGGTGATCTGGCGCTGGACATCCCGGGGCTGGACCGTCGGGATGAAGTCGGCGAGATGGCCGCTTCGGTGCAGATCTTCAAGGCAAACGCGCAGCAGATTCGCGATCTGCAGGCCCGTGAGTTGCGATTGGCGGCGCTGGCAACCGATGAACGAAAGCAGGCCATGGCGATGTTGGCTCTGCATTTCGAAGGCAGCGTCAGCGTGGTGGTGCGGGAGGTCTCATCTTCGGCGGCGCAGATGCAGGATGTGGCCCAATCGATGTCGATAACGGCCCGGCAGTCCAACGATCAGGCCGCCGCCGTCGCCGCCTCCGCTTCGCAGGCGGCGACGAATATTGCGACGGTGGCAGCCGCGGCCGGCCAGTTGTCGGAGTCCCTCGGACAGATCAGCGGCCAGGTGGCGCATGCCGCGACGGTGTCGTCGACGGCGTCGGAGGAAACGGTTCGCACCAACGAGATGGTTCAGGCGCTCGCCGCCTCAGCCGATCGGATCGGCGAGGTCATCCAGTTGATCAACAATATTGCCAGCCAGACCAATCTGTTGGCGCTCAACGCCACCATCGAGGCGGCCAGGGCGGGCGAGGCCGGCAAGGGCTTTGCCGTGGTCGCCAACGAGGTCAAGACTCTGGCGAACCAGACCGCCCGTGCGACCGACGAAATCCGCGCGCAGATTGCGTCCATTCAGGGGCAGACGCTCGGTGCCGTCGATGCCATCCGGCATATCGGTAGCGTCATCGACGATATTCGCACCATTTCCTCGGACATTGCCGTCGCCGTGGAACAACAGGCCGCGGCGACGACGGATATCGTCCACAACATTCATCATGCGGTGCAGGCCACCAACGAAATCACCGCCACCATTTCCAGTGTTTCGGAACGTGCCGCCACCACCAGTGTCGCGGCCCAGCAGGTTCTGTCTTCGGCGGGCACGCTGGCACAGCATGCGCAACATCTTGATCAGGACGTCGGTGAGTTTTTGACCGAAGTGCGAAGCGGTTAGCCCGTCTTATTCACCGAGGTCCTGAAAATTGCATGGCGGATGTAGCGTAACCCGTTGATATCGCGTATGATTTAGTCGCCAAACCTTATCCACGCGATGCATCGGAAGGCGCCAC
>DUZF01000087.1 GCA_013349665.1 Rhodospirillaceae bacterium | reverse complement strand
TCCTTTCTGGCGGGCCTGATCACCCTCGAGCTGCCGGTTCCGGCCAGCCTCAATGTCTGGAGCCTGCTCCTGTCGCTGGCGGCGGCGACGGCGCTGTTCCGCTTCAGAACCGGCATGATCTCGACCCTCGCCGCCTGCTCGGCGGCCGGCGCCATCCTCTACCTGACCGGCGCCACGTCTTGACTCTCCGCTTTTATTCCTTGCAAAAACAAGGGTTTTACCCCATGTCAAAGATGTCGAAGACGTTGGGCCCTGTCCTGAATGCACCCATGGTCGGTGTCAGCTGTGGATTCTCCCCAAGACTGATTTGATATCCAGCACAACTTTTGCGCGGGATAACGCCGGCTATGGAGGATTTAATGTCCACTGGCATCGTGAAATGGTTCAACAGCACCAAAGGTTACGGATTTATCCAGCCCGACGACGGTTCGGCGGATGTATTTCTGCATATCTCGGCCGTCGAACGCGCCGGAATGTCCAATATCGGCGAAGGCAAGAAGGTCAGCTTCGACGTCGAACGGGGACGCACCGGCAAGACGGCGGCGGTCAATCTGACGGCCCTTTAACACCTTCTGAAATTTGCCGGGACCATCCTGCATCGCATGTGACGCAGGATGGTTTAAAGGAGTTGGTCATGGGCAAGACCCACAGGTTCACCGTCGGCCAGATCGTCCATGTGGCGGCGCGGCGGTTCGAAGGCGTCTTTCCGACAGGTTCGTTCGAGGTCCTGGAGCAGCTTCCCGAAGTTAACGGCGAGCGGCAATACAAAATAAAGAGCCGTTTGGAGCCCTTCGAGCGGATGGTCGGCGAGGGACGGCTGTCGTCCAGCTGACCGGCCCGGTGCAATTTCTTGACTTCCCGGGTGGAAAGCCCGATAGTCCGTCGCCCGCTGCCAAGCTGCGGGTGTTGGCATACCGGCCTCGTGAACGGACCCCTGCGGTCCGCCTCTCCGTTAAAAGCCTTCCGTCGTAATTCGGCGACCTCTGATCACGAGGAGCTTTGCCGATCATCGCCGCCCTTAGGCCAACTGATGTTGATGCCACGGCGGCGTTTCCACTGAAAGATAGTATAGCTTGCATAATTTCACTGATCTTGGCCTTGCCGCGCCGATCCTTTCTGCGCTGGCGAAGACCGGTTACGTCTCGCCGACTCCGATCCAGGCGAAAGCCATCCCGGCCATCATGGCCGGCCGCGACGTCCTCGGCATCGCCCAGACGGGCACCGGCAAGACCGCGGCTTTTGCCCTCCCCCTTTTACATCACCTGGCCAACCGGCCCCAGCGCGCCCCCCGCGGCGCCTGCCGGGTGCTGGTGCTCAGCCCCACCCGTGAACTGGCCAGCCAGATCGCCGACAGCTTCCGCACCTACGGGGCCGGTCTCGGCCTTTCCGTCGGCGTGGTGTTCGGCGGCGTGCCGCATGGTCCGCAGCTGAAATCCCTGGCCCGCGGCATCGACATCCTGGTCGCCACCCCCGGCCGCCTGCTCGACCACATCATGTCCCGCGCCGCCAACCTGGGGACGGTTGAATTCCTGGTCCTCGACGAGGTCGACCGGATGCTCGACCTGGGCTTCATCATGCCGCTGCGCCGCATCGTCCGCGAATTGCCGGCCAACCGGCAGAACCTCTTCTTCTCCGCCACCATGCCGGGTGATATCCGCAAACTGGCCGGCGAATTGCTGAAAGATCCGGTCGAAGTGTCGGTCGCCCCGGTGGCGACGACGGTCGAACGGGTCCGCCAAAGCGTCTATCTGGTGGAAAGCCCGCGCAAACGCGACCTTCTGGTCGAGCTGATGGCCGACCAGTCGATGGCCCGGACCATCGTTTTCACCCGCACCAAGCATGGCGCCGACAAAGTGGCGCAGCATCTCGAAAAGGCCGGCGTCAGCGCCTGCGTGATCCACGGCAACAAAAGCCAGAGCCAGCGTGAGCGCTCGCTCCTGACCTTCCGCTCAGGCGGCGCCCGCGCCCTGGTGGCTACCGATATCGCCGCCCGCGGCATCGATGTCGACGGCGTCACCCATGTGGTGAACTTCGAACTGCCCGAGGTCGCCGAAGCCTATGTCCACCGTATCGGGCGGACCGCCCGCGCCGGCGCCGAAGGCACCGCCATCTCGCTTTGCGATAACCAGGAAAGCGGCCTGTTGCGGGCCATCGAGAAGCTGACCCGGCTCAACCTGCCGGTCACCGACCGCCGCTCGGCCAATCCGCGCCCGGCCCATCAGGTCGCGGCACCCTCGCGCGGGGGTCCGCCGAAGGCACAGCCGTCCCGCGGCCGGCCGGCCTCGGACCGTAAGAACGAGGCATCTTTCCGCGGCCATCGCGGAACGTCAGGGCGTGATGGCGGCGGTGACCTGTCCAAGGTATCATTCTTGCGTCCGCGCAGCGCGTAGACAAAAGTAAAACGCCGAAGGGAGCAGGGTGCCGTGACAGACATGTCTCAGTTTGATTTGAGCCGCGTCTATGCCAAAGGCTGGTCAGCGGGTCGGGCAAGTGAGCTCGACCCCGCCGACCCCGGGCTGGAGGCAGCGATCGACGCCCTGAATCCCCACGGCCCAACCGAAGAGAGAAGCCGCTGGTCCACCGGGTTCAAGGATGCCTTGAGCCGCAATGAGGAACTCAGCGGCAGCCGCAAGCGGCCGGGCGGTTTTAAAAAACCCGGTCCTTAGCGGCGGCTGAAGTGTGATGCCTTAGGGCTCCAGCCGTTCAGTTAAACTGTTGTTGCGTCGGTTGCGCATCGGTTTGCAAGACACGACCCTCCCGGCTCAACTCCGCCGTGTCGCCGATCGCGTATAACACGGACCGGAGAGGACGCCGCTTCGCGGCGCACGGACGAAAGAACAGATATTTTTGCCGCCTTCGGCGGCGAATTTTCCTGTCCACACCGTCCCTCGCCGCGAAGCGGCGTCCTTTGCGTCCGTGTTGCTTTCAGTTCTTCACCATGTCTCAGACGGCTCCAGGGTGAGCAAGTCTTGACCGCGGGCGCCGCGCGCATATCCCGCAAGCTCGGTTCGGCCGCAATCACATCCTGCGTCAAATCCGACGCAGGATGGTCTAACCGCACTGACCGGCGCCGCCTTTCTTCATCCCGTCGCCGCAGGAGCAGCCGCCGCAGCCGCCATCCTTGGCGAGCAGACGGCGGGCCCGGCGCGTCATGAAGACGAGGCAGGGAACGACAATCAGCGCCATGCCGAAATATTCAAAAACGCCGTAACCGCTCATGTGATGAGCCCTCCCACCAAAAGCACCAGCCAGGCCAAGACCCAGGCGAAGCCGAAGGAAAATGCCACCGAAAAAGCCGACCAGCGCCAGCTGCCGGCTTCGCGCCAGATGACCGCGATGGTCGACAGGCAAGGCGAATAGAGCAGAATGAACACCATGAAGGCGAAGGCCCGCAGCGGCGGCATCGCCCCGGCGAGGGCCACCTTCAGCCCATCCTTGCCGCCTTCCTCCGACTGGTTGTAAAGCACGGCATAACTGGCGACGACCACCTCCTTGGCGACGAACCCGGTCAGAATGGCGGTGGTGTCGCGCCAGTCGAAGCCCAGCGCTCCGAACAGCGGCGTCACCGCCTGGCTGGCCCGTCCAAGATAGCTGTGCACCAGCCTGTCCTGGTTCTTCTGCAATTCCAGCTGCGCCAGCAGGTCAGCCCGCTCCGGCGTGTCGTCCTGGGCCTGGGCGGCGGTAATGCGGGCGTCGAATGCCTCCGTCTCGGCGGTCTGGTTGGGAAAGGCCTGGAGAAACCAGATGACCACCGAGCCGACCAGGATCACCCCGCCGACCTTTTGCAGGAAGGATTGCGCCCGCTCCCACATATGGAACCACACCGCCCTGAGGGTCGGCAGGCGGTAGGGCGGCAGCTCCATGGCAAAAGCGGTCTGCCCTTCGCCCTTGAGGAAGCGTCCGATCATGACGGCGGCAATCATCGCCGCCAAGATGCTGATCACATACATCACGAACACCACCGTGCCGGCCCATTCGGCAAAGAAGGCGCCGGCGAACAGGACGAACACCGGCAGGCGGGCCGAACAGGCCATGAACGGGCTGACCAGGATGGCGATCAGACGGGAATGCGGGCTTTCAATGGTGCGGGCGGCCATGATCGCCGGAACATTGCAGTCGAACCCCATCACCAGCGGAATAAAGGCCTTGCCATGCAATCCGAAGGGGTGCATCAGCCGGTCGACCAGGAAGGCGGTGCGCGCCAGATAGCCGGTCTCGCTGAACAAGGCGAGGAAGAAAAACAGGATGACGATATTGGGCAGGAACACCAGGGTACCGCCGATCCCGGCAATGACGCCGTCGATCACCACATCATGCAGCATCCCCGGCGGAATCACCGGATTGAGAAAGGTGCCGGCAGCCTTGACCGCGGCATTGATCCAGTCGGTGGGATATTTTCCCAGCGAAAAAGTCGCTTCGAACATGATCCACAGCGAGGCCAGGAAGACCGGCAGGCCGAGAAACCGATTGAGGATGATCCGATCAAGCCGCCGGGTCAGGTCGGTGCCGCCGGCGGCCTGCGAGAGTGTGCGGACCTCCTGCAGCATCCCGTTGATGAAGCCGTAGCGGGCATCGGCGATCATGGTGTCGACCTGCTCGCCGTGATTGCGGGCGAGGCTCTCGCGCTCCCGGCGGATCAACTCGATCAGCGAGGTATGTTCGCCTTCCCGGGCCAGGACCTCGTCGTCGCCTTCCAGCAGCTTGATGGCCAGCCAATGGGACTGCGACCGATCGAGTTTGCCGGGATGGAGTTCGTCGATGACGGCGGTGACCCGCGCGATGGTCTGTTCCAGATGCCGGTCATAGGTGATCTGCGAGCCGGTGGCCACCGTCTCGGCTTCCGCCGCGGCGACAATGGCATCGAGCAGGGCATCGAAACCGTCGCCGGTCAGGGCCACCGTCTCCACCACCGCCCCCCCAAGCATCGACGCCATGGCGCCGGTGTCGACGGCGATCCCCTTGCGGCGCGCCTCGTCCATCATGTTGAGGGCATGGACCCGCGGCCGCCCCATTTCGATCAGTTGGGTGGTGAGAAACAGCGAGCGGTCGAGATTGCCGCTGTCGATGACGTTCAGCACAATGTCCGGAGCATTAAAATGGATGAAGTCGCGGGCGGTGCGCTCCTCGGGAGTCTGCGAGGTCAGCGAATAGATCCCCGGCAGATCGACCACCGTGATGGTCCAGCCGCGGTGGATGATTTCCCGCCGGTGCGGAGTCAAGGTAACCCTTGGGTAATTGCCGACCGGCGCATTGGCACCGGTCAGGCGATTGAACAAGGTGGTTTTGCCGCTGTTGGGGTTGCCGGTGAGGGCAACCGTCACTGCCTTGCCTGCGATACTCATTATCCTACCCTTACCGAATGACGCATGCCGAACCGCCGCGGCTCCAGGCCGGGCGGGGGGGTCGGAAGGCTTATTGCAGCGACACCAGGATGTGCCGGGCCTCGGAATTGCGCAGGGTCAGGCTGTATCCCATGAGGGAATAAACCCTGGGGTCGCCCAGAGGCGCGGTGTGGTCGACCACCACCGCCGTTCCCTTGACCACCCCCATCGACTGCAGGCGCTGACGGAACTGGGTGTCGTCGCTGGCTATGCGCTGCACCAGCGCCCGCTGGCCACGCGGCACATCTGCCAGGGTCACGGCCTTTTGATCAGCGTTCCGGTCCGTCGACGGATCCGTCATGGTGTTAACCCCTCCGCGGATTATTGATACCCTGATGTTTAGTCAGGTCATTTACCGCTGTTGCCGCCAGAGGGTCAAGACTTAAGTGCGAATCGCTATCACAATCACTCGCACTGTCGGGATGCGAAGGAATTTCAGGACATGCGCCGCGGACGGACCCGACCGGAGGCGGCCAGCATCCCGGCGGAGGGATCGGCCTGACTATCGGTATTGGAATCGCGCAAAGATTTGCGATCCTCCGCCAGACGACGGGTCCCTTCGGCAACCAGGGCCTCGGTCTGCCTGATGCGCTCGCGCAGGGGTTCCACCACCAGTCCGGTGGGTTTGCGCGCGACAAACCGGTCCAGGTCTTCCTTCATGCGCGCCAACTGGTTCTTAAGGTCCGACAACTCGACCTTGTTCATAACGGTCTCCCCGGCGATTGAGTCACATCCATGCTGCGAAGCTTCGGCCCGCCCGACGGGCGGCCCGGCATACGGACGGTCCCACCATGACCTGTCGGAAGGACCTTTAACGATGCGCAGATAGCAGAGCTTAGCACGCCTGCGGCGAGGCTGTTTGGATTTCCTTCGCCACCAGTGGTTTTAGACCGATCAGCGAGGCGTCGGCGGGTCGCTGCCGGCCATGCTGACCCGGTTGCGCCCTTCTTCCTTGGACCGGTAGAGAGCCTGATCCGCTTTGGCCCGCAAGGCGCGAAGGATTGAATGGGTATTGTCTCCTGCCGGCTGTTCCTCGGGCGGCAGAGTGGCGACGCCGATGCTGGCGGTGACGCTGATGTCTTTACCCGGTTCCAGGGTGATGACCGTTTGTTCCACCAGACGTCTCAGCCGCTCGGCAATTTTAAGGGCACCCTCGCCGTCGGTATTGGGCAAAGCGACGCCGAATTCCTCGCCACCGCAGCGCCCCAGAATGTCCGGAGCGCGCAAACCCAACCGGCAGGCGGCGACGAAGGCTTTCAGCGCTTCATCTCCGGCGGCATGGCCGTAGCCGTCGTTGATCCGCTTAAAATGATCAATATCGATCGCCAGCAGCGAATAAGTCCTCCCCATCCGCCGGGAATGGGCCAGTTCCGCCTCTGCCAAATGAGTGAAATGGCGAAGATTGGCAATACCGGTGAGAGAATCCAGGCTGGCCAGCGCTTCCATCGCCGCCATCTGCTTGCGCCCCTCGCCGAAGGTCTGCAGAGACAGGGCAAGATCGGCAAGGCCGCCGTCCTTGCCGAGAATCAACGGCACCTTTTCGATCAGCATCGACAGTAATCCGACCCCGGCATCGGCGTCAGGCAACACCATCGACGAGGGATAGGCGCCGACCAGCAGCCGATGGTTATCGCCCAGCGGCAAAACCAGCCGCTGCCAGGTTTCGGTGCCTTCCGCCGAGAATTCAGCCGTGTAGGACCGCCAAAGGGGAACGCCCTGACGATGCACGAAGGCATATTCAAATTCCAGCATGCTGCGGCGGTCCGCCGTCAGGATCTCATCGGGCAGCATGTCGATGGTCCGCCCTGTCAGGTCGATGCCGAAATGGGTGGCAAAGGCCAGCCCATAGTGACTGTAGCGGTTACGCACGCCGTCCGTTTCAACCACCAGCAGATGGTCGGCATGGTCGGCAAAGAACAGCTCGGGGTCAATCGCGGCGTCGCTCTCCGCCGCTTCCCGCCAGGCGGCGAAAAGCGCGGCGAGCCGAGGATGCATCAACGCCGCCACTAGGTCACGCATGGGTCATCAATAGCATGAATTGCCGAGAGGGAGAGATGAGTTACGACCTGGTGTCACCCTGGCGAAATCTGGCCTTGATGTAATCCTCGACAATCGCCTGAAATTGTACGGCAATATCGGGACCATGAAGGGTTACGGTCTTCACGCCATCGACGAAGACCGGCGCCGCCGGCTCTTCGCCGGTTCCAGGCAGGCTGATGCCGATATCGGCATGCTTGGACTCCCCCGGGCCATTGACGATGCAGCCCATGACCGCGACATTCATGCTTTCGACGCCCGGATGGAGGGTTTTCCATACCGGCATACGGTCCCGCAGGAAAGTCTGGATGGTATCGGCCAGGCTTTGGAACACCGTCGAGGTGGTGCGTCCGCAACCCGGGCAGGCAATCACCATCGGTGCGAATTTGCGCAGCCCCATGGTCTGCAGCAATTCCTGGGCGACGACCACCTCTTTGGTGCGGGCACCGCCCGGGTCCGGGGTCAGCGAGATGCGGATGGTGTCGCCGATCCCTTCCTGCAGCAGGACGGCGAGGGCCGCCGCCGACCCGACAATCCCTTTGCTGCCCATGCCGGCCTCGGTCAGACCCAGATGCAGGGCATAGTCACATCGGCGCGCCAAGGCGCGATAAACGGCGATCAGATCCTGCACCGCCGACACTTTGCAGGACAAAATGATCTGGCCGCCCGGCAGACCCAAAGCTTCGGCGCGGGCGGCATTGTCGAGGGCCGACGAGATCAGGGCGTCGTACATGACGGCCTGGGCATCCCAGGGTGCCGCACGCTGGAGATTCCGGTCCATCATGCGGGCCAGCAGGGACTGGTCGAGGCTGCCCCAGTTCACCCCGATACGCACCGGCTTGTCGTATTTGCAGGCGATTTCGATCATTTGCGCAAACTGGCTGTCGCGCTTCGCCCCCTGCCCGACATTCCCCGGATTGATGCGATATTTTGACAGGGCTTGCGCGCAGTCCGGATAGTCCCGCAACAATGTATGGCCGTTGTAGTGGAAATCGCCGATCAGCGGCACATCCACGTTCAGGCGGTCCAATTGCGCCCGGATCGCCGGCACCGCGGCGGCGGCGGCGGCGGTATTGACGGTGATGCGCACCAGTTCCGACCCGGCCTGCGCCAGGTCGCTGATCTGCGAGGCCGTCGCGGCGACATCGGCGGTGTCGGTATTGGTCATCGATTGCACGACAATGGGATGCCCGCCGCCGACCAGCACCTGCCGCCGACCATGGCGGATCACGGCACCGCGGGTGGCTTTGCGGGGCGCCGGGCCGGAGGGGATTGGAGAAACGTCATTCTGCGACATCAGCGAAATCCTGTTGAGTGACCGGCCTCAGAGAAGCGCAATGCCCGTATTGGAACCGGAACCGAAGCCGTCCTGCCGGCAAATCCTACCGCCTCTGGGGGCAGAATTGGAAGCGCCCCTTGCCGCGATGCAGTCCTCGGCAACCGCCTTGATCCGCAGCATCGTTAGCGCAATCGAACGCCGGCGTCGATGGCTTTCCACCCCCACGATACTGAAAATTCAGCGACCATTTACCGCCCCCCTTGTCGCCGACGCTGACGGTGGCGCTGCTGATCCTGCTGTCGGTGGTTCACAACTTCACGCCCATCGGTCTGGCGCGAATGGTGGTTCCGTCGCCGGCGTTCCGTTGCTCAGCGGCGCCTGGCGGATCGCCGCCATCCTGGTCAGCCTGGGGCTCACCGCCGGCTTCATCTTCGGCGATTTTCCCGAGACGCGGCGCTTCTACGGTATTGCCGCCGGGATGTTCGTTTCGTCATTTCAGATTCCTCTCAAGAATCGTCGCAACGATCGTTGCCATCAGCGTGACCTGAGCGTCCGTCAGGTTGTCACACTGACCCTTGTGATAAGCCGTCAGTTGCGCTGGAGGTGATGGCGCCTTTAGACAGAGAAAAAGCTAACAGACTTGCTCCATCTGCCTGGCGGCTGGTTGCTCAGCAGTTTGAGGCGTCACCTCGTCAAGCGCGGTATGGAGAGCCTCCAGGAGCGGCGTAAGCCTCGCCTCAAGCTTCGCAATCAGGGCGCGGCCTGCCTCCACATCACCGCCGTCAAGGACTTGCTCAACGGCCAGCGCCAGTCCGTAGATTTCTCGAGCCTCAATCATCCCGGCAGCACCTTTCAGCGTGTGGGCGACGCGAAGTGCCGTCTTGATTTCTTCCTTGTCGATCAACTGCCGCAACTGGTCCACGACGGTGCCCTGATCATCAAGGAAGTGACGGAGCGTTCGGATATAGAGCCCCTTCATGCCGGCCACGCGACGCAACCCAGCCCGCACATCCAATCCTCCGACATTACTGGGCAGCCGCAGAGTCTCGCCACCGGATAGCTCTCGCACCTTGGCGTCAAACATTGGGGCGTCGCCCAAACCGGTGGCCCATCTATGGATCGTCGAATAAAGCTGCTCGGGAGAGAAGGGCTTGCCGATGAAGTCGGTCATGCCCGCCTCCACGCAGGCCTGGCTTTCGTGCGTCATGACGCCGGCGGTCATGGCGACGATGGGAAGGTCCGCGAATCTGGGGTTTTTCCGGATCGTTCGGGTCGCCGTCAGGCCGTCCATGACCGGCATCTGCATGTCCATCAGGACGACCTCGTAATCTGTGCCCTGCTCGACCATCTTTACCGCCTCTGCGCCGTTCACAGCGACATCAACCGAGATATTCGCCGCCTCCAGCAACCCGACGGCGACCATCCGGTTGACCTGATCGTCTTCGACCAGCAAGACACGTGTCCCATGTAACAGTGCCGAATCCACCGCGACAGCCAGTTTCGTTTTCCATTCGTCGACCACCGCAATTTCTTCCGAAATGCCTAACGAAACGGTGAACCAGAAGGTGCTGCCCTCGCCAGGTGTGCTGTCCACGCCGACCTGCCCACCCATCCGTTCCGCCAATTGCTTGACGATGGTCAGCCCCAGGCCGGTGCCGCCAAATTTTCGCGTTATCGACCCGTCCGCCTGCTGGAATGGCAGGAACACCTGCTCTTGCTGCTCCACCGTCAGACCGATGCCGGTGTCCGTCACCGAGAAGCACAGGACGATATTGTCCTCCCAGGTCTCGCTCACCTCAACACCAACGAGAACCGAGCCCCGGTCGGTGAACTTTACCGCATTGCCGACGAGGTTAAGCAGCGCCTGCCCAATGCGCAGCGGGTCACCGAGCAAACACCCTGGCACCTCGGGTGCAATTCTCACCGAGAGACCCAGCCGCCTGCTTTCGGCAACAGGACGAACCGTCGCAAGGGTGTCATCGATCAACCGGTTCAACGGAAAGGGAATGCTCTCTATGTCTATTTGCCCCGTCTCAATCTTCGAGAGATCCAGGATGTCGTTGAGGATGCCAAGGAGCCGTTTGGCCGAACCTTCGATAGCGTCAACCCGCTCCCGCGTCTTGGCGTCCATTTCGCCCGCCTTGGCAAGATGCGCCAAGCCGATGATGCCGTTCATCGGCGTGCGGATCTCGTGGCTCATATTGGCCAGGAACGCTGACTTGGCCTCGTTTGCCCGCTCGGCCTCCGCCTTGGCGGTCATTATGCTGGTAACGTCGGAGGATACGCACACGATGCCGATGAGAGATCCATCATCAAGGTAAAGAGGCGCCTTGGCCGACCTGAACGTCCGCGTGCCCTGATCCGCGGTGTCGAAAACCTCCTCGATCACCTCGGCAACACCGGACTCCATGATACGGCGGTCGTTCACCATGATGGCGGCAGCCTGCTTTGGATCGGAATGCCATTCGGCATCTGTATGGCCGAGCACTGCGTCGGCGCTCTTTCCGATAACGGCGAGGAGGGAGGGGTTGGCGTAGAGGAGGTGGCCGTCGATGTCTTTGGCGTAGATCGGCTCCAGCGAATTTTCGCCGATAGAGCGGAGGAGGGCCGTCGTCCGCAACAGGTTGGCCTCGGCCAGCTTGCGCTCGGTAATGTCGCGGGCCGAGGTGTGGAGAACCATCAGGCCGTTCATCTTCAACGTGATACCGGTCAGTTCCACATCGATAATGCGGCCATCCTTGTGCCTGTAGCAGGTTTCCAGCTTCAGGCTCCCGCCTCTTTCAAACAGCCGGGCGAGGGATCCACTGATCTGGTCAGTCGGGAATTTGGCGTCCCACTGACCGATGTGCATGCCAATCATCTCGGCCCGGCTGTATCCCAGCATTTGGCAGAACGAGTCGCCCACCTCGACGATGGTTCCCTTGGCATCGAGGATATGGAGGCCGTCGCTGCCGTAACGCAGCAGCGTGTTGCTGCGCTGGCGGGCCGCTTCGGTCAGGCTGAACGACCGCCACAGAAGCCCCGCGGCAATGGTGGTGAACATTAGAAAAATCGCCTCGATGATGACGGCTTTGCCGACGTTCCGTCGCCACGGTTCCAGATAATCCTGCGCCCCCATTCCCACCATCAGGTGAAACGGCGTCGCTGACATCCTGCGATACGTCACCAGACGTTCAATGCCGTCGCCGCTGGTGTCCGTGTGATAGGTCCGCGTCGTCGCTCCCGAGGCGATGATGTCCGCCAACTCCTTAGAAAATGTCTTGCTGCCGATAGGCGTATCGACCCCTTTCCCTGCCGGGT
>DUZF01000086.1 GCA_013349665.1 Rhodospirillaceae bacterium | reverse complement strand
TGGCCTGGCGCTTGCGGTTGAACAGCTGCTGCAGGCCGGTGATGCCGAGGCCGGGCTTGATCTGATCGACCGTCTCGAGGCGACGCTGACGCCGTTGCTCGAGTCGCTGCGGGAAGCCCTGGAAAGTGATAGAATGGATATTGATATCGATTGGAGTAGGAACATATGACGATCAAGATCAGGCGCGCCGTGATTGTCGAAGACAATGTCTCGACCCGGGAACTGATACATCTTGCCCTGACCGCGTTCGACGCCCAGGAGATCGTCGAAGCCAAGGACGGAGCCGAGGCGCTGGCGGCGCTGCAGGGAAAGGGCGCCGACATCGTCATCATGGATTGGATGATGGAGGTGATGGACGGGCTCGAATGCACCCGGCGGATCCGCGCCGGGGACGACGGCATCGATCCGCGGACGCCCATCATGCTGTTGACCGGAAAAACCGGAGCGGAGGCCGAAAAGAGCGCCTATCAGGCCGGCGTCAACCATTTCATGGAAAAGCCGTTCTCCCTGAAGAAATTACTGGCCGGTGTGACCAAGATCCTGGGCAATGCCAATAGCTGAATTCATTAAATAATTTGTCGGCAATAGCGGAATCCTGGAGTGGCGGTCGACGGAAACGCGGGAACTGAGAGGCTGACCCTCGAATGGTCGAAAGCCATCGAGATCGGCCATGCCGACATCGACAGCCAACACCAGCAGTTGTTCGACCTGTTGCGGGTTCTCCGGCAGGAGTCCGGCGGAGCGCGGGAAATCTCCGCCGTGCGGGCGGGGCTCGATGGGCTTAAACAATATGCGCTGAACCATTTTGTCTATGAAGACGGCATCATGGACGGCTTTGACTATGACGAACGAATCGTCCATAGGGCCGCCCACAGCGCCTTCATGAAGAACATCACGGCATTTGAGCAGTCACTCGAGCGCAAGAAAAGTGCGGCTGAGTCTTATGGCAAGGTTGTGGACTTCATTTATGACTGGTTGATTTCCCATATCAACAACATTGACCGGACGATGGTCGCCAAATTGAACGGCGTCCATCAGGATTTTTATGCCAGTCATGAAGTCGCCTCGCAAACCAGCACCGTCATCGAAGATGCCTTCGTCGTTGCCGGAGAAGTGGAGCGCGCGTCCACCCGGCTTGGCGCTGCCCGCAAGATGTCGGAAAAGCGTGCTATCGCCCTGGAACTGAAAAGCGCATCCGAACGTTTGATCAAT
This sequence comes from Rhodospirillaceae bacterium, assembly GCA_013349665.1. GTDB lineage: Bacteria > Pseudomonadota > Alphaproteobacteria > Rhodospirillales > Magnetospirillaceae > DUZF01. The sequence continues at coordinate 10,943 of DUZF01000086.1, read as the reverse complement.
CTGCTCCATCTTGCCGATACGCGTCTGGAACAATTCGGCTGTTCGGACGGCGAGTTGGCTAAACTGCGCGGCATGCAGGGTGCGATGCGGTCCAGTGCCGGTTCTTTGCTGAAAACCGCCGTCAAGGACCTGACCGATTATGGGGCGCGTATCATTCTCGGCAAATACGACCTGCCGCTCGGCGCCGGTGCCTTCATGACCCATAAGGCGACGGAAATCAGGAACCTGATCCAGGTGATCGGTGGCTTAGAGAATGTCGACCCGGCGCTGAAGGAAAACGTCACCCAGGCCCTCAGCATGGTCGGCGACGTGATGGAGTTGGAAATCGATACCCTGGGCATGCAGGACTATGGTCGCTAATCCGGCAAGGCCAGCATCGCCGGTCCTCCAACGGCGCCGGCGGGGTCCTTGAGGGCTGCCGCCATCCCCGGTCCGGTCCCTTCCACCACCAGGTCGAGATGACCGTTGCGGACAATCACCGACAGTCCGGATATGCCGCGGACGGCCGGCAGGCGTTGGTCCACCAACCCCGATGCCGCCAGATCGGCCCAGGCCGAACGGACCGTGCCGGCCACCGCCGGCGATTCGCCGGGCAGGTACCCGTACCGAGCCTGAAAGATCTCGACCGAGGCGGCCAGTTGCCGTCGCAGTTGTTCGACCTTTATCGCCGCCGCCCGATCCAGCAAAGCCTGGCCGCAGGTGATGATGGAGGCGCAGGCGAGTCCGGTGAAAATCACGACGGTGCCAAGCCTGGGAAGATGGGTCATGAGAACCTCGCCCGTTCCTGTCCAATGCTTCGGACAGGATAGGCGCCGGCGGCGGCGGCGGTCGGCGAGCCAGGTCACATTCGGATGACGTCCCTGGTGAATGGTTCTTGGACTATCGGACAAGACTTGGTTCGCCCGGCTTCACCTTTGACGTGCGAACTGTTCAAACCCTTCCAGTGGAAGTGGCCTGCTGTAGAAATAGCCTTGATAGGCATTGCAGCCGGAGGCCGCTAAAAAATTCCGCTGTGCTTCAGTTTCAACGCCTTCCGCAATAACGCCCAACCCGAGGCTGTCGGCGAGGGCGATAATGGTTTTGGCAATCGCGGCGTCATTCGGGTCGGTGAGCACGTCGCGAACAAATGAGCGGTCAATCTTCAATTGGTCGAGTGGCAGGCGTTTCAGGTAATTGAGCGACGAATAGCCGGTGCCGAAATCATCCAACGAAAAGCCAACGCCAATCGCTTTCAGGGAAGCCATCTTTGAAATGACCTTCTCGATATTTTCCAACAGAAGGCTTTCGGTCAGTTCCAGCTTGAGCTTTTTCGGATCGGCCCTTGTCCTGTTGACAATAGCCATCACCTGCTCGACGAAATCAGCTTGGTGGAATTGCCGGGCGCTGACATTCACCGCCAAGGTCAGGCATGACGTCTCGGACCGCTGCGACCAGGCGACGATGCGGGCGCAGCCTTCTTCCAGGACATATCGGCCGAGATGGAGGATGAACCCGGTTTCCTCAGCCAAAGGAATGAACTCGTCGGGTAACAATACTCCACGCTGGGGGTGTTGCCAGCGCAACAGAGCCTCGGCACCCGTCAATCGGCCATCGCCATTAACCTGTGGTTGGTAATGAAGTATGAATTGATCTTCCCTTATCCCTTGGCGCATGTCTGCTTCCAGGGTGGCGCGGGCCTTAATCGTCGCCTGAAGGCCGGGATCGAAGAAGCGTATGGTGTTTCTACCCTCCGCCTTGGCCTGATACATGGCAATATCGGCCCGTTTCATCAACTCATCGACATTGCCGCGATGATCGCCAAACAAGGTAACTCCGACGCTTGGTGTAATGGAAAACTGGTTCTCCTTGATCCAGTAGGGCTCGCCCAGAACCGCGAGGATTTTTTCGCCGACGATCTTGGCTTGAGTGGCTGCTTCCTCGGCATTTTCGCTGAGATCAGCAAGCGCCAGCACAAATTCGTCACCGCCGATTCGCGCCACGGTATCGGCTTCACGAAAATTATTGGACAGGCGCCGACCAACTTCCTGAAGCAATAGATCACCCATTTCATGGCCTTGGGTGTCATTCACCGCCTTGAAGTTGTCCAGATCAATAAAAAGCAGCGCGCCTTCATGCTGATTGCGGACCCTGGCGGCCAGGATCTGGTTCATCCGGTCTGCCAGTAGACGACGGTTGGGAAGGCCGGTCAGATGGTCATAAAAGGCCAGTGCTTCAATCTGCTCTTCGGCATGTTTGCGCTCGGTGATGTCTGAATGCGTACCGATCATCCGAAGTGGCGTGCCATCTGCTTTGCGATCGACGATCATTCCTCGCGACAGGATCCACTTCCAGCTTCCGTCCTTGCACAACAGGCGGTGTTCGAGAACATAATTTGGGTGCGTTCCTTTTTGATAGGCTTCTATGGTTGCTAATGCGAGGCCAAGATCGTCAGGGTGAACCAGTTCTTTCCACTGGTCAAAGCTGTCACCTATTTCTTCATCACGATAGCCCAGCATTTCTTTCCATCGTCGGGAGAATGCTACTTTGCCTGTCTCGATGTTTCTATCCCAAACGCCGTCTCCGGCCCCTTCGAGAGCAAACCGCCAGCGCTGCTCGCTTTCCTTTAGATCGAGCTCAACTTTCTTGCGTTCACCCTCTTGGGCTACCATCAGTCGGTCATAGACCTGTTGCTTCCGCTGATACAAAAGCAGGCTGACGGTCGTGACCAGAAGCACCACAAGAAATAATTCACCCCGGACAAGGGCATCCTGATGCCAGGACGCAAACATGCCATCCAATTGTCGGCTCACGCCAATGACGATGGGCTTGTCCATGATAGGGTTGTCAAGAAGTTGCAAGGTTTGCTGGGCGGTCATGCGTTGGCCGCCAGTCAAGGAGATCCCGGTGAACACAGATGCCGATTGACCGCTCTCCAGATGACGCGCGAAAAACGTTCCCGGCCCTTTCAGATCGGTACCTTCCAAGTCGTCAATGTGAGGCAGCGAGAGAAACAGCACTCCGTCGCCATGGGCAATCCACGTTCTTACATCCGGCGCATACCGAACAGAATCCAATAAGTTTGCAAAATATGCAGGAACTTCCGTGACCACGACGATACCGGCGAATTTTCCATCGGGTCCGAGGAACGTTCGCAACAAGGTAAAGGCGAAATCGTTGAGAACAGTCTTGAACGGCGCACTTACCTGAAGAATTCTAGGGTCTGGATTATTGATGGCTGTTTTGAAATATTCTCGATGAGCGAAGTTCATCCCGAGGAGCTTGGGGTTGCTGGAAATATTTACTGTGCCACTTGCGTCCATAACTAAAAGCGGAGGGATTCCGTTTATCGTGTCGTTGATGATTTTTATTTCGCGATTGGCGCGCTGAAATCCGTCATTTTCCGCACGCCAGGCGGGCAGGGAATTCAAAACGTTGGTAATTATTCGATCGGCCAGCACCACCTGCGGCACAATGTTTTTCGCCACAGTGGTGGCTAGTGCCGCCAGCCTTTCACGCTCCTGATCCTCAATGTGTTGATGTTCTCCATATAGATTAACGGCAAGGGCACTGCCGAGAATCAGCAGGGCACATCCAAGAAACAGCCATTGATGAGTAAAGACCCTGGGAGCCATCTAAGACCTAATTCTTCCCATTCCCGAGTAATATCTGTCAGTGATTTGACTCTATTCCGATCTGTGGCGCAACGGGGTTCGGCTCGGAATCCCCGTCACGTCCCCGGCTCGCCGAGATTATGCCTTGAACGCTATGGAGGATGAGGCCCTGTGTCGCTAGTTTCCCGATCCTGACCAATACTTTAGATATAGATTCTCAGACCTAAGCATAGGTTGATAACTAAAGGTCAAGCCTGGATGATCATTGGTCCTCGGCGGGGATCCATAGATGAATGCAATCCAATATGCCAGTACTCGCGCCGCCGTCCCTTGCAGTGAGACTCTGGATGGCGACGAGTCTGCTCGTGTTTTTACGTTTTATGGCAAGGCTCGCCAATTCGCCCTCCACGATACTCTTTTCCAACAGGAGACCGCTTGCCGCAGTCTCTATCTGATGGGCGCCGGCCTGGTGGCGCTCAGGCGCTACTATCCCGATGGGCGGCGGGTGGTGGTGCGCGTGGTGCGGCCGGGTGAAATTTTCGGCTGGTCCGATGCCTTCATCACCGGGTTGCATCGTTGGGAAGCATGGGCCCTGACCGCCGGTTCGCTGTGGACTTTGCCGGCCGCCGAATGGATGGCGCTGCAACCGGGCAATCCCTATCCACAGATTCTGCATCTCGGCTATGCCGAGTCCCAGCAACTGGAAAAAGCCGTCCTGCGCTCCACGCTGAAGGTTGAGGATCGCCTGCTGTCCTTCCTGCTGTCGCTTGCCGACGGCAGCGAACAGTTTCCGGCGATGATCCCCGTGCCGTTCCGCCGCATGGACATTGCCGACGCGGTCGGTATCACCGCCGAGTCCTATTCGCGCGCCATCAAGCGGTTGGAGGGCCGGGGCCTGTTGTCGTGGCGTTCCCAGAATATCGTGGTGATCCACGAGCCGGCCGTCGCTCACCTGTCGGCGGTTGTCGACCTCTACTGAACCAGCCTTACTTCGGCCAGTCGGCCGGGTGGTCGATATCGAGAAAAATTCCCGGGTCGTCCACTTCGACGCTCACCGGGACCTGGTCGCCGATCACCGCGCGGGCCCCGACATCGCCGGTAAGTGCCGCCAGTGCGGGGCCGAAAACCCGCCCGAAGGCCACCGGATGGCCGCGCCGGCCGCCGAGACAGGGAGCGGCGACGGGGCCTTTGCCTAAGGCCGCGGCGACGGCGGCGATGGTGTCGGCACGGATGAACGGCATGTCGGCCAGGGCGATCAGCCAGCCGGCGGCGTCGGCGGTCCGGCTCACGCCAAGGGCGATGGAGCGGCCGAGGCCGTCGCTGTCCACCGACAGCACCGGGCAGCCGGCATCGCGCAGCAGGTCGCCGACGGCCTCGTTGTCCCGGCTGACGACGGCGAGGACCCGCGGCAGGATCCGGCGCAGCGGTTCGAGGGCCGCCAGGGCCACCGCCAGCCCCTGGCGCGGATAGCCGTCCGGGATCGGACAGAGCAGTTTGTCGGCGCCGCCCGCCTGGCGAAACCGGCTTCCCTTGCCGGCCGCCAGCAGCAACCCCTGCGGCGGGGAACCGTTCACGCCTCGCTCAGCGGCAGCCGCCGCACCCGGGCGCTCCCGGCGGCGGCCATGGCATTGGCGACGGCCGGCGCCAGCGGCGGCACCCCCGGCTCGCCGACGCCGGTGGGATGGGCCTCGGACGGCAGGATATGGGTTTCCACCACCGGCATTTCCGACATCCGCAACGGTTCGTAATCGGTGAAGTTGCTTTGCCGGACGATGCCGTCGGCCAGGGTGATGGCGCCGCGCAGCATGGCCCCGAGGGCGAAGCCGATGCCGCCCTCCATCTGCGCCGCCACCTGGTCGGGATTGATGGCGGTGCCGCAATCCACCGCCGTCACCACGCGCTCGACCTTGGGTTTGCCGTCGGCGCCGAGACTGACCTCGGCGACCTCGGCGACCAGGGACGAAAACGACCCATGCACGGCGATGCCGCGCCCATGGCCGGCGGGCATCGGCTTGTCCCAACCGGCCCGCTCGGCGGCCAGCTTGAGCACGGCGGCATGATCCGGCCGGTCGGCCAGCAGGTCGAGGCGAAAGGCCAGGGGGTCGCGGCCGGCGGCGGCGGCGACCTCGTCGAGGAAGCATTCGACGGCGAAGGCGTTGATGGAATGGCCGACCGAGCGCCACCACAGGACCGGCAGCGGCGATGCGGCGTTGTGCACCTCGACCCGCAGATTGGCAACGGCATAGGGCAGGTCGGCGGCGCCTTCGACGGAGGTGGCGTCGATGCCGTCCTTGATCATGAACTTCTCGAACGGTGTGCCGGCGATGATCGACTGGCTGACCAGAACATGTCGCCAGGCGACCAGGCGGCCGTCGCCGTCCAGCCCGGCGGTCAGGCGATGGAAAGCCATCGGTCGGTAGCGGCCGCCCTGGATGTCGTCCTCGCGGGTCCATACCAGCTGGATCGGCGCCGAGCCGCCGAAGGCCTTGGCCACCGCGGCCGCTTCGGCGATGTAGTCGGAACCGGCATTGGCCCGCCGGCCGAAGCTGCCGCCGGCCCATAGCGTATGGATCTTCACCTTGGCCGGCGCCAGGCCGAGGACCGCCGCCGCCGCCGCCTGGTCACCGGTCTGCATCTGCGAGCCGGTCCAGATCTCGGCGCCGCTCCTGGTGACCTGGATGGTAGCGTTGAGGGGTTCCATCGGCGCATGGGCGAGATAGGGAAAGCTGTATTCGGCTTCCACCACCTTCGCCGCCGAGGCCAGCGCCTGCGTCGCGTCGCCGCGATCGGCGGCGATCAGGCCGGGTGTTGCCGCCAGGGCCTTGTAGTCGGCCAGAATGGCATCGCTGGAGCGCATCTCCGCCGCCTGGTCGTCCCATTCCAGGCGCAGGGCCTCTCGCCCCTTGATGGCCGACCAGGTGTCTCGCGCCACCACCGCCACGCCGCTCGGCACCTGCACCACGCCGACCACCCCGGGGACGGCGCGGGCGGCGGCGGCATCGAAGGATTTCAGGCGGCCGCCAAATCTTGGCGATCGTGCGATTACCGCGCGCAGCAGCCCCTGCGGCCGCTGATCGAGGCCGAAGCCGCCGACACCGGCGACCTTGTCCGCCGAGTCCATGCGCCGCGGCAGCGGACTGCCGATCAGCTTGAACTCGGCGGCGGCCTTCAGCCGGACCTCGGTGGGCACCGGCAGCGCCGCGGCCATGCCGGCGAAACTGGCGAAATCGGCCTGACGGCCGGTCGGCGGGTGGCGGATCACCCCTTTTTCGATGGTGAATTCTTCGGCGGGCAGGCGCCAGTGGCGGGCGGCGGCGCTGATCAGCATCTGGCGGGCGGCAGCGGCGGCATTGCGCAGTTCATCCCAGGAATTGAGGATGCTGTTGGAGCCGCCGGTGAGCTGGAAACCGACCAGGCGGTTGGCATAGCGCGGCACCTCGGCCGGTGCGAACTCGACGCGCATCTGGCTCCAGTCGGCGTCCAGTTCCTCGGCGACGATGGTGGTCAGGCCGGTGCTGACGCCCTGGCCCATTTCCAGATGCTTGACCACCACGGTGACCGTGTTGTCGCTGCCGATGCGGACGAAGCTGTCGGGGTCGGGCGCCGCCGCCGGGGCGCCGGCGGCCGACAGGCGGAAGGCGGCGCCGATGGCCAGCGCGCCCGACGAGACGCCGATCAGCGTAAGGAACAGGCGGCGGCTGACGGTCATGGCTCAGCTCCCCAAACCAGCGGCGGCGTCGTGAATGGCGGCGCGGATCCGCTGATAGGTGGCGCAGCGGCACAGATTGCCGTCCATCGCCGCGTCGATCTCGCTGTCGGTGGGCCTGGGCTTTTGCCTGAGCAGGGCGATGGCCGCCATGATCTGGCCCGGCTGGCAATAGCCGCATTGCACCACGTCGAGCTTGCGCCAGGCCTTTCTCACCGACTGGGCGATGCGGTCCTGGCTGCCTTCCAGGGTGGTGACCGATCGTCCCGAGGCATCGGCCACGGTGATCGAACAGGACCGCACCGGTTCGCCATCGAGATGCACGGTGCAGGCACCGCAAGCCCCGGCGCCGCAGCCGTATTTGGTCGCCGTCAGCCCCAGATGGTCCCTGAGCGCCCACAACAGGGGCGTCGCGCCATCCACATCAAGCCGGCGATCGCGGCCGTTGACCCGCAGCACGAACATCGCTTCTCCCCCGATACCGGAAAAAGCCGTAAGGGACTCAGGAGCCCGCCGGCATCACCCGGCGAAACAACGAGCTGTCGCCCAGGGCCGGAATCGACACGGTGATGGCGTCGCGCTCGGCCCCCTCCTTTTCAAGATGGGCATGCGGCGGCCGGGAGCCGTTGCTGATGCGTGCCACCTTCCAGACCGGCATGCGGAAATTTCCGACCTTGATGAACCGATCCCCAACAACGATCTCGGGCTTCGAAAACATGGCTGCTTCCTTTGCGACGGCGAAATGGGCGGTTACCAGAAGTTCGTCCCGGGAAATCTACACCTAAGGAGGTCCGCCGCGCAAACCCACTAATTGTATGCGTATTGTTAACGGAGAGCTATATACTGAAGATATAAGGGAAAATCATCCGAAAATTTCTTCTCTGCACATGATCTTCGTCAGGTGGTTCCGTTGCCGAACGTCTATAGTGTCTTTATAACCAAAGCATGGCATTGGTGAATGCTTGTGGGGAGGGGTAATATAGGGTCGATGGCCAACTGGAAAAGCCCACTGCTATGGCTGTCCGCCACCTTCCTGGTCTTTGTTGCCGGTGTGGCGGCATCGGGGATTTATCTGTATCGGATCAGCGGCGACAGCGAGACCATGGCGGCGGTGGCGAGTGTCGTCGCCTTCACCCTGGGTCTCGCCTGCGCCGCAGTCCTGGTCGGCTGGCAGATCGTCTTCTTCGGGGTCATCAAGCCGGCGCGGAGGCTGGCGGTGGAAGTGCGTGCCATCGTCAATGGCGGCGACCGCGAGCAGATCGACCTCCGCCGCTACGGCACCTTGCCGGCCTTGCCGGAAGCGGTCAATGAACTGGCGGCCAATCTGGCCCTGGCCCGACGCCAGAGGTCCGACGCGGTGGACGCCGCCACCGCCCAGTCGGAAAAGGAAAAAGCGCGCCTCGCCGCCATCCTCAACGATCTGCACGAAGGGGTGGTGCTGTGCAACCTCAAGAACCAGGTGGTGCTGTATAATCAGGTGGCGCTCGGCATGCTGGGGGTTTCCGGGGAGATGGGGCTGGGCCGGGCGCTGTCCGGACTGCTGGTGATCGAACCGGTGCTGCATAACCTCGACATCCTGCGCCACCGCCCTCAGGGGGCGCCGGACAACGCCCCCTTCGTCACCAGCACGCCGGACGGACGCCGGCTGCTGCAGGGACGCATGAGCCTGGTGCGGGCCCAGGAGCAGGTCAGCGGTTATGTCATCACCTTCAATGACGTTACCGATTCGGTGGCGGCGCTGGCCCGACGCGACGCCATGCTGCGCGAAACCATCGACGGCCTGCGCGACCCGGTGGAGCGCATGGAGGGCCCGGATGCCGATGCGCCGGCGGCAATGACCGAGGTCAAGGCGACATTCCTGCGGGCCAGCCGCGACTACAAATCCCTGCTGGCCGGCTGGTGGCCGATGACCGACGTCAATTCGGCCTATCTGTTCAATTTCGTCATCCGCCGCCTCGACGATTCGGGGCTCAAGCTGACCATGACCGGACTGCCGCTGTGGCTGCATGGCGACAGCCATTCGCTGATCCTCGCCCTGGAGGCTTTGATCCGCAGGATCGCCAAGGGCACCGGCGCCACCGAATTCGATCTTTCGGCCGAGGCCGAAAGCGGTCACGGCTGGATCGGCATCACCTGGCACGGCACCCGCGTCGATGACGAGACCCTGATCGACTGGCAGAGGGCCAAGGTGTCGCCGGCCCTGGGTGGCATGACGGTGCGCGACGTGATGGTCCATCATACCCGCGAAGATCTGGTGGAAGAGGCGTCGGGCGGCCAGGTGTCCCTGCGCATCGCCCTGTATCTCGGGCGGGAAGGCCATGACCGCGCTGAACCCTCGGATAAATTGCCGCCGCGTCCGGAATTCTTCGATCTCAATCTGTTGGCTCAGGCGCCGGCCGGCGACCTAGGGCAGGTGGCGCTGCGCGACCTTACTTTCGTGGTGTTTGATACCGAAACCACGGGCCTAAGCCCGACGCAGGGCGACCGCATCGTTTCCATCGCCGGCGTGCGGATCGTCAACGGACGCATCCTGACCGGCGAAACCTTCAACCGCATCGTCAATCCCGGTCGTTGGATACCCAAGGAATCGGTGCGCTTCCACGGCATTACCGACGACATGGTGGTGGACAAGCCGCCGATCACCGTAGTGCTGCCGCAGTTCAAGGCCTTCGTCGCCGATGCCGTGCTGGTGGCGCATAACGCCGCCTTCGACCTCAAATTCATCCGCATGCGCGAAGCGGAAAGCGGCGTGTCCTTCGGCAATACCGTGCTCGACACCATGCTGCTGTCGTCCTTCGTCGACGGCACCACGGACAACCAGAATCTCGACGCCATCGCCGAGCGCTACGGCATCCCCGTGACCGACCGCCATACCGCGCTGGGCGATTCGCTGGCCACGGCGGTGGTGCTGCTGCGCCTGATTTCGGCCCTCGAGGCCAAGGGCATCCGTACTCTCGACGAGGCGCTGGAGGCGGTCAACATGACCATGGAACTGCATAACCGGGTGCAGGCGCTGATTTAATAATAGAACATCCTGCGTCAAAGATGACGCAGGATGTGATTGCGGCCACTGAGGCCGCGGCCAAGCCGGCGGAGCCGGCGCAGCCAGCTTCGCTGGCATACATAACGAACTGTGCGCAAAGCGCACAAGCGAGGGCAAATAAAAGAGCTTAAAGCGTGACGCAGATTTATTGCATCACGCTTTAAGCCATCAGGGCCTTGAGGGTGCGGATGCGCTGGAAGGCCGATTTCAGCATACGCTGCCGGTAGACGGGAAATTTCCGCGGCTCGACATTGGCCGAGGGCTTGATGCCGGCGTCGATATCCGCCAACTGCTGTTCCAGCATGAAGGCGAGGATGGTCTCCAGCGCCTCCAGCAAGCCGGTCAGGTCTTCGGGGTGGATCACGCCGGCGGACTGCAGGGCGGTATAACGGTCGGTGGTGCCGGTGACCTCGATGCGTCCGCGCACCGCCTTGGCCCGGGCGGCGGTGACCAGCGGCAGCAAGCCGAGCTTCTTGGCATTGAGCCGGCCATGAGAGGTGGTGAAGCCGCCGAAAATGCCCAGCGGCACGTCCATCTGCTGGACGTTGAAGGCCAGGAACTGCACGAACAGGGCCGAGGCCGCCGCCACGTCGATGGCAAAATG
>DUZF01000085.1 GCA_013349665.1 Rhodospirillaceae bacterium | reverse complement strand
AATCGTCCGCTCAGCAGGGCCCAGGCGTTATAGTAATGGTAATTGCGCAGATCCCAGTTGGCGTCCATCCCGGACGCCAGGGCCAGGGCACCAAAACAAAGCGGTGCCAGGACAAATAACAGGAGGCGCAATCGATCGACAGCCATTGCGCCTGTGCTAGCGCGGGCAATCGCCCGCGTCAACGCCGGCTTTGTCGGGCTCCGGCCGGGCCGTAGCCCGGCCGGCTGCGATCAGACCCTGCTGGGTTGCACCGCATGCATCCGGCGGAAGGTCTCCCGGCTGCCCAGGACAAAGGCGTTCAGGGTTCCCTCGATCAGCGTATCCATATCGTCCGGAACCTGCAGATTGCAGATCCATTTGCGCACCGCGATGTTGAAGACGGCGCCGTGAATGGCCCAGGCGATGTTGATTTCCTGGTCGTCGATGGGCTGTTCGGAGGGCGGCGGCAAGTTCAGTTCATGCCGCATCTCGACGCACATCGGCCGAATGACCTTCTGCTGAAGGTTTTCGAAGTAACGGTCGTTGACCCGCTCGCCCTTCAGTCCGGCGAACATGAAAATCCGCACCCATTGCGGTTCGAACATGGTGCGGCGGTAGCTTTTGTAAAAGTTGATGAGGCGCTCCAGCAATGGTCGCGACCGGTCTGCCAGAAGCATGTCCCAGTCATTGTTCCAGACCTTCAGATAAACCTCGTCGAAGACACGGCCGATCAGGGCTTCCTTGTCGGTGAAATACCGGTAAAGGAGGGGTTGTGTCACCCCCAGCCGTTCGGCCAGGGCGCGGGTCTGGCCCTCGAACCCGACTTCCGAGAAGAAGCGCACGGCTTCTTCGAGAATCAGGCGCTCGCGGTGCTCCCGCGGCAGGCGCTTGCGGCGGACGCTCGCAATGCTCAATGGATATTTCCTCCAACTTGACTCCCTGGTCAGGATTTAACCCTTGGCCACCCCCTCTGTCAAAGGTTTCGTTATCTTTTCTGATGTTTTTAAAAAAGTTTTTCTCCTATTGGTCGTAACAAGGGGGCTCGCGGGGGCTCATGGTCGGCGTTACTATGGTCTGACCACCATCGGGGGCCTGGCGATGATTTTGCTGTTCACGGATTTCGGGCTGGAGGGGCCGTATACCGGCCAGGTCAAGGCGGTGCTGTGGCGGCGGGCGCCCGGTATCCCGGTCATCGATCTGTTCGCCGACGCGCCGGGCCCCAGGGAAGCGGCCTATCTGCTGGCTGCCTACGCCGCCTGGTTCGATCCCGGCAGCGTTTTCCTCGGCGTCGTCGATCCCGGCGTCGGCGGCGACCGGCCGGCGGTGGCGCTCAGGGCCGACGGCCGCTGGTTCGTCGGCCCCGGCAACGGCCTGTTCGAACTGGTCGGGCGCCGCGCCGCCGTTCTCGAGAGCTATTCCATTCCGGCCCCGGCGGCACCGGTCGCCGCCAGCTTTCATGGTCGCGATATCTTCGCCCCGGTGGCCGCCGCCCTGGCCGCCGGCCGGCCGGCGGCCGAGATCGGCCTGGTGCCCCGTTTGCCGGGGCCTGCGGATCCGGGCCCGGACTGGCCGGATGACCTGCCGGCGATCGTCTATGTCGACCGTTTCGGCAATGCCGTCACCGGTCTGCGCGCCGAAACCCTGCCGGCGACTGCCCGCTTGCGCATCGGCGGGCGGGTCCTGAACGCGGCCAGGACGTTCTCGGCGGTGCCGCCGGGGACGGCGTTCTGGTACGGGAATTCCAACGGTTTGGTTGAGCTTGCCGTCAATCTCGGGCGCGCCGACCGCCTCCTCGATGCCGATATCGGCACCGAGGTGGAAATACTGGTGTAGAAGAAGGTTTTTTGTCGCAACGACTTGTATAATATGAATGTCAGGGGCGACTGTTCGCTGGGAGCCGATTGATGGGCGTCAAAGTGAAGTTCTGGGGTGTCCGCGGAAGTATCGCCTGTCCGTCCCCGGACCATATCATTTACGGCGGCAACACCAGTTGTATCGAAATCCAGAGCGGCGACATCGATGTCATTCTCGATGCCGGCACCGGAATTCGCGGTCTGGGCCAGAATTATCTGAAGCGCCAAACCCGGTCGGGCGTCCTGCTGTTCACCCATACCCATTGGGACCATATCAACGGTTTTCCGTTTTTCGCCCCCTTCTTCGTTCCCGGCTGGCGGTTCCGCGTGATGGCCGGCCATCTGTCGGACTGTGGCGGCATCCAGGGCGTGCTGTCCAGCCAGATGGCGCAACCGACGTTTCCGGTGCCGCTGGGGGCGCTGCGGGCGGAAATGATCTATCAGGATTTTCGCCACGGCGAGGTGCTGACCGATCTGTTCCCCGGACTGACCGTGCGTACCCAGCCGTTGAATCATCCCAACGGTGCCACCGGCTATCGCCTCGAACTGGGCGGCAAGTCGGTCTGCTATGTGACCGATACCGAACATGTGCCCGGCCAACCGGACCAGAATGTGCTGGCGCTGATCGACGGCGCAGATCTGGTGATCTACGACGCCACCTATACCGACGACGAGTTTCCGTCAAAAGTCACCTGGGGGCACTCAACCTGGCAGGAGGGGATTCGCCTGTGTCGGCAAGCCAATGTAAAACAGTTGGCTATTTTTCATCACAATCCCGACCATGTAGACGATGACATGGCGAGAATAGAGCAGGAAGCCAGTCAACAATGGAGCGGGGCCTTCGTTGCCCGCGACAACATGGAAGTCTTTCTGGAATAATTCTTTAATATTTTTAAGGCCCGGGTATCTGCTTTAAAGGATGACATTCAAGCCCGCCGGAGTCATTCTCCGGCCATCAAAAAATCAATCCCGAAAATCGGGACGGCGTCGCATAGGAGGAGGTGCAACCCATGATGTTCCAGGCCCGTTTTCATGGCCGTGGCGGCCAGGGCGTGGTCACCGCGGCGGAAATGCTGTCGGTGGCGGCCTTCCTCGAAGGTAAGCATGCGCAGGCATTCCCCAGTTTCGGCTCCGAGCGGATGGGGGCGCCGGTGGTGTCGTTCTGCCGCATCTCCGAACGGGAGATCCGTCTGCGCGAGCCGGTTCTCGACCCCGATGTGCTGATCATCCAGGATGCCACATTGCTGCATTCCGTGGATCTGTTCAGCGGGCTGAAGGCCGACGGCAGGGTCCTCATCAACAGCCCGCGGGAGGCTTCCCATCTCGGCATCGACGAGGTGATCGAGAAACTGCCCAAGGGACATGTGCTGACGGTGCCAGCCAGCGAACTGGCGCTGAAACATATCCGCCGCCCGCTGCCCAACGCGGTGATGCTGGGTGGGTTGGCCGCCATCGGCGGCGTCGTCAAGATCGACTCGGTGATCGCCGCCATCCGCCAGGCTTTCCCCGGGGCCATCGGCGACGCCAATGTCGCCGCCGCCACGGAAGCTTTTGAGGTGGTCAGCGCCGAACAGAAGGAGGCCGTCGCATGCTGAAACAGACCGAAGGTTCCCATGCGGTGGCCGAAGCGGTGGCGTTGTGCCGCCCGGAAGTCATCTGCGCCTATCCCATCACGCCGCAGACCCATATCGTCGAAGGGCTGGGCGAACTGGTGAAAAGCGGCCAGTTGCAGAACTGCGAATACATCAACGTCGAATCGGAATTCGCCGCCCTGTCGGTGGCCATCGGCGCCTCGGCGGCCGGCGCCCGCGCCTATACCGCCACCTCCAGCCAGGGCCTGCTGTTCATGGCCGAGGCGGTGTACAACGCCTCGGGGCTGGGCCTGCCGATCGTCATGACCCTGGGCAACCGGGCCATCGGCGCCCCCATCAATATTTGGAACGATCACTCGGACGCCATGGCGCTGCGCGATGCCGGCTGGATCCAGCTGTTCGCCGAAACCAACCAGGAGGCGGTGGATCTGCATATCCAGGCCTTCCGCCTGGCCGAGATCCTCTCCTGCCCGGTGATGGTCTGCGTCGACGGCTTCATCCTCACCCATGCGGTGGAGCGCATCGACGTTCCCGAACAGGCCGAGGTCGACGCCTTCCTGCCGGCCTATGAGCCGATCCAGGTGCTGGACCCCAAGGACCCGGTCTCCATCGGCGCCATGGTCGGTCCGGAAGCCTTCATGGAGGTGCGCTATCTCGAGCACCACAAGCAGATGCGGGCGCTCGACCTGATCCCCGAGCTGGCGGCCGAGTTCAAGGCCATGTTCGGCCGAGAGTCCGGCGGCCTGGTCCGTCCCTACCGCCTCGAGGACGCCGAGACCGTGGTCGTCGCCATGGGGTCGGTCAACGGCACCATCAAGGACGTCATCGATGACCGCCGGGCCGAGGGCGACAAGGTCGGCGCCCTGTCCATCTGTTCCTTCCGTCCCTTCCCGCTGGAAGAGGTCCGCGCCCATCTGCTGGGTGTGCGGCGCATCGTCGTGCTGGAGAAA
Organism: Rhodospirillaceae bacterium; assembly: GCA_013349665.1. GTDB lineage: Bacteria > Pseudomonadota > Alphaproteobacteria > Rhodospirillales > Magnetospirillaceae > DUZF01. The sequence continues at coordinate 7,994 of DUZF01000085.1, read as the reverse complement.
TCCCTGGCCGTCGGGCTGGGCGGCGTGCTGGCCTCGCATGTGCGGATGGCCCTGCGCGGGCGGGCCCAGCTGGTCTATACGCTGATCGCCGGCCTCGGCGGCCGCCCGATCCTCAAGAAGTCGCTGTCCGCCTTCCTCTCCAAGGTGGAGACCGAACCCCATGCCGACGTCCATTTCCTCGACCTCAAGAACGACGTCGTCGAGCGCGAACTGGTGCGGGCATCGCAGCAGCGGCGGTCGGGGCCGACCGCCGAGAATGTGCTGAAGCATATCGGCTCGCCAATGGCCGGACTGGTCTGAGGAGGGCGCCATGAATATCGTCAAGTTCTATCAGAAGGGTACCTACACCGTCGGCAACCGGCTGGTCAGCGAAGCCGAGCGGACCACCCAGTCCAGTCCCGAGCGGACCAACTCCATCACCTGCGGCCATCGCGCCTGCCAGGGCTGCGGCGAGGCGCTGGGGGCACGCTATGCCATCGATTCGGCGATGAAGGCCACCGACAACCAGCTGATCGCCGTCAACGCCACCGGTTGCCTGGAGGTGTTCACCACCCCCTATCCGGAAACCTCCTGGCAGATCCCGTGGATCCACTCGCTGTTCGGCAACGCCGCGGCGGTGGCCACCGGCGTCGCCGCCGCCCAGCGTGTCCGCGGGCATGCCAATGTCCGCGTCATCGCCCAGGGCGGCGACGGCGGCACCACCGATATCGGCTTCGGCTGCCTGTCGGGGATGTTCGAGCGCAACGACGACGTGCTCTACATCTGCTATGACAACCAGGCCTATATGAACACCGGGGTGCAGCGCTCCAGTGCGACGCCGCCGACGGCCCGCACCGCCACCACGCCGTCGCTGGGGCCGGAACCGGGCAATGTCTTCGGCACCGGCAAGAATGTGCCGCTGATCGCCATGGCCCATAACATCCCCTATGTCGCCACCGCCGCGGTCGCCGATCTGCGCGACCTGGAAGCCAAGGTGACCAAGGCGATGAGCATCCATGGGGCCCGCTATATCCATATCCTGGTGCCCTGTCCGCTGGGCTGGGGATCGGCCGCCCATGACACCGTCCGGGTCGCCCGGCTGGCCGTCGAGTCCGGCATCTTCCCGCTGTTCGAGGCGGAACACGGGGTGGTCACCCACAGCACGGCGATTCGCCGCCGGGTGCCGGTGGACGACTATCTGCTGCCGCAGCGCCGCTTCGCCCATCTGTTCAAGAACGGCAAGCCGGTGGACGGCCGGGTCGCCCGACTGCAGGCCATGGCCGATGAAAACATCCGCCGATACAACCTCCTGCGGGACGAGGAGAGCGACCGATGAACAAGCCGTTTGCCATCACCCTCGACGTCGGCTCGTCGCTGGTCAACCGCACCGGCTCCTGGCGCACTGTCCGGCCGGTTTATGTCGACCGCCTGCCGCCCTGCAATCATGCCTGTCCGGCCGGGGAAAACATCCAGGCCTGGCTGTACCATGCCGAGGCCGGCGACTACGAGCCGGCCTGGCGCGAGTTGGTGAAGAACAATCCGCTGCCGGCGATCATGGGGCGGGTCTGCTACCACCCTTGCGAAGGCGCCTGCAATCGCAAGGATGTCGACGAAGCGGTGGGCATCAACTCGGTCGAGCGCTTCCTCGGCGACGAGGCCTTGCGCCGCGGCTGGGCCTTCGAGAAGCCGTCGACGTCGTCGGGAAAGCGGGTGCTGGTGGTCGGCGCCGGTCCGTCCGGGCTGTCGGCGGCCTATCATCTGGCCATGCTGGGGCACAGTGTCAGCGTCTATGAGGCTGGTCCCATGGTCGGCGGCATGATGCGCTTCGGCATTCCCAAATACCGTCTGCCGCGCGAGATCCTGGACGCCGAGGCCAAGCGCATTTTCGATCTCGGGGTTGAACTCCGGCTCAACACCAAGGTCGATAACATCCTCGAGACCATGCAGGCCGACGGCTTCGACGCCGCCTTCCTGGCCGTCGGCGCCCATATCGCCAAGCGCGCCTTCATCCCGGCCGGCGACGCCGCCCGCATCCTCGACGCGGTTTCGGTGCTGCGCGGCATGGAAGGCGACGATCAGCCGCTGCTGGGCCGCAAGGTGGTGGTCTATGGCGGCGGCAACACCGCCATCGACGTCGCCCGTACCGCCAAGCGCCTGGGCGCCACCGACGCCGTCATCGTCTATCGGCGCAACCGCGAGAAAATGCCGGCCCATGACTTCGAGGTCGAGGAGGCCTTGCAGGAAGGGGTGATGATCAAATGGCTGTCGACCATCAAGCAGGCGGGTGAAAGCTCGATCACCGTCGAAAAGATGAAACTCGACGAGACCGGGTTCCCGCAGCCGACCGGCGAGTTGGAAACCATCGAGGCCGATTCGGTGGTGCTGGCGCTGGGCCAGGACGTCGATCTGTCGCTGCTGGACAAGGTGCCGGGTCTGGAGATCGTCGACGGCACGGTGAAGGTCGACGCCAATATGATGACCGGCTATCCGGGCATCTTCGCCGGCGGCGACATGGTGCCGGCGGAACGCACGGTGACCGTCGGCGTCGGCCATGGCAAAAAGGCGGCGCGCCATATCGACACATGGTTCCGCGGGGTCTCGCTGTCCGACCACAAGCACGGCCTGGCGGGTTTTGAGCGGATGAACAGCTGGTATTACACCGACGCCCCGAAGACGGTGCGCCCGATGCTGGACATCATCCGCCGCCAGTCGACCTTCGACGAGGTGCAGGGAAGCCTCGACGAGGCCAATGCGCTTTACGAGGCGCGCCGCTGCCTGTCCTGCGGCAACTGCTTCGAATGCGACAACTGCTATGGCGTCTGCCCCGACAACGCCATCCGCAAGCTGGGGCCGGGCAAGCGCTTCGCCGTCGACTATGATTACTGCAAGGGATGCGGGATCTGCGCCGCCGAATGTCCCTGCGGCGCCATCGACATGGTTCCAGAGGAGGTGTGAGATCCGTTCGGTGCCGGTCCGCACCGAGGTAATGCGCCGGGAGGAATCGAAACCTTACGCCCTCCGGCGCCTTTATCTTTATGGCATCGTGTCCGCCGTGATCCTGGTTTTCGTCGGCGGTGCTGCGGTCGGGCTGGCGATTATGCGTGACGAGGTCGCCACCCGCCTCGCCGTCACCACGCAGAATCTGGCCCGCACGATGGATCAAAGCGTCGAGGCGATGGTCGATTCCATCGACATCACCCTGCAGGTGTCGGCCGACGAGATCGGCCGGCGGATCGCCACCGGCGAGGCAGACCGGCAGGAGATCACCGAATTCATCGCCCGCCAGCAGGTGCGGCTGCCCTATCTCGATCTGCTGCGGGCCACCGAACGCGGCGGCTACGCCATCTATGGCGTCGGTGTTCCGACACCGCCGGTGGGTATCGGCGATCGACCCTATTTCAAAAAACTGCGCGACGATCCGGCCGCCGGCCTGGTCATCGCCGAGCCGGTCATCGGGCGCATCTCGCAGAAATGGATCTGGCTGATGGCCAGGCGTATCAACGGTGACGGCGGCTCCTTCGCCGGGGTCATCTATGGCGCGGTGTTCATCGAGCATATCGAAAAGCTGTTCGGCCTGATCAGCATGGAACCCGACAGCGTCATCGTGCTGCGCGATGAAAACCTCGGCCTGATTGCCCGCAGATTGGCCGGCCGGACCAATCCGCTGGAGGTCGGCAGCCGGTTGATCTCGGAGCCCTTTCAGGACTTGCTGCGCCAGAAGGCCAGTGAGGGAACCTATGACAGCGGCCCGAGCAGCCCCGACGGGGTGAGGCGGACCTATTCCTTCCGGCGCAACGGCAAATACGGCTTCACCATCTTCGTCGGCATTCCCACCGAAGCGGCGATGGCCGGCTGGCGCGAGCAGGCCAGCGCGGTTGTCGCCTTCGTCACCGTCCTGGTGTTCGGCGCGCTGGCCTTACTGGGGGTGATCCGCCGCGCCTGGCTGCGCCGGGAGCAGGATATCCTGGAACTCGAGGCCAGTCGGAAATCTCTCAACGAGGCCCAGCGTATCGCCAACATTGGTCAGTATAATTATAGTTTTCTGACCGATAGGTGGACAAGTACGAAAATAATGGATGAAATTCTTGGCATTGATGAGAGATATGTCAAGAATATGAGAAATTTCACCGAGCTTATTGTCGAAGAATCTCGTGAAGAAGCGGAAAAGCACTTAAGGGGGGTCATCTGGCATCACAAGTCATTTGATTTGCAGTACCGGATCCTCCGAAAAAATGATGGTGAGCAGCGCTGGATTCATTGCCGCGGCGAACTGGAAATGGATGACGGGGAAAATCCTCTTGCGCTGATCGGCACCGTCCAGGACATCACCGAGCAGAAGCTGACCGAATTGGCCTTGAAGGAGTCCGAGCGACGCCTGCGGGACCTGTTTTCCGGCGTGCATTGCATTGCCCTGATGGCCGACCGTCTGGGCAATATACTATTCTGTAATAATTACTTCCTCGATTTAACAGGGTTCAGCATAGACGAGGTCATCGGCAAAAATGCATTTGATAATTTTGTGCCGGATGACGACCTGGACCGAATGACCAAGACCTTTTTCGATGGTATCTCCAGCGGTAACATGCCGCCTTATTATGAAGGCGAGATCCTCATCCGCGGCGGCGCTCGCCGGCTGATCGCCTGGGACATCACCCCGCTGCGCGACGAGAACGGCGGCATCATCGGCGTAGCCAATCTCGGCATCGACATAACCGATTCCCGCCGCGCCGATGAACAGCTGCGCGCCGCCCTGGCCGCCGCCGAGGCGGCCAGCCGGGCCAAGTCCGTCTTCCTGGCCACCATGAGCCATGAAATCCGCACGCCGCTGAGCGCCGTCGTCGGCATGAGCGATCTCATGCTGCATGACCATCTGAATCCGGAGCAGGCCGGCCAGGTGCAGACCATCCGCGCCTCGACCCAATCATTGCTGGCGGTGGTCGACGACATTCTCGACCTGTCCAAGCTGGATGCCGGCCGCATCGACATCGAATCCGAGCCGTTTGACCTTGGGCTGGTGCTGAACGACATTTCGCTGATCTTCAGCGCCGTCGCCGGAGAGCGCGGCCTCGCCTTCCGGGTCGAGATCGACGATGCCCTGGCGCGCGGCCTGTTGGGGGACGCGGTGCGCATCCGCCAGGTGTTGCTGAACCTGGTGAGCAATGCCGTCAAGTTCACCGATCGCGGCGAGGTGTTGGTCAAAGTCGGTCCGGGCAGCGGCGACCAGGTGGTTTTCGAGGTCTGCGATACCGGCATCGGCATCGACGACGAAACCAAGGAACGCCTGTTCGAGGAATTCTCCCAGGCCGACAGCTCGATCGCCCGGCGGTATGGCGGCACCGGTCTCGGCCTGGCCATCTGCCAGCGGCTGGTGACCCTGATGGGCGGCCGGATCGCGGTGGACAGCCGGCCCGGCAAGGGCAGCCGCTTCCACTTCACGCTGACCCTGCCGCCGGCTGACCTGCCGTTGCCTGTCGAGGCTGCCGTCGGACCGGCTCTGCCGCCGCTTGACCTGTTGGTGGCCGAGGACAACCCGGTCAATGCCGCGGTGCTGGAGGCCATGCTCCGCCGCGCCGGCCACCGCGTCACGGTGGTCGGCAACGGTCAGGCGGCGGTCGAGGCGTTGGCGGCGCACCGTTTCGATGTCGTGCTGATGGATATGCGGATGCCGGTGATGGACGGCCTGGCGGCGACCCGCGCCATTCGCCGGACGCAAGATGGGGTGGATATTCCCATCATCGGCGTCACCGCCAATGCCTTCGCCGAGGACCAGCGGCGCTGTCTCGAGGCCGGCATGTCCGGCTATCTCGCCAAGCCGGTGACCATCGCCAATCTGGCGGCGGCGCTCAGCGCCGTCAGACAAAACAAGACCCCGTGATCCATGGGCTTTTTTTATCCGCAGATTGCGCTGATGCACACAGATGAAAAATCTGCGGAAATCTGAGAAATCTGTGGATGTAAAATTTTTTTTACCCTCACCCTGCCCCCCTCCCGCCTGCGGGCGCTTGCGGGAGGGGCAGGGTGAGGTCTCAATTCCCACAGCAGGGCGAAGGTTCGAACGAAACCGTAAGCGTCCGCCCTCCGTACCGGCATTTATTCGGAAGGCTGCTTGAGAACTTGGGGCTTCATAAGGAAAACAACGAATCTGGCACTATTTTTTTCAAGGTTTCTAGCGGACGCTGTTAGAATTCTTAATTTAGAATTTAGTAATTTTGTTTCATTGCTCAAATTATCGAGATCGATTGGGAGTGGTTGAGGGACATTCGATCTATTCTTCCTCTGTTGAATTTCGCGTTCAATTATTGAATTTAGTATCTCTCCAGGTTTTATGTATTCGTTTACAAAATTACCCCAAGAATCTCCAACGTATTTGTAGACGAATGGAGGGAACCGTGATGCGTCAGTTTTATAGATTTTTATTGCAAAGTCATATGTGTATATTAAATATTTGTTAAGACAATTCTTTGTCTCAGCGAGTGTTTCAATATTTATGCCGCGATGTTTTGTAATGTCTTCAATAGAATTTATTAAATCGCCACTCGCCTTTTTACATTTGCCGTGTATAACTTCGTATTCTTTCAAATACTTTTTTCTGATGTAATCGGGGAGAAATATTCTGGTGTCGGCAGGGGGGTCTTGAAAATGATTTTTTATGGCGATATCAATATTTTTTGGCTTTTCCATCCCCTTGGCGGCCATAGATAGTTTTTTACTTTTACCATAATTTACGGCATTATTGACATATTCGCCAGCTACATCCGATAATTTCTGGCAATAATTATTGAAAAAAGGAACGTAGTTTTTTTCTTTTGATAAAAGCAATATTTTGTGTTGAAAATTAGAAATATTTTCACATATCGCTTTGATGTCTTTATTCAAAGAAGATATAAATATATCATTGGTTTTATAGTTGTATGCTTTTGGCTCTTCATAAGTGTCCACAAAATCATCGTGTAATTTTTTAAGAGTCCGAAGAATTTCTGAAATTCCTGTGTTTTTTATCATAAAGAATTTTGTTTTCTGTGCCTTCTTCCAGGTCGTGACTTTCAGCATGGGTGGGTATTCGAGTTTCATGACAGAGTTTCCGGCGGCCCTTTATAGGAGTATGCGCTTATTAAGCATATACTAAAAATTGTATTCCAAACCGAGAGGTTCCTGCAACTGGAATTTTCCGGATTAAGGGTGATGGCAGCTGCCGGTCAGTCCCACAGTTCGGCGAAGGGCACGAAGCGCAGCGGGTCGCCCGCGCTGATCAGCGCCAAGTCCTCGGGCAGGTCGATCAGCCCGGTGGCGGTGGTCATCGACGACAGAATGCCCGACCCCTCGTTGGGGAAGCGCTGCACGGTCTCGCCGTCCAGCCAGCCGCGCAGCCATTCGCGGCGTCCCGGCTTCTTTTTGAAGTCGAAGCCGGCGGCGACCCGGCGGCTGGGCAGCTGCCAGTCGTCGCGGCCGGCCAGGTGCATCAGCAACGGGCGGGCGAAGATCATGAAACAGACCATGCTGGCCACCGGATTGCCGGGCAGGCCGAGGAGCGGCGTATCGCCCACCCGGCCGCAGGCCAGCGGCCGCCCGGGGCGGATGGCGACGCGCCAGAAATCCATGCTGCCCAGGCTTTCGACGGCGCTGCGCACATGGTCCTCGTCGCCGGTGGAGACGCCGCCCGAAGTCAGCAGCAGGTCATAGCGGCCGGCGGCGGCGGCCAGGGCGGCGGTGACGGCGTCGCGGCGGTCGGCCAGGATGCCGAGATCCACCGCCTCGCCACCCAGCTTGCCGATCATCGCCATCACGGTGAAGCGATTGACGTCGTAAATCGCCCCGTCCCTGGGCGGTTGCCCGGGGTCGAGGATCTCGTCGCCGGTGGAAAATACCCCCACCCGCGGACGTCGCCGGAGCGTCAGGCTCTGGCGGCCGACCGCCGCCGCCATGCCGATCTCCTGCGGGCGCAGGCGCTGCCCGGCCTTCAGCACAGCGGTGCCGACGGCGAAATCCTCGCCGGCCCGGCGCAGATTGGCACCGGG
>DUZF01000084.1 GCA_013349665.1 Rhodospirillaceae bacterium | reverse complement strand
CTTCGGCGAAGGCACCGCCGCCCTGTCCTCGGCCGATGTCGCCTCGCTCAAGGAAATCGCCGCCCTGGCCCGTGAACGGAAGGGCTCGCTGAGATTGGTCGGCCATTCGGCCAGTTCGCGCCTTGATGTCGATCCCGCCGCCAATCGCGAGGCCAACCGCCTGCTGGCGGCGCGCCGGGCCGATGCGGTGGCCCAGCAGCTGGTCCGCCTGGGTGTGCCGGCGGGCCGCATCTATGCCGGCGCCGCCGCCGACACCGGCATGACCCTGGCCGGCGGGGCTTCCTCCGGCGGTGAGTCGACCGAGATCTATATCGACTATTGATTCGTGGCGGGCTAAATCTGGTTGCCGGCCGGCGCCCGGCGAATGAGGTTCTTGTTGGAGGACGGCGAAAAGCGCCGGGCGGTGGCATCATGAGCGAAGCGTTGAAGATTGCTGTGGCCGGGCTGGGCACGGTAGGCGGTGGTACGGTACGCCTGTTGGCCGAGCATGCCGGATTGCTGGCCGAACGGGCCGGCAGGCCCTTGCGCCTGGTGGCCACGGCGGCGCTGGAGCGACCGGCCGATCTGCCGCTGGATGGTATTCCCACCTTCACCGATGCCCGCCGCCTGATCGCCGAGACCGAGTTCGACGTGCTGGTCGAACTGATGGGCGGTTCCGGCGGGATTGCCCTCGAGGTGGCGACGGCAGCGCTGGCCAAGGGCCGCCATGTGGTTACCGCCAATAAGGCGATGATCGCCCATCACGGGGCGCGGTTGGCTGAACTGGCCGAGACCTCCGGCGGCGTGTTCGCCTTCGAGGCGGCGGTGGCCGGAGGCATCCCGGTGATCAAGGCGCTGCGCGAGGGGTTGGCGGCCAACCGTCTGCAACAGGTATACGGGATCCTCAACGGCACCTGCAATTACATCCTCACCACCATGCGCGAAAGCGGCCGCGACTTCGCCGAGGTGCTGGCCGAGGCGCAGGCCCTGGGCTATGCCGAGGCTGACCCGTCCTTCGACATCGACGGCGTCGACACCGCCCATAAGCTGGCCATCCTCACCAGCCTGGCCTTCGGCACGGTGATTGATCTCGACCGGGTGCATATCGAGGGGATCCGCCATGTCTCGGCGCTGGATATCCAGTATGCGGAGGAGCTCGGCTATCGCATCAAGCTGCTGGGGGTGGCGCGGCGCACCGCCGCCGGCGTCGAGCAGCGGGTGCATCCCTGCATGGTGCCGATCCGCTCTTCCATCGGCCGGGTCGACGGGGTTTTCAATGCCGTGGTGGCCGAGGGCGACTATGTCGGCCGCACGGTGTTCGAGGGCCGCGGCGCCGGTGCCAATCCCACCGCCTCGGCGGTGGTGGCCGATCTGCTGGACATCGCCACCGGGCGGCGCACGCCCACCTTCGGCATACCTTGGCATCGTCTGCAGGCCCTTGAACCGGCGCCCATGGAGGGGCATCGCGGCGCCTATTATATTCGCCTGATGGTGCTGGACGTGCCGGGCGTGTTCGCCGATATTGCCGCCGCCCTGCGCGATGAGGAGGTGTCGATGGAGGCGGTATTGCAACGTGGCCGCGCTCCCGGCGAAACTGTGCCGGTGGTGCTGACCGTGCACGACACCCTGGAGGCGGCGATGATGCGGGCCATCGGGCGTATCAGCCGGATCGACGCGGTGGTTGAGACGCCGCGGCTGATCCGCATCGAGGACTTTTAATAAAAATACCTCTACCGGAGGCTTGGGGAATGTCGGAACGGACCATGATGGGGCGCAACCTCGCTCTCGAGGCGGTCAGGGTGACCGAGGCGGCGGCGCTGGCGGCGGCGCGCCTGACCGGTCGCGGCGACGAGCGGGCGGCCGATACCGCCGCGGTGGAGGCCATGCACCGGGCTCTCAACGGCCTGCTGATCGACGGCACGGTGGTCATCGGCCAGGGTGAACGCGCCGAAGCGGATCTGCTCTATACCGGCGAGAAGGTGGGCGCCGGTGCCGGCAACGCCCTGGTGGACATCGCGCTCAATCCGCTGGAGGGCGCCACCATCTGCGCCACCGGCGGCTACAACGCGCTGTCGGTGGTGGCGCTGGCGGTGAAGGGCGGTTTTCTCAGGGTGCCGCCGATCTATATGGACAAGATCGCCGTCGGCCCCAATCTGCCGGCCGGGGTGGTCGATCTTGACGCCGGCGTGCCCGACAATCTCAAGAGCCTGGCCCAGGCCAAGGGCTGTCCGGTGTCCGATCTGCTGATCTGCATTCTCGACCGGCCCCGCCACGAGGATCTGATCGAGAAGGTGCGGGAAGCCGGGGCGAGGGTGATGCTGATCGCCGACGGTGACGTTTCCGGGGTGATCGCCGCCGGCCAGCCGCATACCGGGGTCGACATGTATCTCGGCACCGGCGGGGCTCCCGAGGGGGTGCTGGCGGCCGCCGCGCTGGGGGCGGTGGGCGGCCAGATGCAGGGCCGCCTGATCTTCCGCAGCGAGGACGAGCGGGCCATGGCGCATGAGCGCGGCATCACCGACCTCTCCCATAAATACGAGTTGTCCGAACTGGCCCGAGGCGATGTCATGTTCGCCGCCACCGGTGTCACCGACGGCGCCATCCTGCGCGGCGTGCGCCGCTATCAGGGTGGCGCGACGACCCATTCGATGGTGGTGCGGGCGAAATCCGGGACCGTGCGTTTCGTCTCGGCGCAGCACAATTCCCAGCGCAAGGCTGGACTGGATTGAGCCCGACCGCGACCGCCGGGGAGGCCTTCCTCGGGGTCGACCGCTCGCTGACCGGACGGCGCTGGCAGGAGATCGCCGCCGATCCCCGCCTGGCACTGTCCATCAGCCAGCGCCACGCCTTGCCGGAGATGGTGGGGCGGGTGCTGGCGGCGCGCCGCATCGGCCTTGACGAGGCGCTGGTGTTTCTCAACCCGACCCTGCGCGAGCAGCTTCCCGATCCGCTGGGCCTGAAGGACATGGAGAAGGCGGCGGCGCGTCTGGCCGACGCGGTGGAGGGCGGCCAGACCATCGGCGTTTTCGGCGACTACGACGTCGACGGCGCCACCTCCTCGGCTTTGCTGCTGCGCTATTTCTCCGCCCTCGGCGCCGAGGTGGCGGTGCATATCCCCGACCGCATGACCGAGGGCTACGGACCGAATGCGCCGGCCCTGCTGAGGATGCAGGACGCCGGGGCCAAGGTGGTGGTCACCGTCGATTGCGGCATCGCCGCCTTCGAGGCGCTGGCGGCAGCGGCCGAGGCCGGCCTCGATGTCATCGTCGTCGACCATCACGAGGCCGAGGCGGGATTGCCGCGGGCCTACGCCGTGGTCAATCCCAACCGCCTGGACGAGAGCCGCGAGCATGGGCATCTGGCGGCGGTGGGGGTGGCCTTTCTCCTGGCGGTGGCGGTGCAGGGCGCGCTGAGGACCCGCGGCTGGTTCGACCGCCGGCCGAAGCCGGATTTGCTGCAATGGCTGGACATCGTGGCACTGGGCACCGTCTGCGATGTGGTGCCGCTGATCGGCGTCAATCGGGCGCTGGTCACCCAGGGGCTGAAGGTGATGGCCAAGCGCGGCAATGCCGGCATCGCCGCGCTGGCCGACCTGGCCGGCCTGCGAGAACGGCCGGATGCCTATCACCTGGGCTATGTGCTGGGGCCCAGGGTCAATGCCGGCGGGCGGGTCGGCCAGGCCGATCTGGGGGTGCGGCTGCTGACCACCGACGATCCTGTCGAGGCGGCGTCGCTGGCCCAGGTTCTCGAGGGGCATAACCGGGTCCGCCAGGATCTCGAGGCGGCGGTGCTGCTGCAGGCCATCGAACAGGTGGAAAGCCGTCCCGACGATGGTCTGCCGTTGGCCCTGGCGGCGGGGCAGGGGTGGCATCCGGGGGTCATCGGCATCATTGCCGGGCGGCTGAAGGAACGCTATAACCGCCCGGCGGTGGTGATCGCCCTGGACGGCGCCGAGGGCAAGGGCTCCGGGCGGTCGGTGCCGGGGTTCGATCTCGGTTCGGCGATTATCGCGGCGCGGCAGGAGGGCCTGCTGCTGAAGGGCGGCGGCCATGCCATGGCGGCGGGGTTTTCCCTGACCGCCGATCGCCTCGACGACTTTCGAGCCTTCCTCGGGCAGAGGCTGGCCGAGCAGATGGCCGGGCCCCTGCGGCCGGTGCTGGAACTGGACGGGGCTCTGGATGCCGGCGGCGCCACCATCGAACTGGTGGAGACGCTGCGCTGTCTCGGGCCCTTCGGCTCGGGCAACGGCGAGCCGCGCTTCGCCATTACCGGGGCGCGGGTGATGCAGTCGAAGGTGGTGGGGGCGGGCCATGTGTCCTGCGCGCTGGCCGGCCGCGCCGGCGGGCGGCTGAAGGCCATCGCCTTCCGTGCCGCCGATTCCGAGCTTGGCCGTGCCCTGCTGGCCCGCGACGGCCTGCCGATGCATCTGGCCGGGACGTTGCGCATCGACAACTGGCAGGGCAAGACCAGCGTGCAGTTGTTCATCGAAGACGGCGCTCCGATGCGGCCGGACGGCGGCTGAGGGCAAGGCGCGGCGGGCTTTGGGCGATCCCGTGATGGCGGAACGCCGCAGGCGGTCGCCAACAGCCCAGAAAGACATTGATTTTGACCTTAGTCGAGGCTATCAAGGCGCTCCCTCCGCGATGTCCCCATCGTCTAGAGGCCTAGGACACCGCCCTTTCACGGCGGTAACAGGGGTTCGAATCCCCTTGGGGACGCCAATTAAATCAATGAGTTAGCAACCGCCGAAAGGCGGTTTTCTATTTTGTACGGAAATTATACGGAAATAGTGTCCCGTATCTTGGCGGATTTAGGCGGACGGAAAGCCGCCTTGAACAGATCGGCTTGGGGGCATAACCTGCCTATATGCCCGCCATCGCTTTAGGCGTTGGTCCCCAGGAAGGCGCGAGAGCGTCTTTATCACCGGTCGTGGCGGGACTCGCCCACACTGTTCGCGTCGCGCGACACGGTGATGCCGGTCGGGGTTCCTCCACGGGATAACCTCGACCGGTGGGATGAATCCAAGTTTTCTCACCTCTCGCCCAAAGGACTTTCAGCCTTCCCTGACCAGGCCACCTCGAATGTCTCGATCTCGCTGAGGTACATTGCCTATGCCTATATCAATTTTGTGGTGGTCGCCGACGACGAGCGCCTCGAGACTTCAATGGACGACATTGACGATTTGCCTTTCTTTCTCGTCCATTTCATCCAGCAGTTGATCGCAGGACGACACATTCGGGCTGCGCTGTCCGATGGTGGGGAAATGCTCTTCGCCGTCGAGCCTGGGCGGTTCGAGGGGGAGTGCCGGTTTCGCGTCAACTCGAACCGAGGAGGAAGGCCGCACAGCCTGGATGTCTTCACCGGCAGAGCGGACCTGATCGGGCAATTCGTTGCTTTGGCCGAGAGCATCGCCGCTCATCCCTGTCTTGGCCATGGGTATGTAGTCTTCGACGAAATTGGTGACGGAGAATTTGAGCGGATTTGCCAGGACGCCGAACGCGAATGGACAGCCGGCCTGTCACACCATGAACATTTGACCAGGGAAGAATCACAGGAAGCGTTCCTGTTTGAGAAGATTGCCGCCGAGTGTCCGCTCTCTTCTGAACAAGAGGCGGTGACGGACGTATACCGTCTGATGTTGCGGACGCTCGAAATCCCGCCCGAATGGCGGCGACATTGCCCTGCCGTCACCTAAATTACGCTGGCCTCATTCCTTCGCAGAGGGCTTGCTGAGATCCGCCCAGGCGCGATCCGTAGAGTTCTGCAACGCCTCCTCCGCCAATCGGAGCGTCTGCTTCAAGAGTGCCTTGAATTCTGCCGCCGGCATCTTTGACAGGTCGGTGATTGGCGGAGCGGCGTCAGGGGCAGGATCGGATTTATCGGCCATGCTTCGCTCCCACGGATAACCGGATCTGATCGCCAGAGTATAGCGCTGCAGTTGGGAACCACCACCCTCGCTCCCGCGGGTATTGCCAACCAAAGACCGTCACTCACACGAAGCGAGGCGGCGCTCGGCCTCATCCGCGATGATGTCATCGGCCTCGCAGTCAGCGGCCCAGGCGATGTCGCGGAGGCGCTCATAGGTTGCTTTGTGCATTCCCTTCGGCTTCGGCGGGAATCGGAACATGCCAGGCTCACCACCCAGCCTCACTTTGATGCGGTCGGCGCGGCGCTGCAGCTGGTCGATCCGCCGGTCTATCTGGCCACCGCTCACCCGCTGGGTCTCATAGACCAACCCGTGACATTCTCGGCATCGGGTCTGACCCATGACGTAAAGCTTCACCGCTGGCCGGCTGCATGTCGGGCAGACCAGATAGGGACGGGTGCCACCATACCGGCAGGCCGACCAGGTCACATCCAAATGTTCGGTGACGGTTGCCCAGTTGCCATACCCGGCCCTGGTCCGGTAGGTCAGTGTCAGGGTGTCGTTGCCGGTGGTGAAGCAGACGCTGCTGGTGACCTGGTCACCGCTCTTCCAGGTGATGTTGCCAGACCGCCCGCACTCCAAAGCGCCGGTCTTCCGCATGACGTTTGCATCGAGACACAAGGCCTCGGCTGTGGTGCCGACAGATCGCCGGTTATGTCCGCCCTTCATTCCCCAGGCTCCTCGCGCGGGCGCGGGTGCGCGAGGATGCCTAGATCCTTTGGCAAGTTGCCTAGATCCTCTGCCAATGCGCCATCCCGCCGATTAACTGCGCCAAACTGTTCTCGCCGGCACAGCAGGATGCCCAATGCGTCGGCTTCATCCTCGGTGCCGGGTGCGTAGCCCAGTGACTTCACCGCGGCGACCACATCGGCCTTGCAGGCATTGCCCTTGCCGGTCAGGGCCTTCTTCCATGTGCCGACAGGGACACCCTGGTACGGGATGCCGTGATGTTCGGCCCAGGCGGTCAGGGTGGCCAGCAGGCCGCCATAGACATGGGCCGCATCAACACCGGCATGACGGCGGACCTCCTCGAAGGCGATCTGCTCGAAGCCGCCGGCCAGGTGCAGGGTCTCGGTCAGCCAGTGCCGGAAGCGAAGGTATCGCATTCCACCACCCTCGAACCGGCCAGGCCGGAAACTGATGGTCCCGCTGCTCACGTTGCCGTCTGGTGAGCGGATCGCCCAGCCGGTCGCTGTGCCGAGGTCGAGCGCCAGGATGGCGGCTCTCATCGGCGACCTCCTACCTTCAGGCGACTGACGTGAGGCACTGGCTCTTCGGAGCCTATGCCCCAGGGAATTTCGTCAGGATCGTAGGTGCGGATCAACTGCGGATCACCAGCCAATTCCTCACCTATACCTTCCCTACTAACAGGGACAGTCACTTCCTGGCGAAGATCTTCCCTTTGGTGATGGTGATGGTGATGGGTTCGTTCAGCCGTTTGAACGGTCGTTTGAGCAGCCGTTTCTTTCTTGGCCCTCCGCACCCTGCCGGAAGCTTTACCAGCGATGGATTTCTGGGTGACGTTCTTCAGCGCCTTGGCGTATTCCTTGTCAAGGACAGGGTTCCGCCATACGCCATCGGCGACCACAAAGAGCCTTTCAATGGAAGGCCTCATAGCCTTCCAGTCTTTCCGGTCCATGCTGACAATACGACGGAGCGCCTCATCGTCATCTGGAAGCGGACCATCTTGCCAATAGGAGATCTGCAACTTGACGAAAACACCGGCAAACTCGTTGCTGTGCCTCTGAACGTCTTTGAGGAAGTCACCCCCATAAAGCGGCTGCCAAATCTTTGCATCACAAGCCATTGGAGCCTCGCTTCCCGAAAGACGCCTGCTTGACGTTCTCGGCCTGAAGTTGCCCATAAGCCGAGGTCAGGGCTTCGACGATTTGCGGTATTGACCGGACATCGATCAGGATGCCGCATCCCGTTGGCTTGCTGGTCTTGGTGTTCCAGATCCGAAAATCGATGGCCTCGACACCAGCGAAGGTCAGCGGTCTCGTCCGGATTTCCTCGCCAGCAAAGACGCCCAGACCGGTGAATGATTGGGTCATGACAGAAGCCCTCTCTTGCGGGCGGAGGTCTCGGCCTCGACCAGGGCGGAGATCAGCATGTTTTCCATCATGCCGCCTCCATTTTCCGGTGGACGCCGCGCTCAATAATCTGCACCTCGTCGCGCAGGATGTAGCGACCGTGCCAGCCAGAGTATGGGCCGTGATGTTCTTCGTGTCGGGTCTCGATGTTCAGACCGAAAACGGTCTTGAGCTTGTGGACATAGGCAGCCCAACGCGGGCCGGGATTGTCGATGCTGGTGCAACCCTTGGCACCGGCACGGATCAGGTTATCCAGCGCCCAGGCGTTCCGGCCCTCGGGAAAGATGTGGCGTTCCCCGTCGTCGGTCTTTACCGCGCAGTGAAGGAAGGTTCGTTCGCGTTCCATTATGCAGCCTCCCCGAAATGCAGCGAGGCGATTAGAGCGGCTCTGACGGCAGGAAGGCCGGGAAGGCGTCTTTGCACCCACCGGGCGGCGAACGGCAGCGTGTGAGTCTCCAGGCGACTCCGGGACGCGGCCCACTGGAACAATGGCAGTCGGCAGAGATTTTCGGCATAATCGGCACCGGCACGGTTACCGATTGAACCAACTGGCTGGCAAGGAGGGAAGACCCTCGCCAGCCCGTTGCGTTTCGGGGGCATGGTTCAGGCCGCCGACTTGTAGCCGTCGAGCCAAGCGGTCAAGTCTCCAGCGGCAATCAGCGTCCTCTTGCCAATCTTGAACGTCTTGAGTTTGCCGGCCTTGATTTCCTCGTAAAGAAGGCTTCGGCCTACGGGGACGACTTCCAAGGCGTCGTTGATGCCATAAGCAAGTCTCTGCCGGTATTGGTTAGGATGCATGTGACCTCCATCGATTGAGATGGAACATTCAACCATGCGATTCTGAAGGGATGCGTACCACTCCCTCCGAGTGCATGATTGTCCATCTGAAGGTCATTCTTCCACGCGGTTTCCGAGGGATGGGCAACGCCGCCGGATGGCGTCTTCATCTCAACGGGATTGGCCGGTCAGGGTCAGGGAGTCGCGGTGCCGAGTGCTAGCCTCTCCAGGGTGGGGGCATCAATCCCAGGGCCAGAGAACCTGATCCCATCAATCATCCTGGAGAAATTATCAGCAGCCTCGTCGCCGTAAACATGGCGACAGTCTTCGGCCAGCCGGGCCTTGAATTCTGCTTCCGTCATCGCCTGTCCTCCAATGCTATCAGCTTGACAGTTGTCCAGTGGCCATGCAGCCAGCCACTTAATCCGCCTTCTTCAGCGGAACGATGTTGGTCGTCTCGACGACGCCCATGCTGGTAAATGCCGCCCGAACGGTGTCGGCAACGTATGACGGCGCCATGTGCCCATAATGCTTCTCAACCATGCGGGTGTCGCTGTGACCCAGCTGGGCAGCAACCACCGCCAGCGGGGCGCCGGCCATGACCAGCCGGCTGGCATAGGTGTGGCGAAGCTCATGGAAAGTGAGGGGGGCCAGCTTTGCCTTCTCGACGGCGATCTTGAACGGACGTTGCTGATGGGATTTTCCCCAGCCTGTCCCATTGTCCTTGGCGAATACTGGCGTGTTGCTGGCCTTGCCCGCGGTCATCGTCTGGAAGAACTGGCGACCTTCGTCGGTCAGCACCACATGACGCGGCTTGCCGCTCTTGCTGATTCGGATGTGGAGGGTGCCGGCATCGGCGTTGTAGTCGGAG
This sequence comes from Rhodospirillaceae bacterium, assembly GCA_013349665.1. GTDB lineage: Bacteria > Pseudomonadota > Alphaproteobacteria > Rhodospirillales > Magnetospirillaceae > DUZF01. The sequence continues at coordinate 2,872 of DUZF01000084.1, read as the reverse complement.
GCAACCAGGGCGGTGAGTTCGCCATACCGGCATCCCGTCAGCAGACCGGCCAGGACTAGCGGCTTGAACTCGGCGGGGCAGACATTCACCAGTCGCCGCGATTCTCCGTCGTCCAGGTAGCGAATGCGGGCGGCATCGACTTCGCGGAATGCCTTCACGCTGGCCCATGCGTCAGCACTGGCAACCTTGCGCTCATGGCGGGCATGGTTGAGTGCGGCCTTGAGGATGGTTAGGACGCGATTGGCGGACGAACGGCGCCGGCGGATCGCCTCGGGGGTGTCCTCCAATTTGCCGAACCTTTGAGCCTTCCCGGGCTTTGTGCGGAGACGGGGAGCGGCCTTCGCTAGCCCATCATGCCACTGCTCGATCCGGCGGCGGGTTAGCTTGGCCAGGGGGATACCGCCTAATGACGGCAGTAACAGGGCGTCGATGGCCCACTGTTGGCGCTTTGCCGCTTTACCGCCGTTCCGCTCATAGGCGGTCATGTAGTCGGTGAGGGCATCTTTGACGGTATAGGCGCCGGTCGATGGCGCTTCATCCTCGAACCCTCTGGCGGCCAGTTTGAACCAGTCATCGGCTTTGCGCTGTGCGTCGGCATAGGTCAGGCAAAGGCCACCCCCATCGGCATCCATCGCGTCGTCAGCGGCGCCAAGGGCGGTGTAATGCTGCTTGCCGGCGTCGTCTCGATACCGGGCAATCCAGGTTCCGCCCCCCGTTCCCTTGCGATATCCAACCGCGCATCCCTTGGAGACGACCACCCAATAAGGTTCACGGCGGGCTGGGAGCTTTGACCGTGCCGACCGGCTGTCGAGTTTGGCGTTGCGGACTGTGCGGGCCATGTTTGCGTCTCCAATCTTCTCGTACGGAAATTGTACGGAAATTATGTGGGCGGACGCAAGCGGATATTGGCGTATGGATAAACGGCAGAAACAAAGGATTTGTAAGGGGTGCGGTGGATTTAGGCGGACGCCTACGTACACGGTATGTTCATGGTAAGCCTCTCTTTCACGGCGGTAACAGGGGTTCGAATCCCCTTGGGGACGCCAATTTAAAAAATTGTGTAAAATCAATGTTTTAGCGATGGTCGGGGAGGCCATTTCTTCCTTGCCCACCACGACGCTGTTTAGCAGCAGCCGCATGTAAGCCCGCCGCAGGTTTGGCGGCCCCGACCGCAGCCGTTCACGCACCTGTTCGGAGTGCGCCTTGATGCCTTCCGGGGTGATGGTAGCCGTATTGGATTGCAGTTTCTCCTGCATGGACTTGATGTCCTAGTTGCACCTATTCCAAATGCGGATGAATTTCCTTTCGATCAACGCACCGCACCAACTGTGCGACCGGTTCGCCGAAACACGACAGGTTTGGAAATCACCGACCTATTTCGGGCGGCCGCCGACGATACGGGCGATGAAGCCTTCGACCTCGCGACTGAGTGTCTCGGACTGCTGGGACAGTTCGGTTGCCGCATTGGCGACCTGACCTGCGGATTGGGTCGCCTCGGTGGCGGTGGCCTGGACGGTGGCGATGGCTTCCGAAACCGAGGCGGCTCCCGATGCCGCCTCCGAGACGTTGCGAGCAATCTCCAGTGTTACCGCATTCTGTTCTTCCACCGCACCGGCGACTGCGGTGGAGGTTTGCCCGATTTCCGTTACGGTGCGCGAGATTTCTTCGATGGCCGTAATCGCCTCGGCCGCGACCCCCTGGATCTGCGCGACTTGTGAGCTGATATCTTCCGTGGCCCTGGCGGTCTGGTTGGCCAAATTCTTCACCTCGTTGGCCACAACAGCGAAGCCTTTTCCGGCTTCTCCAGCCCTGGCCGCCTCTATGGTGGCATTTAAGGCCAGCAGATTGGTCTGTGAGGCGACATCTTTGATCAAAGTGACGACGGTGCCGATGCGCTGGGCCGCCTCGTTCAGGCCCCGAACAGTGGCCTCGGTGCGCGTCGCGGCGGCGGCAGCGTCCGAGGCCACGGCAGCGGCACGATTGACCTGGGAACTGATCTCCTGAATAGAGGATGAAAACTCCTCCACTGCCGACGCAACAGCTTGAACGTTGACCGAAGCCTCCTCCGACGCGGCGGCGACCGTCATGGCCTGGTGGGTGGTGTCGACGGACTGAGCCGACATAGCCCTGGAGGAGGCTTCCAACTCGGTGGCGGCGGCGGCAACGGCGTTGACAACCGGCTTGACTTGATTGTTGGCAAAAGAAATGAACTCGGCGTCGCGTTGTTCCATCAGCTTCAAAGAACGATTGATACTCTTGGAGAACTGGACGAAATCGCCACGCATGCCGGTGGTGATGACGCGACGGAAATACTTGCGCTCATTGGCTGATTCCACCGCGGCGAACGCCTCCTTGCCGAATGCCTCGGCCAGATCCAGCAGGCGGTTGATATTGCGCAACAGGGCGCCGACCTCGTCGTTGCCGCGAATGCCCAGCATGCGGGCATTGAGATCGCCCGCCGAGGACAGGGCCAAAACCTTGTTGGCGGCGGCCAGATCGTCGGCAATGGCAGCGGCGGCAGCGCCGATCCTGACGGCGACAAAGACACCGGCTGATGACGCCGCCACCACCACCCACAGCAAGGCGTGCGAGTCGCCCAACGCCAGGGCGGCAATAGCGCAAATGAGGCTGATGGCGGCCGGGGCGAACCCGGCCAGCATTGCAATCGTCGCCTGCAAACGGAGGGTCTTGTTCATCGGTCCGCCTCCGTTCATCGGTCGGGAGTGATGGCAAAGATGTAGCGGTCGTAACCGTCGAACCCGGCATCCGCGACCGCCTTGTGCAGCATAGACCATGAGGCCGCCAACCCGGCCTTGCTATCCTGGTGGCGGCCCTCTTCCTCCAACAGCGAACGATAAAGCGGTTTGATCTT
>DUZF01000083.1 GCA_013349665.1 Rhodospirillaceae bacterium | reverse complement strand
GGCCGTGCTCGACCTCGGGCTGGCGGCGCGCCCCATCGCCTGGTGCCGGATGTGCCCCGAGGATCTGGCGGCGGCGGCCATTACCGGGATCACCACGGTCAATCTGTCGCTGCCGGTCTCGGATCTGCAGCTGGCCGGCAAACTCGGCCGCGACCGCGCCTGGGCGCTCGGTCATCTGGCGACGATGATCCGCCAGGCCCGCGACGGCGGCTTCGAGGTCCTGGTCGGCGGCGAGGATTCGTCCAGGGCCGACCCCGATTTTCTCTGCCGGGTGGTCGAGACCTGCGAGGCCGCGGGGGCCCGGCGCTTCCGCTACGCCGACACCCTGGGGGTGATGGAGCCGTTTGCCGTCCATGACATCTTCCGCCGCCTGCGGGCGGCCTGCGGCCTGGACCTGGAGATCCACGCCCATGACGATCTGGGTCTGGCCACCGCCAATACGCTGGCGGCGGTCAGAGGCGGCGCCACCCATGTCAGCACCACCGTCAACGGCCTGGGCGAACGCGCCGGCAACGCGCCGCTCGAGGAAATCGTCGTCGCCCTCGATCAGCTCTACGGGCGCAAGACCGGAGTCCTGCCGCGGCGCCTCGGCCAGGTGTCGCGTCTGGTCGCCGCCGCCTCGGGCCGGCCGGTGCCGGTCAACAAGAGCATCGTCGGCGACGGCGTCTTCACCCATGAGGCCGGTATCCATGTCAGCGGCCTGCTGCGCGATCCGCGCACCTACCAGGCGCTTGATCCGGCCAGCCTGGGCCGGCGGCACCGCATTGTGCTGGGCAAGCATTCGGGGGTGGCGGCGATCCTCCATGCCTGCGCCGGCCTGGGCCTGACGCTCGGCAAGGATGAGGCGGAGACGGTTCTTGCCCGCGTCCGCAGCCATGTGGTCCGCACCAAGCAGGCGCCCAGCGCAGACGACCTGCAGTCGTTCTGCGCCGAGGCGTTGCTCTCCGGCGAAACCCTCAGAACATGTGCTGACCGCCATTGATGGAGATGTTGGCGCCGGTGACGAAGGCAGCCTCGTCCGAGGCCAGATAGGCCACCAGGCCGGCCACTTCATCCGGTTTGCCCAGGCGCGACATCGGGATCTGCGGCAGGATTTTGGACTCCAGCACATCCTCGGGGATCGCCATCACCATCTTGGTACCGATATAGCCGGGCGAAATGGTGTTGACGGTAACTCCCTTCTTGGCCACTTCCAGCGCCAGCGACTTGGTGAAGCCATGCATGCCGGCCTTCGCCGCGGCGTAGTTGGTCTGACCGAAGGCGCCCTTGGTGCCGTTGACCGAGGAAATGTTGATCACCCGGCCCCAGCCGCGGTCGATCATCCCGTCCATGACCTGCTTGGTCATGTTGAATACCGAGTCGAGATTGGTGTGGATGACGGCGTCCCAGTCGTCCTTGGTCATTTTTTTGAAGGTGAGATCGCGGGTGATGCCGGCGTTGTTGACCAGCACGTCGATCGGACCGGCGTCCTTGACAATCTCGGCGACACAGGCCTTCGCCGAGTCGTAGGCCATGACGTCGCAGGGATAGGCGCGGAAGCCGTATCCCATGTCGTTCATCTTGCGCAGCCAATCCTTGGCGGTGGTATTGCTGGGGCTGTAGGTCGTGATAACCCTGTCTCCCAGCGCCGCCAATTTGATGCAAATGGCTTCACCGAGGCCCCCCATACCACCCGTCACCAACGCTATTCTTGCCATTTGCTTCTTTCCTTTACGCGAGGATCGTTTGAAGCAAAGACTTTAGCGTATCGACTTACGACTGAGAAATATTAAAAACTGACGGCAGAGATCAGCGTACCGCACCGTGGCAGTGTTTATATTTTTTGCCGGAGCCGCAGGGGCAGGGGGCGTTGCGGGGCGAGCTGCCCCAGGTGGCCGGATTGCCGGGGTCGATGGCCTGGGTGCGCATCGGCTGCAGGCTGACGGTCTGACTGTTCGGCGCGGCTTCATCGGCGAAGGCCGGGTCCTCGCGGCCTTCCACCAACTGGCTGGGACGGCGCGGCGCCAGCATCTCCTCGGTGCCCGGTTCGACGCTGAGTTCGATATGGGCCATGACGCTGGTGATCCGTTCGCGCAGCTGGGACAGCATGACCTCGAACAGATTGAAGGCCTCGCGCTTGTATTCATTGAGCGGGTCGCGCTGGCCGTAGGCCCTGAGGCCGATGCCCTGGCGCAGGTGGTCGAGGGTCAGCAGGTGATCCTTCCAGGACTGGTCGAGCAGCTGCAGCAGCAGGCTCTTTTCCACCATCCGCATCACCTCGGGGCCGTAATTGGCGGCTTTTTCCGCCATTTTGCGGTCGGCGGCATCAAGGATGCGGTGGCGGATCTCCTGGTCGGCGATGCCTTCTTCCTTGGCCCAATCGGCGACCGGCAGGTCGAGATTGAAGACCCGCAGGACCTCCTCATGCAGGCCGGCGACATCCCATTGCTCGGGGTAGGCCCGCTCGGGGACGCATTTGCCGACCATCTCCTCGATCACCTCGTGGCGCATGTCGACGATGGCCTGGGCCACCTCGGTGGCGCTCATCAGGTCTTTGCGCTGTTCGTAGATCACCTTGCGCTGGTCGTTCATCACGTCGTCGAACTTCAGCAGGTTCTTGCGGATGTCGAAATTGCGGGCTTCGACCTTCTGCTGCGCCTTTTCCAGAGCCTTGTTGATCCACGGATGGATGATCGCCTCGCCGTCCTGCAGGCCCAGCTTCTGCAGCATGCCGTCCATCCGCTGCGAACCGAAGATCCGCATCAGGTCGTCTTCCAGCGACAGGAAGAACTTCGAGGCGCCGGGGTCGCCCTGCCGGCCCGAACGGCCGCGCAACTGGTTGTCGATGCGCCGGCTTTCATGGCGCTCGGTGCCGATCACGTAAAGGCCGCCGGCCTCCAGCGCCACCTTCTTCAGCTCCGTCACCTCGGCGCGGATCTTGTCGGTCTTGGCCTGGCGCTGCGCCGGGTCCTCGATGCCGGCCAATTCATGGCGCAGCCGCATGTCGAAATTGCCGCCCAGCTGGATGTCGGTGCCGCGGCCGGCCATGTTGGTGGCGATGGTGACGGCGCCGGGAACGCCGGCCAGCGACACGATATAGGCCTCGCGTTCATGGTGGCGGGCATTGAGGACTTCGTGCGGGACCTTCTTTTTCTTCAACAGGCCCGACAGCATTTCCGATTTCTCGATGCTGACGGTGCCCACCAGCACCGGCTGGCGGCGCTTGGCGCAGTCCTCGATCAGGGTGACGATGGCGTCGAACTTCTCCCGCGCGGTGCGATAGACCTCGTCGTCCTCGTCGCGGCGGCAGACATCGACATTGGTCGGGATGTCCACCACTTCGAGATTGTAGATTTCGCCGAATTCCGAGGCTTCGGTCATCGCCGTGCCGGTCATGCCGGCCAGCTTCGGATAGAGGCGAAAATAGTTCTGGAAGGTGATCGACGCCAGGGTCTGGTTCTCGTTCTGGATCGCCACCTGTTCCTTGGCCTCCAGCGCCTGGTGCAGGCCGTCCGAATAACGCCGTCCCTCCATCATGCGGCCGGTGAATTCGTCGATGATGATGACCTTGTTGTCCTTGACGATATAGTCGATGTCGCGGGTGAACAGCTTATGGGCCCGCAAGGCCTGGTTGGAGTGGTGCACCAGGCTGATGTTCTGGATGTCGTAGAGGTTGCCGCCCTTGAGCAGATCGATGTCCTTCAACATCTGCTCCATATGCTCGACGCCCTGTTCGGTGAAGGTGGCGGCGCGCACCTTCTCGTCTTTTTCGAAGTCCTCGGCGGCGAGATCGGGAATCAGCCGGTCGACCCGCATATAGAGTTCGGAATTGTCCTCGGTGGGGCCGGAAATGATCAGCGGCGTGCGCGCCTCGTCGATCAGAATCGAGTCCACCTCGTCGACGATGGCGTAATGGAAGGGCCGCTGGACCATTTCCTCCAGACGGAATTTCATATTGTCGCGCAGATAGTCGAAACCGAATTCGTTATTGGTGCCGTAAGTAATGTCGGCGCCATAGGCGGCCTGACGTTCGACGTCGCTGAGGTCGTGGACGATACAGCCCACCGTGAGGCCGAGAAAACGGTAGATCTGCCCCATCCATTCGGAATCGCGCTGCGCCAGATAGTCGTTGACGGTCACCACATGCACACCCTTGCCGGACAGCGCATTGAGATAGACCGCCAGCGTCGCCACCAGGGTTTTGCCTTCACCGGTGCGCATTTCGGAGATCATCCCCTTGTGCAGCACGATGCCGCCCAGCAGCTGGACGTCGAAATGGCGCTGACCGAGGGTGCGCTTGGCCGCCTCGCGGACGGTGGCGAAGGCTTCCACCAGGATGTCGTCCTCGCTTTCGCCGCCGGCCAAGCGCTGGCGCAGCCAGTCGGTGCGGGCCCGCAGCTGGTCGTCGGTCATGCCGGTCAGACCGGCCTCCAGGCCGTTGATGGCATCCACCTGCTTCTTCAGTGTCTTCAGAAGGCGATCATTGGCGGTGCCGAAAAAACGGCGGGCGATAGCGCCGAACATGGGCATCCTCGATAAACAATACATCCGCGGCGCGCGAGACGATGACACAGATAGAGGCAGGCATCGGGTCTGTCAACGAAAGCCGCCACTACCTCCATCGATGGCCGGAGCCCTTCATCGCTGCTCTTGTAAGGCGGCCGCGGTTATGCTTAATGCGCGTGTATGTGCGGAAGTCTCCGTTTCAGGAAAAGGAATTACCGGATGAAATACCGTCTTGGTCTTGCCGCTGTATTGACAGCCATCGCCTTACCGGCCCTGGCTGCCGGTGCCGACCCGGTGGTCGCCACCGTCAACGGCAAGGAAATCCACCGCTCGACACTGGTCGAGATGCAGCAGAGCATCGCGCAATTGCGCCAGGTGCCGCTGGAGATGGTGTATGACCAACTGCTGGATCATGTGATCACCGGGCAGCTCCTTCTGGAGCAGGCGAAAAAGCTGAATCTGGAAAGCGATCCCGAGGTCAAGGCGCAGGTCAAGGAGGCTCAGCAGCAGATCCTGCAGCAGGCCTATCTGAAGCGCCGCGTCGACGCCGACATCACCGAAGACCAGATCAAGCGGCAGTTCGAAGAGATGAAGAAGACCCAGCCGCCGAAGGAAGAGGTCAAGGCCCGTCACATTCTGGTCAACTCCGAGGACGAGGCCAAGGCGGTGATCGCCGATCTCAAGGCGGGGACTGCCTTCGAGGAGGAAGCCAAGGCCAAGACCATCGATCCGTCGGGCAAGAGCAACGGCGGCGATCTCGGCTATATCGGCAAGGAAGAGACGGTTCCGGAATTCTCCGAGGCGGCCTTCAAGCTGAAGAACGGCGAATTCACCCAGACCCCGGTCAAGACGCAGTTCGGCTGGCATGTGATCCGTGTCGAAGACCGCCGCACGGCGCCGCCGCCGTCCTATGAACAGGCCAAGCCGCAGATCAAGAACCAGCTGGCCCAGCAGGATCTGCAGAAGGTCATCGAAGGGCTGCAGAAATCGGCGCAGATCTCCCGCTTCAAAGCGGATGGATCGCCGGCCTCCGAGAAGGTCAAGCCCTGAACCGGCAATGACCGCCGTTTCACCGCTTGCCCCGAAAACCATCGCGGTGCCGGCGCCGCTGGGCGGAGTGCGCTTCGCCACGGCGGCGGCCGGTCTGCGCTATCAGGGGCGGGATGACGTCATGCTGGCGGAGTTGGCGCCGGGCACCACGGTGGCCGGCGTCTTTACCCGCTCGCTTACCGCCTCGGCGCCGGTCCTGTGGTGTCGCCAGGCCCTGGCCGGCGGCAAGGCGCGTCTGGTGGTGGTCAATTCCGGCAACGCCAACGCCTTCACCGGCAAGGCCGGCGAGGCCGCGGTGCGGCGAACCGTCGAGACGGCGGCCCGGCTGGCCGGTTGTCCGACCGGGGAGGTGTTCATCGCCTCCACCGGCACCATCGGCGTGCCGTTGGACGACGGCAAAATCACCGCCGTTCTCGGCGATACGTTGCGGCGGGTGGCCGCCGACGGCTGGGAGCGGGCGGCGCGGGCCACCCTGACCACCGATACCTATCCGAAGCTCAGCCAGGCCGAAGCCGTCATCGGCGGCGTGCCGGTGCGGATCGCCGGTTTCTGCAAGGGCGCGGGGATGATCGCTCCCGACATGGCCACCATGCTGGCCTATGTCTTCACCGACGCCAATGTGCCGGCGCCGCTGTTGCAGAAACTGCTGGCGGCGGGGTCGGAGACATCCTTCAACAGCATCACCGTCGACAGCGACACCTCGACCAGCGACAGCCTGATGCTGTTCGCCACTGGCGCCGCCGGTAATGCGCCGCCGGTCAACCTCGCCGAACTCCGCGGCTTCCGCAAGGCTCTCGACCGGGTCCTGCGCGACCTCGCGCTGATGGTGGTCAGGGACGGCGAGGGGGCGCGCAAACTGGTCGAGATCTCGGTTCTTGGGGCGGCCAGCCGCCGAGCCGCCAAACGCATCGGCATGGCCATCGCCAATTCGCCGCTGGTCAAGACGGCGGTGGCCGGCGAGGACGCCAATTGGGGCCGCATCGTCATGGCGGTGGGCAAGGCCGGGGAAAAGGCCGATCGCGACCGCCTGGCCATCCGCATCGGCGGCGTGCTGGTGGCCTGCGACGGCCAGGTGGCGCCCGGCTACGACGAGACGCCGGTGACCCGCCATATGCAGGGCGACGAGATCCGTTTCGAGGTGGATGTCGGCGTCGGGCGTGGCCGTGCCACCGTCTGGACCTGTGATCTGACACACGGTTACATCGACATCAATGGGTCTTACCGCACCTGATGAGGCCGGCTGTCCCGCCGGCGAGGACGGTTGGCAGGGCGCGGCCCTCGACACCGCGCATTTGCGTCTGCGGCCCCTGGTCGAGTCCGACTCCGCCGAGGTCTGCCGCCTGCTGAACGACTGGGAGGTGGTGAGAAGCACCTCCAACCTCCCTTTTCCCTATCGCCCCGCCGACGCCGACGCCTTCGTCGCCACGGCGAAGGCTGAAATGGCCGGCGGCCGCGCCGTCGTCTGCGCCATCGAGGAACGGGTGGGCGGCGCCCTGGTCGGCTGTGTCGGCGCCACGCTCGGCGGCGATTCGGCGGAGATCGGTTACTGGATCGCCCGCCGGGCCTGGGGGCGCGGCTACGCCACCGAGGCGGTGCGGCGTTGCCTGCGTCTGTTGTTCGTCAATTTCCGCCAAAGCCTGGTTTGGGCGTCGGTGATGCCCGACAACCCGGCCTCGCGCCGCGTCATGGACAAGGCCGGAATGAGCTTTCACCAGCGCCGCCCGACGGTGCTGCCGGCGCGCGGCGTGACCGCCGACCTCGACTTTCTGATCATCGACCGTCCGGGCTGGGAGGCGCACCGGGCGGCGCGGCCGACCCTGCTGGTGGCGGCGGCGGCGCTGGTCGACCGCGACGGCCGGGTGCTGCTGTGCCGGCGGCCCGCCGGCAAGGCGATGGCCGGCCAGTGGGAGTTTCCCGGCGGCAAGCTCCATCCGGGAGAGACGCCGGAGGCGGCGCTGGAACGCGAACTGGCCGAGGAACTGGGGATCGACGTCACCGCCGCCTGCCTGGCGCCGCTGGCCTTCGCCTCCCATGATTACGACAGCTTCCATCTGCTGATGCCGCTGTTCGCCTGCCGGCGCTGGCGCGGCCTGCCCGAACCCCGCGAGGGCCAGCAGCTGGCCTGGGTGCGTCCGCCTCGCCTCGCCGACTATGTCATGCCGCCGGCTGATCTTCCGCTGGTGGCGATCCTCCGCGATTGGTTGTAGGGTTTTGCCATGAGCGACGAAGTCACCGCAGTGCTGATCATCATCGGCAACGAGGTCCTGTCGGGGCGAACCCAGGACACCAATCTGCAATACATCGCCAGCGGACTGGTGGAGCGCGGTATTCGCCTCAAGGAAGTCCGCGTGGTGGCCGACGACGAGACGGCCATCGTCACCGCGGTCAATCATCTGCGGGCGACGCATGATTACGTCTTCACTACCGGCGGCATCGGTCCGACCCATGACGACATCACCTCCGCCTGCATCGCCAAGGCCTTCGGCGTGCCGCTGCGCCGGGATCCGCGGGCGGTGGAATGTCTGCTGCGGCAGATCAAGCCGGAAAATCTCAACGAGGCGCGGTTGCGCATGGCGACATTGCCGGAAGGGGCCGAACTGATCGACAACCCGGTCAGTCATGCCCCGGGATACCGCCTGGGCAATGTGCATGTGCTGGCCGGCGTGCCGCGCATCATGCAGGCGATGTTCGATGGCCTGAAGGCCGGATTGCGGGGCGGCGCCCGTCTGTTGTCGCTGAACGTCACCATCTTCGGCAGCGAAGGCCTGATCGCCGAGGCGTTGGCGGAGATCCAGCGGCGTCGGCCGGACTTGGAGATCGGCAGCTATCCCTTTACCCGTGACGGCGTCTACGGCACCGTCATCGTCATCCGCGGCACCGACCGGACGGCCCTGAACGAGGCCGGCCGCGAGGTCGAAGAGATGGCCGGCCGGCTGGGCGTTCGCGTCGAGGGCGAAGGCTCGGCGCAATAAGGACATGTTGCGCCAGGAACGCACTCTCATTTCCTTTCTGCTCCGCCATCTGCTGGTCGGGGTCGTCGGCGGCCTGCTGTTCGGCGGCCTGATCCTGGCCTTCGATATCGGGCATCTGCGGACCCTGGCCGGTGAATCGGCGAATGGGCTGCTGTCCCTCGGGCTGTTGTTTTTCGGGCTGGCGGTGACCTTCGGCAGCCTCGGCATGGGCGTCGGCATCATGAGTCAGGGCGAGGACGAGAACTGACGGCTGTGGGAGTCTTGCGGCTTGTCGCGGCAGCGGGTAACGTCCGCGCAGGCCCGCTTGATGGAATGGTAGACATAACGGACTTAAAATCCGTAGGCCGAAAGGCCGTGCCGGTTCAAGTCCGGCAGCGGGCACCAAACATTGGTGTTGGTTACAGCACCCACTCTTCGACCTGCTGATCAGATCGCAACGCTACAAGGCGATGCCGTTTCAGACGCTGATTGACCGACCGGTCAACCGGCATCAAATTCCATAAATCTTCGCAGGGCCATGCCGACCACGGCATGCAATGATCGATATCGAGGTTGCGTTCCGTCAGCGATTCTCCTGTCCACACGCAATGGAGTCTTCCAGCCCCTATCTGGAGGATCGTCTGTATTATCGACGATCTAACCGACAGCGTGCCATCGCTTCTGGGTTGAGCACAAGATGACGCGGCCTAGAAATAATGATGATCTCTCCGGGCTGGCAAGGTCCATGACCTGAACGCTGTGCTGCCGCGGTCTCACTTCTGCAAATGACAACTGAGCGGCTTTTGTCGGCGAAAGCCCGGCGGCGAGATTGTTGGCCAGCAGTCACTTGATTTGCTTTTCGGACATCGCCGCCAGCAGGAAATAGCTGGTTTAAATGTGCACCTAGCCCCGAGCAAGAAGCGCCTCCAGGTCAAATTTTTCCAGTTTTTCTGGCGTCTTGGCCCATGCGGCACCCGGCATCGCCATGATGAAATGTCGAAATACGGTCGCGAAGGACCTTCGTACGGCCGCGTCTGTCAATTGTTCTGCCGTCTCGGCGGTGAGCAAAGGGCGGATGTCGGTGAGAAAGCGGGGAGCAACCAGCTTGGCGAACATGCGCTTCTCGGCCTCGGCGCGGTTGATCGCTTGGCCGGCTCTCGCCAGATAAAGGCTCAGGCACTCGACCACGCGTGCCGTATTCAGGCCCGGAAGAACGTCGAGAGCGTGGGCAAGGTCGAGAAGATCGCGCCCCTTGTCGCGCTGAAGCAGGGCGCGCAGCTTGGTGGCCAGCAGTTCTTCCGGCGTAAATGTGGCAATGGTTGCTTTCCCCGAGAACCAGGGATTGACCACGGCGAAAGGAACGGCCAGCGGTTCGTCGAACGTATCGATCTCCCGCGTGTTGATCTCGACCTTGAGGCGCATCTCCGCCGTTCCGTCTTCGGCAGGAATGCGGAATCGGAGTTTTGGCGCGGTATCGCTCTGATCGAAGGCGGCGCGCCCCAGCCAGGGCCCCAATACCGTACGGATTCGGTCGAGGATCGGGCCGATCGGTCCGGCGGTCGTCCGCACCAGGTCGATGTCCTCCGAATAGCGCAGCGGCTTGGGGAAAAATAGCTTGTTGATCGCGGTGCCACCGCGGAAGCGCAATTCCGCGGCAAGTACCGGATCTCCAAACAAGTCTATCAGCGCCCGGCTGATGATCAGATCCTGCTCCACCTGCCGCAATTCAGGCCACGGCGCAGCGGCGCTCCAGGCGACGATGTTCATTCTCGGGATCATAGATCGCGCTCAGGATACCGCCGGACCAAGACCCGCCAGTGTTTGTCGCGTTCGACAACCTCTGGAGTGAGATCCGGGTCCCTAGCCAGGGAGGGGTCCAATTCGACCCACTGGAGGGCAGGTCCCTCCGCAAGACTTGCGCGCATCTTTTCCGCCAGGTCGTCAAAACCGGCTTTGTTGAGCAGATACCCGGTTCGCTGGACGACCGCCCGCTCGAAAGCCGGACATAAGCCGCCCAGTTTATCTGCGTCGGCGTTGGGCGCCAGTTCGTCGACAACGGTGACGATATTATCGAGCCCGCCGCTGCCCTGCGGATATCGCAACAGGTCGAGGATCGTCAGTTCCGGGGACGAAACCTTCATCGTCCCGGTATCCGTATTGCGTTGTTCGATACCGCCGGTGACTGCGTCGAAATCTCTCCGAAAATAAAAAAAGATCCGACCGCGACCGGTTTTCATGGCGGGAATCTGTTTTTCTGCGACCACTTGAAACTCCATTACCGCCTGATGGGCGGCGCCGTGCAGTTCTGCCGCCTTGAGCAGTCCGACGTAATAGTTTGCGGCTATCTGGCGCATCAGATCGTCGATGAAAAATGACGGCGGTGGGCCTTCCAGATTGAGAAACTGCGGCGGCACGGCAACGTAGAACCCTCGCCGCGGGGTTAAGATTTGTCGGCGTTTTTGCAGCTTTTCCGCAGCGTCGAGAAAAGCGCCTCGTTCAATGCCCAGCGCGGCCTGTGCCTCCTCTGGCGTAAAGCTAAGCCGTCCTGATGCCATCAGCGCCGTGACATAAGAGGCCAAGTTCGGCAGATTCTTATATTCCATAGTCTAGTTTCCGCTATTTTAGCGGATATTTCAATATGATTCATCGATATTCGGCTGAATCATAGGGAAAAAGCCGCTAAAATAGCGGAATATCGAATATGATCCGCATACATGGCTGGGGTTATCGTTCCAACATGAGCTTGTTGCCGTTGTAGGCGAGTTGCCGCGAGAAGCGACCCTTTACCCGCAAAACAGCGTTGACGGGAACTTGGATCGAGCGGCCTTCATTGTAGGCAATGCGGACTTAAAATCCGTAGGCCGAAAGGCCGTGCCGGTTCAAGTCCGGCAGCGGGCACCATCTTGGGAAAATAAGAGAAATCTCAATTCTCGAGACGCCGACGCCACTCGGGCCGAAGCAAACAGTTTTGGGCTTAGCCGCGGGCCATGCCGGGCAGGCGCATCATCCGCTCAAAATCGTCGGCGGGAACCGGGCGGGAATAGTAGAAGCCCTGGACGGTGTCGCAACCGTTCTGGGTCAGAAAGCGGACCTGGGCGGCGACTTCGGCGCCCTCGGCCACCACCTGCAGGTTCAGGCCGCGCGACAGGCCGATAATCGCCCGCGCGATCTCGGCCGTCTTCGGGTTGGTTTCGACGTCGGCGATGAAGGCGCGGTCGATCTTCAGCGTGGTGATGGGAAACTGCCCGAGATAGCTGAGTGAGGAATAGCCGGTGCCGAAGTCGTCGATGGACAGACCGACCCCGAGGTCGCGCAACGCCGTCATCTTGCGCACCGCCATGTCCACGTCGTTCATCAGCATGCTCTCGGTGATTTCCAACTCCAGCCAGGCCGGATCGAGCCTGGTCCGAGCCAGGATGTCCACCACCGTGTCGTGGAGGCTGCGCGAGCGGAACTGGCGGGCCGAGACATTGACCGAGACCTTGATCGGGGCCAGCCCCATGTCCTGCCACACTTTGTTCTGCTCGCAGGATTTCAGCAGCACCCAATTGCCGATGGCCTCGATCTGGCCGGTTTCCTCGGCAACCGGGATAAACTCGCCGGGCGAGACGATCCCCTTTTCAGGGTCAAGCCAGCGCACCAGGGCCTCGGCGCCGACAATGGTGTCGGAATCGATGGAGACCTTCGGCTGGTAGTAGACGATGAACTCCTCGTTGGTCAGGGCGCGGCGCATCCGCGTCTCCAATTCCAGGCGCGCGCGTGCCTTGCGGTTCATGTCCTTGGAGAAGAACTGGTACTGGTTTCGCCCCGAGGTCTTGGCGAAGTGCAAGGCGTGCTCGGCGTTCTTGGTCAGTTGGTCGGCGGCGTCGGCATCCACCCGCAGCACGCTGATGCCAATGGACAGGGTGG
The DNA here is from genome assembly GCA_013349665.1 of Rhodospirillaceae bacterium. Lineage (GTDB taxonomy): Bacteria > Pseudomonadota > Alphaproteobacteria > Rhodospirillales > Magnetospirillaceae > DUZF01. Next base: position 258 of record DUZF01000083.1, on the reverse strand, counting down.
CGACCACCTCCTGGCCGTCGATGTGGAACGGTTCCTTGACCACGCGGAGGATCTTCTCGGCGATATTGACGCTGTCTTCCACCCCGGCGATGGCCATCACCAGGCCGAAGCGGTCGCCGTCCAGGCGCACGACGGTATCGGTTTCGCGGACGCCCATCTTGATGCGGCGCGCCACCTCGATCAGCAAGGAATCACCGGCGGCCTGCCCCAGGGCATCGTTGACCAGGCTGAAGAGGTCGAGGTCCATGATCATCAGCG
>DUZF01000082.1 GCA_013349665.1 Rhodospirillaceae bacterium | reverse complement strand
GGGGCATGCCAACACCGTTGTGGTGCCGGCCCCCGATGGCGCGGCGATCGCCGTCGATACCGGCTTCATCGTCTACAACCAGCGGACCTATCCGAAACTGATCGCCATGTTCGACCGTCTCGGCGTGCCCACCCAGGCCACCGATATGTCCTTCGGGGTGTCACTGGATCAGGGGCGGCTTGAATATTCCGGCGGCAGCCTGGGCGGCCTGTTCGGCCAACCGACCAACCTGATCCGGCCCCGTTTCCTCGGCATGATCGCCGACGTCCTGCGGTTTTACCGCGAGGCACCGAGGTTGATGACGGAGACCGGTCCCGGCCCCAGCCTGGGCGACTATCTGCGCCGCAACCATTATGGCCGCGCCTTTGTCGAGGATCATCTGCTGCCCATGGCGGCGGCCATCTGGTCGGCACCGGCGGAAACCATGATGGACTTCCCGGCCATCAGCTTCATCCGCTTTTGCAGCAACCATGGCTTGCTGCAGCTGGTGGACCGTCCGCAATGGCGCACCGTGACCGGGGGCAGCCGGGAATATGTCCGCCGGCTGATCGCCGACACCGAGGCCGCGGAGATCCGCCTCAACACCGCGGTAGTCCAGATCGCGCGGCGACCGGACGAGGTGGAGGTCACCACCGCCGACGGCCAGCGGGCGGTGTTCGATCAGGTGGTGATCGGTGCCCATGCCGACGAGGCCCTGGCTCTTCTCGCCGATCCCGGGGCCGGAGAGCGGTCTGTGCTGGGCGCCTTCAGCTACCAGGAAAACCTCGCCTTGCTGCATGGCGACGTCACGCTGATGCCCAGGCGGCGACGGGTGTGGTCGGCCTGGAACTATCTGGGACAGGCCGGGCCTGACGGTTCGCGGCGGCTTTGCGTCACCTATTGGATGAACCGCCTGCAATCGCTTGACCCGCGGCTGCCGCTGTTCGGCACCCTCAATCCCATCACCACGCCCAGGGACGACTCGGTGCATGCCCGCATCGTCTACCATCATCCGGTCTTCGACGCTTCGGCCATGGAGGCGCAGGAGCGGCTGCCGCTGATCCAGGGGCATCGCCGCACCTGGTTCTGCGGGTCCTATTTCGGCTACGGATTTCACGAGGACGCCTTCTCGTCGGGCCTTTCGCTGGCCGAAGCGATGGGCGGCGTGGTGTTGACGGCGGAGCCGGCGGCATGATGCGATCCTGCCTCTATCTCGGGCAGGTCATGCATCATCGGCTGGCACCGGTGGGCCATCGGTTCACCTATCGGGTTGCGTCACTACTCGTCGACCTCGACGAACTGAACGCCCTCGGCAGCCGATGGCTCTCCCACAACCGCGCCAACCTGTTTTCCATCCATGATCGCGACCTCGGCGACGGCGCCGATCCCCGCCGCTGGATCGACGGCGAACTGGCCCGCCATGGTATCCGCCTCGACGGTGGCCGGGTCACGGTGCATCTGTTCCCTCGCGTGCTGGGCTTCGGCTTTACCCCGCTGACCACCTGGTTTTGCCGCGACGCCGCGGGGAGGTTGGCGGCGGTCCTCTATGAGGTGCACAACACCTTCGGCGAGCGCCATGCCTATCTGGTTCACACCGAGGCCGACCAGCGCCGCACGCTGCGCCATTCCGCCGATAAATGCTTTCATGTCTCGCCCTTTATCGGCCTGGGCGGAACCTATGATTTCGCTGTGCGGGCGCCCGACGAGATCCTTGCCCTGTCTATCCGCGAACGTGACCGCGCCACCGGCAGGCCGATCCTGATCGCCACTCACACGGCGCGCCGGGCGCCGCTCACCGATGCCGCCCTGTTGCGCGCCGCGCTGGCTTATCCGCTGCTGCCGCTCAAGATTCTGGGCGGCATTCATTGGGAGGCTCTCCGCCTGTGGCTCAAGGGAGCGCCGTTTCACCGCAAGCCGCCACCCCCCGAGGCGCTGGTGTCCTTAGCCGACAAGAGGGATGTCCTATGACTGCCGAGACCCGATCGCTGACCGTCGCCGCGCTTCGCCGCCCCTGGTCGGGCGGGACCCTGCTGTCACTGCTGGAGCACCGGCTGGCGGCGGGACAACTGACGGTTACCCTGCCCGGCGGCGAGAGCCGCCTGCTCGCCGGCGCCGCCCCGGGTCCCCAGGCCGATATCCGCCTCCACCGGCTGCGCGCGCTGCGCCGACTGGTCACCGGCGGGTCGGTGGGACTGGGCGAGGCCTATATCGACGGCGACTGGGACAGCACCGATCTGGCCGCCCTGTTGGAACTGGGCGATATCAACGAACGCGCCGTCGGCATGGCCTTCGACGGCCATTTTCTGCTGCGCCAGGGGCTCAAGCTGTGGCACCGGCTGCACGACAACAGCCGCCGCGGCAGCCGGCGCAACATCTCCGCCCATTACGACCTGGGCAACGCCTTCTACAGCCAGTGGCTGGATCCCGGCATGAGCTACTCGTCGGCGCTGTTCTCCGCGGACGACGAATGCCTGAGCCGCGCGCAGGAACGCAAATACCGGGCCATCGCCGAGGATATCGGCATCCGTCCCGGCATGCGGGTTCTCGAGATCGGCTGCGGCTGGGGTGGCTTCGCCGAATTGTTGGCCGGGGAATACGGCGCCGAAGTGGTCGGGCTGACACTGTCCGAGGAGCAGCATGGCTGGGCCACCCGCCGGCTGGCGCGGGCCGGTCTGGCCGGACGCTGCGACATCCGCCTGCAGGACTACCGCGACGTCACCGGCGAGTTCGACCGGATCGTCTCGGTGGAGATGATCGAAGCGGTGGGCGAGCGCTGGTGGCCCACCTATTTCGCCACTCTCCGCGACCGCCTGAAACCCGGCGGCAAGGCCGGGTTGCAGGCCATCGTCATCGATGACGAGCGGTTCGCCGCCTATCGCCGGGGCTGCGACTTCATCCAGCGCCATGTGTTTCCCGGCGGCATGTTGCCCTCGCCGGCAGTCCTGCAGGCCCAGGCCGACCAGGCCGGCCTCCGGCTGGCCACCACAAGACGGTTCGGACGCGATTACGATCGCACGCTGGATCTGTGGGGAGGCGATTTCCGGCGGTCATGGCCAAGGATCGCCGCCTTGGGTTTCGACGACCGCTTCAAAAGATTGTGGGAGTTCTACATCGCCTATTGCCGCGCCGGGTTCCGCACCGGCGCCATCGATGTTCAACATCTGGTGCTGGCCAGGGACTGATGACACCACCGGCCGCATTGCCCGGCTATCGGAGACCTGATCGATGATGACTCCCAGACGTCTCGCTTTTCTTTCCTTCCTTCTGCTCGCGGGGTGTTCGCCGATGAAACCCGAGGACTTCGCCACCGCCCAACCCAAGCTGGTGTTGGAGGAATATTTTGCCGGACATACCCAGGCCTGGGGGCTGTTCGAAGACCGCTTCGGCAAAGTCCGCCGCCAGTTCACCGTCGACATCACCGGTGACTGGAACGGCGAGCGACTGCGCCTGGACGAGCATTTCGTCTACAACGACGGCGAAACCGACCAACGCATCTGGACCATCAGAAAGCGCGCTGACGGCCGATACGAGGGCGAGGCCGGCGACGTGATCGGAACCGCCTCCGGCATCTCGGCCGGCAACGCCCTCTACTGGGCCTATGCCATGGATCTCAAGATCGGCGACGGCAAGCTCAGAGTAACCTTCGACGACTGGATGTTCCTGCAACCGGGCGGTGCCATCATCAATCGGTCGCGGATATCCAAATGGGGCGTCGATCTGGGCGTCGTCACCCTGTTCTTCATGAAGCCGGCAGCGAAATCCGCCTCCTGACCATGCCTATGGCCGCGCCCAGCAGCGGGACGCGGCCATAGACCTGGGCCCCGGCGTCCCAATGGTCGCGATGCAGCGTCACCTTGCCGTCCGGCGCGAAGCGGATCTCGCTCATCCCGACGATGACCAGCGGATGGCGGCCCAGACGGGCGGAAAAGCGCCAGCGGAGATAACCGGCGTCATGCCCCATGGCCTGATCCTCGACGACGAAGCCGGGCTGTTCCAGGGTGGTGAACATGTGCCGCAGCATGGCCTGCAGAGGGTCCACGCCGACCAGGTCGTTGAACGGATCGGCAAAACGGACATCCGGGGCACACAGTTCCCGCACCCGGGGTATCGAGGCGGGGGTCAGGGTCTGCCAGAATTCAGCCCAGGCGGCCAGCGCCGTCATCGGCCGGCGACCTTGTTCATGACGGCGAAAAAGGCGCGGTCTGGCAACAGGCGCAGCAGCTTCATCACCGCCGCGAAGCGGGCGGGAAAGGCGATCTCGAACCGCCGCCCCGCCAACCCGCGAAGGATGGTCGCGGCGGCGGCCTCGGCGGAAATGAGATCGGGCATGGGAAAGCTGTTCTGGCGGGTCAGCGGTGTATCAACGAAACCGGGATTGACCAGATTGACCCTGAGGCCGCTGCCCTCCAGGTCGGTTTTCAGCGATTCCGCCAGGGCGATCACCGCCGCCTTGGACGCCGAATAGCCGGCCGCGGTCGGCAGGCCGCGATAACCGGCGACAGAGGCCACCAGCACCAGGCGCCCGGCCCGCCGAGCCAGCATGCCGGGCAGCAGGGCCGCGACACAATGAACAGTGCCCATCAGATTGGTTTCCATCAGGCCGCGCACCGTGGCGGCGTCGAAGCTTTGGCCCGGGGTCGGCAGATAGGTGCCGGCGCAGAGGATGGCGGTGTCGACGCGCCCCATCCCGGCAACGGCCCGGGTGACGGCTTCGGCATCGGTGACGTCGAGGGGCAGAGCGGAAATGGCCGGATGACGCTGTTCCAGGGCCTTAAGCGGCGCCGCCCGCCGGCCGCTGGCAATCACACTGGCGCCGCGGCCGGCGATAGCGATGGCCAGCGCCTCACCGATCCCCGAGCCGGCGCCGGTAATCCAGATGCGCTCACTCATGGCCGGCGCTCCGCCTCACAGGTCGAGGAAAGGATTGATCAGGCGCCCCAGCATCCCGGTCAAACGCAAGGGGGCGTCGGTCACCGCCAGGCAGAGGCAGGCTTCCCCGTCATCCGCCGCCGGACTGTGAACGGTGGCGACGTCGGCGCCGGCCACGTCCCCCGGTCCGTAATGCCGCCCGAGATCCGTGAAACCGCCCCGCAGGACCAGGGTCAGTTCGGTCCCGCGATGGCCATGGGCGGGGACCGCGACGCCGGCGCCGATCCGCAGCAGTCGCAGTTTGGCGGCATCGCGCCGCAGCAGCACAACCTGTTCGATCCCCCTGCCCAGGCGTTTCCAGGCCAGCGCCTGCAGTCCCCCCGGAAGGTAATCGCTCAGCGGCCCGGGAAGCCGGTCCGACCGCGCCGGCGCGACCGGCACCCGTCGCGGCGCCGGCTCATCCAGGCGCTTGAGAATGGCGGCCAAGGCGTTATCGGCCATCTCGGCCGGCGCCAGATCCTCGAGCAGCGCGCCGCCCATCGCTTCGACCAACGCCACCTCGGCGCAGCAGTGCGGACAGAGTGACAGATGGGTGGCGACCAGCACGGCGGTCAGTTCGTCGAGCGAACCGGCGCCGTAGGCCATCAGCAGGTCGTCCGGGGGATGGGAGACGGCGGTCATGAGGGATCCTCTCCCAGGCCGGCGCGGATACGCTTCATGGCCAGGCGCAGGCGCGATTTCACCGTTCCCAAGGGGATTTTCAGACGTGCCGCGATCTCGGCATGCGGCCGATCCTCGTAGAAGGAAAGGGTGACCACCTCCGCCTGGTCGGCCGGCAATCCGGCCAAAGCCCCGCGCAGGCGGCGCTCGCCCTGCAAAGTCGCCAGCGCGTCGTCTGCACGGGGTGCCGGATCTATCCCCGGTTCTTCGCCGTCGACGCAGCAGGCGGGACGTTTTTCCTTGCGCAGCCTGTCAATCCGCAGATTGCGGGCGATGGAGAAAATCCAGGTTCCGGCATTGGCCCTGGCAGGATCGAAAGACGCCGCCTGCCGCCAAACCGCCAGCATGGCCTCCTGCGCCAATTCCTCCGCCACCGCATCCTCGGTGCCGAGTTTGCGCAAAAAGGTCTTGATGCGTGGGGCATAATGCAAAAACAGCCGCGTGAAGGCCTGACGGTCGCCGTCGCGGGCCACCGCCTTCAGCAGCGCGATCATGGCCGCGGGCCCCCGATCCTGGGCAACCGTCACCACATTGTCCGTCACAATGAGCGGATCCTCCGTCTTGCGCCGCGGGCAAAGCCCCGCCACAAGGGCATCATTGATGCCGCCGGAGGAAAAATCCAGCCTGGTTGCCGCCGCGACCGTCATAGTGATCTTCCCGGGTCCATGCGACTTCTTACGCATGGTTCCGCCGTTTGGATCACCCGGCGGAAGAGCGCGCCGAACCGCTCTAATTCTTATTTTTTCTGTCGGCGTTTATTCTTCTCATCACCTCGAGTTGGCTGAACGCCTGAGGTGGGGAAGTTTCGTCATTGCCGGAGGGCGCCGGATCCACCGGGGAACACTCGGCCGGGGTTTCGACGGCCAGGGCAAACACTTGATCATGCTGAAAAATACGAGAGATCTTATGGGTCTCGGCGCAGCCTTTCATGATTTTTTGAATGACCGCCAAAGCGGCCGCTTTATTTTCTTCAGACATGCTTCATCATCCCGGCATCAATTGTGCCATGATCCGCCAGGGCAACCGAGGACCCTTTCTCCATTGCGACAATGCTGTCAACGAGGTCTCGTGCACGGTCAACGAATGCCCGCGAAGACTCGCTGATGGCGTCGATACCACCAGCCACCGAGACCAGTTCCATCACACTGCTCAATTGGAAATTAATCGCGGTGCCGATGCCGAGAGGAAGCCCGTGCACGCCGGCAACAATCGATTTCCCATAATGGATCAGTTGCTTGGTCGCGGAGACCACCATCACTTCGGCGTTGGCAGCCACGGCTTTTTGTATTTCCTGTAACAGGGCCAGTTGATGATCATTGCAGCCGAAGGAGCGGATCCTCGATTCGGCCAGCACCATGAGATTGGTCATCCTCTCGAAGATGTCGCCAATCTTTGCATTCAGGGACCGCTGATTGGTGTTGCTCCAATCCATATCCAAGCGCAAAGACAGCACCGGAATTTTCATCGCCAGAGTAAAGGCCGTGTGCACCACCGTCGCCGTTTGCGCGGCAAGACGATCCGTCTTGGCGGCTTCCAGCACGTGAAGCCGCAGAGCAGCGACCATTTTTTGATCGAAACCGGAAATATGATCGATCATCCACTCATAAAGAAAAGAAGCAAGTCTTGCATATTTACCGGCGTCGCCTTTTGCCTGAGCGCTGTCTTCTCGTAGTCTCTCGTTAAGTTCATCATGAGAACTCTTATGGACCTGTCGAGAAGAGTATGGAAAGGACTCCATGAGACTTTCTTCATGAGAAAAATGCATAGCGATAAACTTCCTGAAAACGGCCAGGGTGTTTTCGACTTCACCACCCCCTTGCCATTCCTTGATCGCTTTATTCAACATCGAAAGATGAAAGAAGAATAACTTATGTTCCTCATCAATCACCTCGAGGCCGGTAATTTCTGACTTCGGCCGGGTATTTATAACTGCGGGATCGAGCGTCGTTCCCCGCTGCGGCGGCAATGTTTCAGTCGCGGGGAAAGGTTTCGGCGCCACGACGGCTTTCTGCCGCAGCATCGACAGCACTCTGCCAAGGTCCTTGTCGGTCACCGGCAATTTGAGCATGGCGGACACCCCGCCGGCATGGGCTGCCTTTATGCTGTCGGGTGTCCACAGGGCGCCGATACAGATCACCGGTGTATCGGCCGGAAACAATTTTTGCTCGTTGCGGACGAATTTCATCAGTTTGAGATGTCCGTCCTGCCCGAGGAAATCGCAAATGACCAAGCTAAAAATTTTTCCACCATGGCTCAATTGCAAAATAGCATGAGACAGGTCAAAGACTTCGGTGAGTTCACCAATCCCCATTGCGCGCAGCATCGACTGAACTTGCCGACCACAGGCCTTATTTTCTGTTGCAATTAGAACATTCAGGCCGTCGGGCCCCTTAAATGTCATTGAAGCGTCCCATTTTGGCTAGTATTCAGCCAGTCCTCATGATGAAAATAACTTGTTTCCCGTTCAACCGGAAGAATTAATAATAATAAAGATCAGGCCCGAAGCGGCAGGTCGCGCAGCGGCAGAGTGATCAGGAAGCCGACCGCGGCCAGCAAGGCACAGGTCAGAAAGGCCAGGTTAAAACCGCTCACCAGTGCCGCCCGCGCCACCATTCGTGCCGCGGCATCCAGGCTCGCGGTGGCGCCGTGACCCCGCAGCACACCCAGGCCAAACGTCTCCCCCAGGCCACCCTCGGCCATTCGCGCGGCGAAGTGGGTCGCCAGCAAAGACCCCGTCAGCGTACTGCCGAAGGCGCCCCCCATGGACCGCAAAAACAGCAGCGCCGCGGTCGCCGTGCCGACATCCTGCCGTTCGGCGGCGTTTTGCACCATCACCAGACTTGACGGCATGCAGAACCCGATGCCGATGCTGGCAACCGCCATGTAGAGAACGATGAGGGCCCGGTTGGTGTTCTCCCCGACGTTTGCCAGCAGCAGGAAGCCGACCGCGGCGGCCGCGAAACCGCCGAGCATCAGCGCCTTGCCGCGACCAAGCCGGCGCGCGGCCTGCCCGGAGGCGAAGGCGCCGACGACGATACCGGCGAGGAAGGGCACCACCAGCCCGCCTGATTCCGCCGCGCTGGCGCCGTAGAGAAGTTGAAACATCAGCGGCAGCAGGAAGGCCGCGGCGAAGATACAGGCGGAGGCGAGAAAACCGGCCGCCACCCCGAGCGACAGTACCGAATTGCCGAACATCCGCGGCGGCAGCAGCGGCTCGGGCGCACGGCGCTCCCTAAGGACCAGCAGCCACAGCGCCAGCAGCGAGCCGGCGCCAAGCTCCGTGATCGGCCAGGACAGCCAAGGGAACGTCTCGCCTCCCCAACTCAGGATCAGCAGAACGCAGGTGATGACCGCCGTCAGCAGGATCGCACCGGCATAGTCGATCTTTGCCTTGACCCGTCGCACCGGCAGGATGCGTAAGGCACGGCTGCTGACAATAAAGGCCAACGCGCCGACCGGCAGATTGAGCCAGAAGATCCAGCGCCAGGAGAGGGCATCGGTGATCCAGCCGCCCAGCACCGGCCCGCCGATACTTGCCGCGGCCCAGACCCCGGAGAAATACGCCTGATATTTCCCCCGCTGGCGCGGCGCGACGACGTCGGCGATGGACGCCTGCGCCATGGACAACAATCCGGCCCCGCCCAGACCCTGCAGGGCCCGAAAGGCGACAAGCTGCGGCAGGCTCTGCGCCATGCCGCAGAGCAGCGAGGCGGCCACGAACCAGACGATCGCCGGCAGCAGCAAAGCCCGCCGGCCGTAAAGGTCAGACAGCTTGCCGTAGATCGGCGTCGCCGCCGTGGTGGTCAGCAGATAGGCCGAGATGACCCAGGACAAATGCCCATAGCTGTTAAGATCCGCCGCGATAGCCGGCACGGCCGGCACCACCACGGTCTGGTCGAGGGCGCCAAGGAGCATGCAGATCAGGATGCCGGTGATGACCCGCAACACCTGTTCGCGGCTGAACACCGGGTCGGCGGCGGCGGGCGGCTCCTCGGCCTGGGTCAAGAGAGGGGGTGGAGTGGGTACCATCCGTTAGATTTTCACCACTAACGATTAAGTATATCCGCCAATTCCTGCAACTCTTGTCGAAGCGCAGCAGGAAGAAGCCCTGACGGCGCAAATTAAGCCCCACCGGCACCGTTGGCGATAAAGATTTTATAGAGTGAGGCCCCCGAGCGCGGGCAAACCAGAATACTCTCCCAGTGCTCGAGCGCACCCTTGGTCTTCAGCACGTCGTGGAAGTCTTCGCCGATGGCGGCGACCAGATTGCGGACCAACCACGCCCATTGGGCGACCGCGTATTGGATGCCGATCTGATAGGCGACCATATTGGTGACTGGGCGATGGGATATTGAGCTGGGCGGCCAAGGGCGCGTCCGCCTCGCAGGCCAAGCCTTCAACGACAACGATGTCATGCCCTGTCTTTAGGGCAGGTGCGTTATAACCAATAATAATATTACCAAGCGTATTTATATAGACAATTACCAATATACCTTAATACTAACTACTCCCAAGAACACTAGCGATCAAATAATAACTCATCTGCGCAACGGCGGACGCTGGTGAGATTATGACTTTACGCCAGTTATTGCTTTTCTCGACATCCCTCGCCGCCATAACCGCGACAGACGCTCGGGCCGCGCCATCCAATCCCATGGTGATCAGCGGCTCTGTGACGTTCAGCGCGACAGCCGGCAAACTGACCGTAACGGAAACCACCAGGACCGCCATTATCAACTGGCAGGGATTCTCCGTCGCCGCCGGCGAGGTGGTGCAGTTCGTCCAGCCATCCGCCGGTGCCGGCATCCTGAACCGGGTCACCGGCAGTTCGGTCTCGCGGATCGACGGGCTGGTGCAGGCCAACGGACGGCTGATGCTGCTGAACCCCAACGGCACCATTATCGGCGCCGGCGGAGGCATCTCCGCCGCCAGCCTGCTGCTCACCAGCTCCGCCCTGGCCGATGCCGATTATCTGGCCGGTCGCTACGCCTTCACCGGAGTCCCCGGCCAAGGCAATATCGTCAACCATGGCCGCCTGGAAGCGGCCGACGGCGGCTCGGTGGTGGTTTCGGCGCCGCAGGTGGTCAATGACGGTGTCATCCAGGCGCGCCTGGGCACCGTGGCCGTGGGCGGCGCCGCCGGCTTCACCCTTGACCCCACCGGCGACGGACTGTGGACATATCAGATCAGCGAACCGGCCGCCGCCGCCCTGGTGGCCAATGCCGGCACCATCGCCGCCGACGGCGGGAAGGTCCTGATCAGCGTGCGCAGCCTTGACGGCGTGATGCGCGACGTCATCAACACCAGCGGCATGATCGAAGCCCGCAGTATCGCCGAGCATGACGGCGAGATCGTCCTCGATGGCGGCAACACGGGCGGGGTGACATTGGCCTCGACTTCGGTGATCGACGCCTCCGGCGGCACCGGCGCGCGCATCGCGGTGAGCGGCGCCGTCACCCATGTCGACGGATCCCTGCTGGCTCCCGGCGGCTCTGTCGAGACCTCGGGCGAGACACTGACCTTCGGCGGCCAGGCCGCCGTGAAGGCTAGCACCTGGCTCCTCGACCCCACCGATTTTGTCATCGACGGCACCAACAACACCACCATCCAGAACAGCCTCAACGGCGGCAGCAATGTCACCATCCAGACCACCGCCGGCGCTCCGACGGTAACCGGCTCGGGCGCCGCCAACGGCTCCAGCCCGGGAGCCAATGGCGACATCGTGGTGTCGGCGGCACTCAGCTGGAGCACCAACAAAACGCTGACCCTGGACAGTTATAAGGGGGTGCAGATCAATGCCGCCGTCACCGCCTCCGGCAATACCGCCGGTATCGTCATCACCACCAATGACGGCGGGACCGGCGGCCAACTGCTGACCGGTAGCGGCGGCAAGGTAACGTTGTCCGGCACCACCCCCACCCTGTCCATCGACAGCACATCCTATACCCTGCTCGCCACCGCCAACGACCTGCAGAACTCGCTGGGTACCGCCGGCCATTACGCCCTGGCGAACGACATCGACCTCACCAGCATAGGCTCGTTCCAGCCCATCGGTTACAACGCCGCGGCCGCCAACGCCGCCCCCACTGCCTTCAGCGCCACCTTGGAAGGCCTGGGCCACGCCGTCACCAATTTCAAGATCACCACCCTGACAACCGCCAACAACCTCGGCATGATTTCCTCGCTGACCGGAACATTGCGGGATTTCACCCTGTCCGGCGCCGGCGTCACCGCTGGGACGGGTCTGTCTAATTTCGGCATGGTCGCCGGCAAGGCAAGTGGCGGAACCATCACCAATGTCGGCGCCTCGGGGCCGGTGGCCGGCGGCAGCGGCAGCTATCAGCTTGGCGGTCTGGTCGGCTCCCAGGACGGGGGCACCATCGCCAGCAGCTATGCCACCGGCTCGGTGAGCGGCAGCAGCGGCAGCCACAACAACGGCGGCCTGGTCGGCTATCTGGGCGGCGGCGCCACCATTTCCGCCAGCTATGCCACCGGTTCGGTCAGCGGCAGCAGCGGCAACTACCATCTCGGCGGCCTGGTCGGCTACGTCTTCACCAACGGCGGCATCATCACCGACAGCCATGCGACAGGCTCCGTCGGCACCCCCGGCGGCGGCAACTCTCTGGGCGGGCTGGTGGGCCAGCCTGACGCGGGAACCATCTCGGCCAGTTACGCCACGGGGACAGTCACCTCCGGTACCAAGGGATACAATCTCGGCGGGCTGGTCGGCTCCAACGCCGGAGGAACCGTGCAGGCCAGTTTCGCCACCGGCTCGGTCAGCGCCGGCGACGGCGGTACGGAAGTCGGCGGACTGGTGGGATTCAACACTACGGTGGTGCTGGGGTCCTTTGCCACCGGCCCGGTCACCATCGGCGACGCCATCCCCAACGGCACCATCAACGGCCGCGTGGGAGGCCTGGCCGGCGTCAATAACGGCAGCATTTTCCAATCCTATGCCACCGGTCCGGTCACCGTCGGCGCCAGCAACGGCGCCACCAATGACCGCATCGGCGGATTTGTCGGCAGGAATGCGGGAACTGTCTCCGCCAGTTACGCCACCGGCCTGGTGACCAGCGGCAGCGGCACCACCAATGTCGGCGGCCTGGTCGGCTCCAACGGCGGCTCGGTGCTGGCCAGTTATTGGGACA
>DUZF01000081.1 GCA_013349665.1 Rhodospirillaceae bacterium | reverse complement strand
TGGCGCGCACCAGGCCATAGTCGGCGAACACCGTCCAGGGGCCGGAGGCAAGGTCGATATTGGCTTCGATGCCCTGGCGCCGGGTGGTGCCGGCATTGGCGAAATAGCCGCTGCCGGTATTGGCGCCGCTGCTGATGAAAATGATGTCGTCGTCGTTGCGGGCCAGATAGCCGGCCAGGGTCCAGGCCAGCTTCGACTCCTCGCCCAGCGGATGCGTGCCACGGGTACCGATCTCGCCGGTATGCGATACCACCTGACGCAGCGGCGGGTCGGCGACGAAGGCGTTGGGCACCCGACAGGGCTGGGCGGGGTCGGCGCAGCTCAGTTCGGCCGCGGTCGGGACCCGGTTGGCCTCGCTGTAGGAGGCGTAGGCGACCACGCCGCCGCCCAGGCGGACGGTGGCGCCCAGCGAGGGGTTGAAGCGCTGGAAATGATGGTCGCCGTCAAGCCCGCTGCCCAACTGGTCATGCAGCCTGAGAGCGGCGGTGTTGAACCGGCCGGCGGCGGTGATGTCGAGGCGCTCGCCGAGCGCCAGTGTGTCGGTGATATAGACCCCAGCATAGTGGTTCTGCGCGCCCAGCGCCACCCGATAGTCGTTGCCGCCCAGCGCCGTGCCATCGGCCAGCACGAAGCGGTCGGCTGACAGGGTGCCGGTGCGGGTCGTCGCCTGGTAATCGGTCCAGCCGCGGTCGACGGCGGTTCCGGCGATGACCGAGTTGCGTTGTCCGAACAGCGGCGAATCACGGCTGACCTGTGCCGACAGCCCCATGCCGTCGGAGGTGGTCAGAGAGGCGTTGACGACTCCGCCGGCCGGGGTTGCCGCTGTCAGGGGAGCGCCCGCGACATCGGTCAGCGGGGTGCCCTGGCCGTCGCAGATCTGCCGGGCCGCGCCGGGGCAGGGGCCGAAGCCGCTGGCATTGCCGTTGGGCGTGGTGCTGCGCAGATGGCGGTAATAGCCGCCACCCTGGATCGCCGTGGCCTCGGACAGCTGCCAGGCGGCCCTGAGGTCCAGCGCCACCAGGCCGTTGTCGGTGCTGTCCGGTCCGGTGTAGACGGCGCCGCGGCTTTGCCGCAGCAACTCCACCGGCGCCGCCGCCAACCCGGACAGGTCGGAGCCGGCGGTGGTGATGCCCAGGCCGAGGTCGAGGTCGTCGCGGCGATAGGCGAGATCGGCGTAGCTGCGCGCCAGACGCGACGGCGAGCGGTTGCGCCAGCCGTCGTCGGTGTCCAGGCCGACCCCGGCATAGGCGGCGAATTGCCCGAACTGGCGGCCCCATTCGGCGCCGGTATGGGCGCGGCCGAACGACCCCACGGCGACCTCCACCGCCGTTCCCGGGTTGCTGAAACCGTCCTTCATACGCAGCGCCAGGGCACCGCCCAGGGCGTTGAGGCCGAAAATCGGGTTGGCGCCGGGCATCATCTGGACCGAACCGACGGCGAAGGACGGGACCAGGTCCCAATTGACCAGGTCGCCGAAGGCCTCATTGATCCGCATGCCGTTCTGGTAGACCGCCAGACCCTGCGGCTCGCCCAGGGTCGGCGACGCCGTGAAGCCGCGAAAGCTGAGGCTGGGTTGCAGCGGATTGGACTGGTAGTCGGTCACCGAGACCGAGCCGACGCGGTCGTTCAGCATATCGGCGACCGAGCCTTGCCCGGTCGACGGAGACGGTTCGACGATACGGACATTGGCCGGCACCCGGTCCTTGTCGATGCCTGTGCCCAGCACCGGGGTAACACCGATAACCTTCAGCTCGGGCATTTGCCAGGCGGTCTCGGCAACAGCCGCCGCCGGCCAGGTCAGGCAGACAAGTCCCAGCAGTTCAGCCCTGAATCGTCGTGACCACATTGTCGAAATCCACCAGATAGGCCGTTTCGCCGCCGCCTTTGCGCAGAATTTCGGCCGCCCGTTCGCGCGGCGCCACGGCGATGGCGGTGGACAGCCCATCCGCCTTCATCGCCGAGGCCGCCACCACATTGGTTCCCGCCCAGGAGAAAGCCGGTCGGCCGGTAGCTGGATCAAACAGGTGATGGAAGCGTCCGGCGCTGTCGAAGCTGGTGCCGTAGCCGCCGGATGTCGCCATGGCGCGGTCGGTCAGCTCGATGACGCCGAGCGCCTGCTCGGGGGATCTGGGATCGGCGATGCCGACATGCCAGGGGCCGCCGTCGGGGTGGCTGCCGATGGCGCGGTAGGCGTCGAGTTGCGCCAGGACCCGTTGGACGCCGCGCCGCTTCAGCAAATCCGTCACGCAGTCGGTGATGTATCCCTGGGCGATGCCGTTGAAGGTCACCGCCATGCCGGCTCTGCCGAGGCTCACCAGCTTCGTGGAACAGGACACCTTGCGGTAGTCGACGCGGTCACGGGCGGCGGCGACGGCGGCTTCGGACGGGCCGTCGGGATCCGCCTGGGGATGGGCGAAATGCTCGGCGTAAAGGTCCCAAAGCGGCTGCACGGTGACGTCGAAGGCGCCGCCGCTCAGGTCGCTGTAGCGCAGGCTCTCGGACAGGACGGTCACCAGTTCGCGCGGCGGCGAGGCCAGGTGGCGGTCGCGGTTGAGACGGGAAATCGCCGATTCCGGGCGGTACAGGCTGAAGATTTCCGACAGGCGGCTGATTTCGGCCAGGCAGTCGGTGATCAGGGCACGGGCGGCATCCTCATCCTCGTGGTAAAGCTCGAGGCTGGCCAGCGCTCCCAGGACCTGGCCTTCCCAACGCACCAGCCGTTGGGGTCGCAAGGCTTTCCAGGCCGGAAAGAGGACGGCGGCGCCGGTAAGCAGGCCGGCGATGCGGATCACCCGCCGCCGCGACAGGGTCTTATTCATCCGGCGCCTCCAGCGGCTTGTCTGGCCCTTCTGACCGCGCGTTCCTCGAGGATCAGCGGCGAGCAGCGGCCAGGGTCATGATAGATGGTGACGCAGTCCAGGCATTGGAAACAATCGGCATAGCGGATGGAGCCGTTGCTGCGGATGGCGTCGTAGTCGCAATGCTTGCGGCAGGTCTGGCAGGGCGCCCCACAGTCGAGGCGCCGGCGCAACCAGGAATAGGGAATGATCCAGCTGGGCAGCGCCAGCGCCGCGCCAAGCGGGCAGAGGAACCGGCAATAGGCCTTGTAGACGAAGAGGCTGGCCAGGGTTGCCGCCACGGCATAGGCGACGAATGGCCAGGACCGCTGGAAGGCGACGGTGATGGCGGTCTTGAAGGGCTCGACCTCGGCAAGGTTTTCCGCCTGGTCGGGGACCAGGAGGGTGCCGCCGACGACGATCGCCAGCACCGGATATTTCACCATCGACAGGCGGCGCTCCCAGCCCGGGCCCAGCCGCAGGCGGCGGAACGACAGCCGGGCGGCGGCCAGGCTGACCAGTTCCTGCAGCGCCCCGAAGGGACACAGCCAGCCGCAGAAGGTGCCGCGTCCCCACACCAGCAAGGTGATCAGCACATAGACCCACAGCACCAGGGAAATGGGGTCGTAGAGCAGAAAAGACAGATCGCCGCCGCGAACCATTTTGACCAGCCCGAGCAGGGTGACGATGCTCAGCTGACCCTGGGCGTACCAGCCGATGAACCCCAGCACGAAGGCGAGGAACAGCGGCCGGCCCCAGGCCAGCAGCCGCGGCCGGGCCGCCAGTTGGTGCTGGCCGGCCAGAGCCAGGCTGAGCAGCGCCAGGGCAACGCCGAGCACCGCCAGTTCCCACTGGTTGCTCTGCCAGGCGGCCAGCCAGGGCCGTTCCGGCTGAGCGCTGGGCCAGACGAAAAGCTCCGCCGGCAGGGCGTAATCGCCGATGAAGTCGCGGTTGATTGCTTCTTCAAGAAAATATCCACGGCTGCGGGGAATGCGCAGGAACAGCTTCCATGCAACAGACGGATCGAAGCCGGAGCGCCGGTCGATGCGGAAGATCTCCATTTCGCTGAAGGCGGGGACGCCGGGGCGGAAGGTCAGATCCATGACCTGGTTGCGCAGATTGATGGGGAAGTCGCCCTGGCGGACCGACAGGGTGTCGGGCACGGCGCCGGGCACGAAGTCCTCGCCCTTGAACGACTTTGGTCCGGTGGACAGGACGATGATGGCCTCGTCGGCGTCTTCGATCTTCCGGGTCAGGCGCTGCCAGCTTTCCTCGCCGAGGATGTTGCGGCCGATGCTGGGCACATTGATCTGGGCATAATACAGGTCGACATAGGGGCGGTCCGGATTGGCGATCAGCTCGGGGTCGATGCCAGCGAAAAGGGTTCCGGCAAAGGCCCTTTCGACGTCGCCGTTGGACAGCGACAGATGGCGCACCAATCCTTTATCGAGCAATTGCTGCCAGGTCATCGATGTCATCACATCGGGGCGCGCCCGCGCCGCTTCCTTCGGCAACTGGTCTGCGATCTTTTCGCGGGCGACCTTGATGGCGGCGTTGAGGATCGTTTCATTGGCGATACGCACCGAGGCCGAGGCCTTGCTGATGCCGTCGATATAGGTGTTGATGCTGTTTTCCCGGTCGGTCTGCTGATGCGGCGCCGCCACCTTGATGTTGCTGCGCACCGACTTGCCCTTGTACTGCTCGAGGAAGGCCAGCAGCGGCTCGGGCCCCAATCCGCCGACGAAGACCGGCTCATTCTGGTGCAAGAGGCGCACGTCGAGGAACACGCCCTGCTTGTCCATGGCGATCAGCAGGTCGATGGGCGTGCCGGAAAAGCCCGGTATGTCCACCAGATCGCCGGTGCGGAACAGATAGCCGACCACATTGCCGCTTTCCAGCAGCGGCCAGACGGGGAATTTGGGGTCGCGCGGGCCGGTTTCGACCGATTTCGGCACCGCCGCCTTGGTGAATGTCTCCTCGTCGAAGCGGTTGTCCTTGGCCAAGGCGCCGCCGCCGGCCAGCAAGGCCAGCAGGGCAAGGATGGCGAAGACGGTGGATCCGCGCGGCATGGTCACAGCTGCAGCCTGGCCCCGGCCATGATGGTCATGGGCGAGCCGGGGAAATACTGGTCGATGCCGGTGGTGGTGATGGCGGCGCGGTCGGCATAGGCGCGGTCGGTCAGGTTCATCACCGTGGCATTGATGCTGAGCCTGTCGGTCATACGCGCGGTGGCCCGCAGATTGAAAAGCTCATGACCGCCATAGGAATGGGTGTCGGCGTTGTCGGTGAAGTAATTGTCCATATGCACCCATTCGACTTCCACTCTGCAATCCTCGAGGATGTTGCGGCCAAGGCGCAGATTGGCCAAGGTACGCGGCGCTTCCGGGATCAGCGAGCCCTTGCGGACGCTGTTGATGAGGGTGGCGTCGGGCCGGTTGAAGGCATAGGTGTGAAGAGCCCAGCTGGCGGCCGCGGTAACGTCGAACCCCAGCGGCAAGGGGGCGTTCACCGACGCCTCCAGGCCGCGATGCAGGGTCTTGCCGTTCGGCACATTGGTGCCGTCGGCGGCGCGGTAAAAATAATGGTTCTTGGCCATCCAATAGGCGGTGGTGTCGAAGCGCAGGCCGTCGACGGTACCGCGGGTGCCGATTTCCGCGCTATCCGCGGATTCGGCCTTGATCTGGCCCGTCTGCTGCCGGTTCTGCAGTTCGTAAAGGTCGGTCACCTGCGGCGCGCGGGCGCCACGCGACAGATTGACGTAGCTGGACAGCCAGTCCCGCCATTGCTGCACGGCCCCCAGCTTGGGGGTGATGGTGACAAAGCTGTCGCTGCGGCTGGGGATCCTTTGATAAAGCCCGAAAATGCCGTTACCGGCATTGTTGGTGTAATCGTAAAGAGTCGCCTCCAGCCTGGTGCCGGCGATCAGCCGGGTGTGGTCGAGAACCTGCCATTCGGAATGCAGATAGGGGGCGACCACGGTGGAACGGGCGCCCAGGTCGTAGTGAACGCCTTTCGGGTAGGTGCTGCCGCCCTGGACGAAGGTGGCTTTGGTCTGCACCTCGCTGTAGGACCCTTCGGTGAATTCGATATCGGTGCCGGCGATGATGCTGTGTCCGCCGTCGATGGATTTATAGACGGCGTTTTGTGAGCCGAAACTGTAGTGCTGGTTTTTCTGGATCGCCTGAGACGGCACGAAATGCATCAGGAAATCCATTTCGGTGTAGCGGGTGTAGGGTGTCACGCTGAGCTGCAGCGAGTCGCTGAGGTCATGCTGCCAGCGCGCCATCGCCCGCACCGAATCGGCGCGCCGGTAAGCGTTGGCAACCGGATTGGTCTTGGCCAGGGCGGCGTTCAGATAGGCGTCCTTGCCATTGATATAGGCGCCGGTCTGCTGGTTGAGGTTCTGGCCGGAGATGGTGGAGGTGATGCTGTCCTCGCCGCCGGTCCACTGCTGCCGGCCGATCCATTTCTGCTCGTCAAGCCGGGTATCCTGGCGCCAGCCGCTGTTGTGATTATCTTCGGCGCTGAGGCGGTAGCCGCTGGCGCCGAAGCTGTCGCTCAGGCTGCCCAGCAGCCGGCGGTCGCCGAACATGCCGGCGCTGGCCGCCAGATCTCCTTCAAACTGTCTGGCAGGCGCCCGCGGCACCACATTGATCAAGCCATGCACCGCGTTCGAACCGTAGAGCGCGCTGCCGGGACCGCGGACCACCTCGACCGAGCCGGCCTGCTCGAGATTGGCCTCGTACAGCCCGTTGACATTGCCGAAACCGGCGGCCCTGAGCGGCACGCCGTCCTCAAGGAACAGAAATGAGCCCTGACCGGCGCCGCCATTCAGGGCCGGCGAGCGGATGGCGGTGATATGCTCCGCGCCGCTGCCCTGCTGGATATTGAGCCCCGGCAACTGGTTGAGGATTTCCGCCGGCCGCTGGGGCCGCAGGAAGTCGATGTCGCCGGTGTCGATAACGCTGGTGTTGCCGGGCTGATCCAGCAGCTTTCCCTCTTGGCGGGTCGCCGTTACCACCATGGTGTCCAGGGCATGGGGTTGCCCCCCGTCGGCGGCCAAGGCCAAAACAGGCACAGCGCTCCAGGCAAATAAAGATAGCGACAATGCCGCCTTTAAGCGCATTCAATTCCCCTCAGAACCCAAGTCGTAAATAAGAGCAGGAACCGATCTGCGGACCTATCCTACTTTGGTCTTATCGGAGCCGGTAAGAAACGGGCAGGTCGAAAACCAACTGCCGGCTGTTCAACTCCTCCGGGATCGGGGGGAAAGGCGACGCCGCCTGCACGGCGGTCAGCGAGGCCTGCACCAGCCGGGCCGCGCCGTCACCCAGCGGTTCGGCGCTGATCAGGCGGCCGTCCTCGGCCAATGTCAGGCGCAACAGGATGGTGCCTTCCTCGCCGCGCCGTTGTGACAGCGCCGGGTAGGTCTTGAAATTTTCCAGCCGACCCAGCAACTGGCGGGAGTAGCGGGCCAGCACCTCGGCCTTCGGCGGCGGCGGAAGCGCGGCCTGCTGCGGCGGCTCGGCGACCTCGGCGCCGGCGCCGGCGCCGGCGGCGGTCGCGTTTTCCGCCGGCGATTGCTGCGGGGCGCTGGTGTCGATGACATGGGAGGCGGCGTGGGTCAGCCGCCGCGCCACAGGCGTGGCGGGTTTGGCAATCGCCGGTGTGGTGGGCGGTGCGGTGGGCGGCGTGGCGGCGCGGGGTGGTTCGGCCGGGGCGTTCTCGCCGGGCGGCGGCGACGGTTCCCAGGCCAGGGTGACCTGGATGCTGTCGGCAGGGGGGGCGACGGAGGGCGAAGAGGTCCACAGCAGCCCGGCCAGGGGCAGCACCGCCGCATGGACCGCCGTTGACAACAGCAAGGCCGTCCCGCCCGGCAGAACCCGGCGGGCGGATCGGCGGCTGCGATCCTGCGGCAACGTCATCATTCCTCCATGGTCGCCTGTTATGCGGGCGGTGGCCAATTCGACAAAGGTCGCATCAAACCGGCGGCTGGACAAGTGATTGCGAAGGCTGCGCAAGGTGAAGAATTCTATAATATTGTACTTTAGTCTAATATAACGAATAAGAACAAAAAAGTCGCACTCTGTGGCAAAACGGCAACATTCACCAAAAGTACAGAATACTTTGTTTTGTCACAGTCGATAAGATCCGATCGATAAACGACTTGTGACGCCAGATTCGCTGTGTCCTCTGGGGTCCGGATCTTTCTTCGATTGGGAGGAGTTGAGACAATGAGGGGAATGAAGACTGCGGCCATCAGTGTCGCTTTTGGGGCGTTGTCGCTGTGCACCGCGGCCCATGCCGGACAGGCCGGGGCGGGGACCAGCAGTGGCCCGGTCACCGAGGCCGGTGAAACCATCGGTCTGGCCCTGGGTGCGGCCTTGCCGGAAGGCGTTTTCTTCGTTGATACCGCCAGTGTCGTTCACAATCCGGGCAGCGGCGCCCTGTCGGGCAAGACCCTGGATGTCATGGTCAATATTCCGGTGGTCGCCTGGTCGACGCCGTGGAATGTGTTGGGCGGACATCTGGAAGCCTATGCGGCGTTGCCCGAAGCGTCAGTCAATTCCTCGGGGCTGGGCAGCAACAAGCCGTTCGGCGGTTCGTCCGGCCTGTATAATCCGGCTCTGCTCCTCGGCGCCGCCTGGAACCTCGGCAACAACTTCCATTTCAGCAATTTCGTCGGCGGTTATGCGCCGGTGTCACAGCCCGGCTTCTCCTATGCCAATGCCACCAACAATGTGTGGACCTTCAACGAACGTGCGGCTCTGACCTATCTCGCCGATGGCTATAACCTCACCGTCCATGCCATCTACGGCACCAGCACCTCCACCACCGACATCACCCAGACCAACAAGAACGGGGTGAGCTGCGCCCGCACCAGCTGCACCAGGGCCGACTATCTGAACGTCGACTTCACGGCGCTGAAGAGCTTCGGCAAATGGGATTTGGGTCCGGTGGCCTATTACGCCGGCGATGTCGGCGCCAGCAGCGACGGCATCAAGGAGAACTCCCAGTTCGCCCTGGGCGGCTATGCCGGCTACAATTTCGGACCGATCACCGTGGCCACCTACATCACCCACGACGTGGCGGTCTCCAATCATCTGCTCGGCGGCGAGGACACCAGGTTCTTCCTGCGGTTCGTCGTTCCGCTGTGGGTTGCCGGCGCCAAGTAACGTCCGGAGCTTTCTCTCCCCCTCCTCTGCCGGGCGGCGACAGTCGCCCGGTTTTTCTTATTTGCGCCGGATCAAGCCGCGGCTCGGGCTGTAGGCGATGATCGCCGCGGCGGTCAGCATCCCGCCGACCCCCAGCACCACCGCCAGCGACATTTGGTCGACCTGGCCGTAAAGGGCGAAGCGGATCAACTCGACGCCGTAGGTGAAGGGGTTGAGCGCGCAGAGATCGGCCACCAGGTCGCTGCCTTCGCGGACCTTCCACAGGGGATACAGTCCGCTGGACAGGAAGAACATCGGAAACACCACGAAATTCATCACCCCGGCGAAGTTCTCCAGTTGGCGGATCAGCGATGACAGCAGCAGGCCCAGCCCGCCCAGCAGGATGCCGTTGGCCAACAGGGCCGGCATCACCGTCAGATAGCCGAGGCCGGGGGCCTGATCGTCGAACAGCCAGGCGATGGCGAAAAACGCATAGACCTGGGCCAGCGACACCACGATGCCGGCCAGCAGCTTGCACAGGATCAGGTACCAGCGGGGCAGCGGGCTGGTCAGCAGCACCCGCATGCTGCCCATTTCGCGGTCATAGACCATCGACAGCGAGCTCTGCATGGCGTTGAACAGCTGGACCATCGCCGCCAGACCGGGCAGCACGTAAATGCTGTAGGGGATATAGGTCTCGTAAGGTGGCGTGATGGCGACCCCGAGCGCGGCGCGAAAGCCGGTGGCGAAGACCAGCAACCAGATCAACGGGCGCACCAGGGCGCTCAGGAAACGGCCGCGCTGGCTGACGAAGCGCAGCAGTTCGCGCCAGATGATGCCTTTCAGGCAGATCAGGAATTTCATGCGCCGGGACCTTCCGGCAAGGCGTCGAACAGCCGGTCGAGCGCCGCCGCCCCGGTGGCCTCCAGCACCTCGTCGGCGCTGCCGGCGGCCCGCACCCGTCCGCGATGCAGCAACACGACGCGGTCCTGGTCGGGGTCCAGTTCGTCCACCAGATGGGTGGTCCACAGCACGGCGATGCCATCCTCGCGGCAGAGCCTGTGCACCTCGGCCACCAGCTGTCGCCGGGTCGGCACGTCGAGGCCGACGGTGGCTTCGTCGAGAAGCAGCAGCGCCGGATCATGCATCAGGGCGCGGGCGATCTCGATGCGGCGGCGATGGCCGCCGTTCAGTTGCCTGGCTTTCTCGTGGGACCGGTCGCCGAGGCCGAAGCGGTTCAGTTCGCGTTCTATGCGGGCGTCCACCTCGCGCCCGCCGAGGCCGTGCAGCGACGCCGCATAGCGCAGGTTCTGCGCCACCGTCAGGTCGAGATCGAGGGTGCTCTGCTGGAAGACGACGCCGAGCCGGGCCAGCGCCGGCCCTGGTCGGCGGCGCAGATCCTGGCCGAAGATCCGTATCCAGCCATCCTTGCAGTCGAACAGGCGGGTCGCCAGGGAGAACAGCGTCGTCTTGCCGGCGCCGTTGGGCCCCAGCAGGGCGGTGAAGCAGGCGGGGCCGACGCTGAAGGAAACATCGTCAAGGGCCTGGCGGGACCCGAAGTGGTAACTGACGCCGCTGACCTCCAGCGCCGGGGTCATGGGCGGATCGCCACACCCCAGGGATAGCGGCCGACCCTGATCGACTTGATGGCGGCGCCGCGGGCGACGTCGATAACGGTGACGTCGCCGCTGATGCCGTTGGTGGTGTAGAGCTGCTTTTCGTCGGGGGTGAAAGCCATTTGCCAGACCCGCTGCCCGACCAGAATATAGGACTTCACGGTGAATGTCTGGGGATCGATCATTGCCACATGATTGGCTGGGCCCAGCGCCACGAAGGCCACTTTGCCGTCGGCAGACAGGCGGATTCCCACCGGTTGCAGCTTGTCCTTGGCGACGCCCTTGATGGCGAAGGCGATGCTGTGGATCACCTTGCGGTTGGCGACATCGATGACGCTGACGGTGCCGCCGATCTCTGAGGAAACCCACAGTTGCTTGCCGTCGGGGCTGAACACCGCCACCCGCGGGCGCTGATCGACCTGGGTATTGTCGATCACGGTATGGGTGGCGGTATCGATCCAATGCACCATCGAGGTGGTTTCCGAGGTGTTGACCGCCAGCTTTCCGTCGGGACTGACCGCCATGCCTTCCGGTTCGACACCCACCTCGAACTGCGCCACCACCAGTTTGCGGTCGATGTCGAGAACCGACACGGTGTTGCTGTTCTCGTTGGACACGTATATGAATTTCCCATCCGGCGATAAGGCGAAGGTTTCGGGATCCTCACCGGACGGCAGGTTCTGCACCACGCTCTGGCTGGCGATGTCGAACACCTGGATGGTGTCGTCGGCGGAGGCGCAGATATAGAGCTTGCTCTTGTCGGCCGAGAGAAGGATGCCGCGCGGTTGGCGGCCGATCTTGACAGTCTTGACCACCGCCATCCGGCCGGTGTCGATAATCGACAGGCTGTCTTCCTTCTCATTGGTGACGAAGGCGGTTGCCGCCCAGGCGGTGGCGGGCAGGGCGAGGGCGACCAGCGATATGGCGGCCAGGGTCCGTTTCATTTGGTGCCTCCCATACGGCATTTGGTTTCCGGGCTGTCGGTGCCCAAGGTGTCGAGATCGGTGGTCGGATGCAGGAAGCCTTCCACCGGCGCGGCGGCGATCACTCCATTGGCGGCGGCGAGCAGGATCGGCTGGCGCAGTTGATGGTCCCAGTCGCGGAAGCTGAGCTGGCGGCCCTTGAAGCCGGCCAGCTTGAAATCAGGCGACAGCAGGGCGGCGCGAAGCGCCGCCGGATCCCCCTTGCCGGCCCGGCCGGCGGCCTCGCCGACGGCGCGGACCGCCAGCCAGGCGGCGTAATCCGTCGCCGTCATCGGCCGCTTGGCCAGTTTCAGGAAGCGGTTCTGCAACTGCACGGCCCCCCAGTCCTCGGCCTGGGCATCCCAGCCTTTCGGTACCAAGCCCTGAGTGCCCGCTACCGGCCTGGGCAGCCACAGCCGATAGGACAGGAGATCGCCGAAGGCGCCGGCCTCGTCGGCGACGACCACGACATCGTAATCGACGCCCTGGGTGAAGGCGGCGACTTCGTTCTCCGGCTTGCTGTCGGCGGCGAAGGTCCATGGGCGTTCATCGACGATCCTGGCGCCGAACCGCTTCGCCGCCCGGCGCAGCGCCTCGGCGAAGGCGCCGTCACCGGGGGTCGAGCCGAAGGTCAGCAGCCATTTGCTCCAGCGTTTCTTGACCAGATACTGGGCCATGGCGTCGGCCAGCATGGCGCGGTCGGCGGCGACATGCAGAATATTGGCGCGGCAGTCCTGGTTGCGCAGCGACTCGTCGTCGGCGGCGGCGTTGAACAAGATGGCGCCGCTGGCGGCGGCCTTCAGCAGCCGGCCGGCGTCGAGCAGCGAGACCACCATGCCGCTGCCCCGCTTGGCCAGACGGGCGGCGGCCTCGGCCGGGTCGGCGGCGGCGGGCAGGCGTTCCTCGTCGAGGCTGAAGCTGTGGCCGGTGAAGCGGCCGGTGGTGTTGTTGTCCTCGATCGCCAGCCGCGCGCCCATGATCGCCGCCGCGGCGGGCGCATCGTCGGGGGCCAGGATACCGATGGCGATGGTCTCGCCGGCCGCGGCCGGCAGACCGGCCAGCAGCAGGGCGACGACGAGAACCCCTCCGGCCGGACTCAACGTCATGTCACTTGGGAACCTCTGTCGACATCGGAAAAGAGTATCCGCAGACGGTCCGGATTTACACAGATTAACC
>DUZF01000080.1 GCA_013349665.1 Rhodospirillaceae bacterium | reverse complement strand
GGGCGCCTGGGGCCGCCGCCGGGGGCCCCGCCGTGACCGCTAATCCCGTCTTCTGCGCCCTCGACTGCACCGGGGCCGAAACCGCCCTGTCCCTGGCCGGGCAACTGCGCTCGGCGGTGGGCGGCCTCAAGCTCGGCCTGGAATTCTTCACCGCCAACGGCCCCGCCGGTTTGCGCGCTGTCGCCGCCGCCGGCCTGCCGCTGTTTCTCGACCTCAAATTCCACGATATTCCCAACACCGTCGCCGGCGCCATTCGCGGCATCCTGCCCTTGGCCCCGGCGATGACCACGCTGCACGCCTCGGGCGGGCTGGAGATGATGCGGGCCGCCGTCGCCGCCGCCGCCGAGGCCGGGCCGACGCGGCCGCTGCTGCTGGCGGTGACCGTGCTGACCAGCCTGGGCGAGGACGAATTGGCCAGCTTGGGCGTGCCCGGCCGCATCGCCGATCAGGTGAAACGGCTGGCCGGACTGGCCCAGCAGGCCGGCGTCGACGGCCTGGTCTGCTCGCCTCATGAGGTGGCGGCGCTGCGGGCGCTTTGCGGTCCGGCGATGAAACTGGTGGTGCCCGGCATCCGTCCGGCCTGGGCGGCGGCCAACGACCAGAAGCGTATTCTCACCCCGGCCGAGGCCATGGCCGCCGGCGCTGATATCCTGGTCATCGGCCGGCCGATCACCCAGGCCACCGATCCGGCCGCCGCCGCCCGCCGCATCGCGCAGGAGCTGGGACATGCCGGTTAGAGTTAAGGTCAAAATTTGCGGACTGACCGACGAGGCGGGGCTGGAGGCGGCGGT
Source organism: Rhodospirillaceae bacterium (assembly GCA_013349665.1). GTDB lineage: Bacteria > Pseudomonadota > Alphaproteobacteria > Rhodospirillales > Magnetospirillaceae > DUZF01. Next base: position 12,002 of record DUZF01000080.1, on the reverse strand, counting down.
GGTCGGTGGTGCCGATCTGGTCGGGGTGGTGTTCTTCCCCCCCAGCCCGCGCCATGTCTCGGTCGCCCGCGCCGCCGAACTGTTGCAATTCCTGCCGCGCGATATTCAGAAAGTGGGGCTGTTCGTCGATCCCGAGGACGCCCTGCTGGACCAGGTGATGAATAATCTGCGTCTTGACTGGTTCCAGTTCCATGGCGGCGAAACGCCCGAACGGGTCGAGGCGGTGCGCCAGGAATACGGCATGCCGGTGATCAAGGCACTGCCGGTGGCCGCTCCGGCCGATCTCGACGCCGCCGTCGCCTATGTCGAGGTCGCCGACTGGCTGCTGTTCGACGCCAAACCGCCGGCCGGCGCCGACCGTCCGGGCGGCAACGCGGCGTCCTTCGACTGGTCCATGCTGAAGGGCCGGCGCTGGCCGGTGCCGTGGATGCTGGCCGGCGGGCTGACCCCGGCCAATGTCGCCGAAGCCATTGCCGCCTCGGGGGCCAAGGCGGTGGATGTCTCCTCGGGCGTGGAAAGCGCCCCGGGGGTCAAGGATGCCGCGCTGATCGCCGATTTCGTTGCGCGGGCGAAACAGCGGTAACAGTCTTTTTCCAGCCCTCGCCCTGCCCTGCAACGATATAGAAAAGTGTTGCTGGCCTAGTGACTTAGCCCTCTCCCGCCAACCACTTTTTACCGGCCACTTTCCATAAAGACTGTCGCTTTTGAAGGCCTGGCCCCTGCACTCTTGTCCAGGATGACGCCGTTTGGCATGGCTGATAGACAGGGCCGATTATGGACCATGACGGTATCTACAAGCGTCTTTTCAGCCATCCTGGTATGGTGGCGCAGCTGTTACGCGAGTTCGTCAGCGAATCCTGGCTGGATGACTTCGACCTCGATGGGATGGAACGCCTGAACGCCAATTTCAACGCCGATACCGGTGAGGAACGTCGCGGTGATGTCATCTGGCGCCTGCCCTTGCGCAGCGGTGGTGATGCCTATTTGCTTTTGATGATTGAGTTCCAGTCGAAGCCGGATAGGTGGATGGCTCTCCGCGCCCTGACCTATGCCGGTCTGCTGTGGCAGCAGTTGGTCAATGGAAACAGATTGCCGGCCGACGGGCGACTTCCGCCGATTTTTCCGGCAGTGCTGTACAATGGCGACACACGCTGGGTCAAGCCGTTGGATCTCCAGGAACTGATTGGCTTGCCGCCAGGGTCGCCGCTGTGGCAGTGGCAACCAAAAATGCGCTATAACATTATCGACGAGGGTGTTTACAGCGAGGTCGACCTGGCGGCCCGCGACACGCTGGCGGCATTGTTATTTCGCCTGGAAAACTGTCGCGATCCAGACCGGGTGTTGGCCATTATCGATAACGTTATCGACTGGCTTCGCCTGCACCCCACATATGGCTCATTGCGGCCGGTTTTCGCGGCGCTGGCATGGCGGCTGGTGGAACTTGAAGAAAGATCGTCCTCTGGCGTTCAGGTGTCGGAGAATTTGTTGGAGGTGAGAACCATGTTGGCAGCACGCGCGTCGGAGTGGAAGCAGCAGTGGCGGCAGGAAGGCCTGCAGGAAGGCCTGCAGGAAGGGCGACAGAATGGTGAAGCCGCTCTTTTGACCCGGCAACTAGAACGTCAATTCGGAGTTCTGCCGGGTTGGGCCAAGGATCGCATCTCCGCCGCTGACACGACAAAACTGGAAGAATGGGGACTGCGCCTCCTTGACGCCAAAAATCTGGAAGACGTTTTTGGCTGAACTGGTCACCACATGGGAAGACCGCGACGCTGAACGCACATCGGACAAGCGGACGAAGTAGTGCTTTTCCGTTCACTTTCCGTAAAGACTTCGCCTGTAAAGATCCGGCAGCTGTAACTTGTTAATGGCGTCTCGAAATTCTTTGATGTAGTTCATTCCAACGGCAATCTGATGAAGAAAACGATCTGCATCCCTGCTGAGGAATGCTGCGGTACCGTCGCGTGAGACGGCCCTTCTGGCAGCGCCCATTGCAAATATTAGGTCAACCATTCTCCGTACCCAGTCCCGCTTGTTAAAAATAAACACGCGTCCTGCGTGTTTCGGAAATTCAGTGGTAAATATTCTCTCCCATAATGCCAATGCGTTACGCGCCGTCTCAATCCCAACTGAATCATTTATCAAAATTGTAAATGTCTCGGGATCTCTCTTTCTGCAAAAATCGTCATAATTTTTTATATAACTGTTGAAATACGGAAGCGCATGGGCCAATTTTTTAGAAAGTTTCTGAAGTCTATCTTTCTTTTCTTTGGGTGACAGGCTGACCCGTTGTTTGAATGATTGGAGTTCGGAAAGAAAACGATCAATCGACGCGGCGGCGGCCTGAATATCGTCTTCCAGTCTGGTGAAACGCGCAGGGGCCGTTTGGGAAAATTCAGTCATGTGTCTTTGGCATGACGTGACCGCATGGATAAGATGGTCAAGCTGTTGAAAAGGCCCCGAGGCGACTTCTGTCCAGTCAATGGCGTAATAGATATCATTCATAATTTTAAAATGTTCAAATACAAGTGTGAGTTTTCGATTCAATTGGCACACTGATCTAAGGTTCTGCCAATGACTATTGATGGGATTGGTTTGAAAACATTCGGCCCAAAGCCATTCTGGATGCAGTGTCATTTTCTTAAGACCAAGTTTTCTTATTATAGGAGACGCATTTGGCAGAACTGTTCACCGAAGACAGCATTTCTTTTTCTTCGTGTCTTCCTGTCTTCGTGGTGACGCCGGACAAACGGACGAATTAGTGCTTTTCCGGGAACGCCCCTCAGCTCTCTCCCTCCCGCCACGGTTTACCGGTCACTTTCCATAAAGACTGCGCCTGTAAAGATCTGGTCGCTGTAACTTGTTAATGGCGTCGCGGAAAGCTTTGAGGTAGTTCATTCCTACGGCAACATTACGAACAAAACGATCTATATCTGCACTTCTGAATACGTATCGGTCATGCATTACAGTCGTTCTAATTCTTTTTGTTGCGGATTCAATTCCACCTAAATGTAATCGCATGGAAATATAGTTAAATGTATACACCTTATCTGCGCGCTTCGGAAATTCAGCAGAAAATACTCCCTCCCATAATTCTATTGCGTCACGCGCTGTCCCAAGCGCAGCCGAATCATTGAGTAAAAGGGTCAACGCCATAGCGTCTCTATTTCTGCATAAAAAATCATAATTATTTATATACTCATTGAGTTGTGGAAGTGCATTGGCTAGTTTCTTTGAAAGTTTCTGAAATCTATTTTCTTTTTCTTTTGGCGACAGGTCGAGACTTTGCCTGAATGACTTGAGTTCGGAAAGAAACCAATCGATCGCCGCGGCGACCGCCTGAATATCGTCTTCCAGCCTCCGGTAACGCGCAGGGGTCGCTTGGGAAAACTCAGTCATGTGTCTTTGGCATGACGTGGTCGCAACGATGAGATGATCAAGCTGTTGAAAAGCCCCGGAGACGGCTTGTCGCCAATTAATTTCCGTATGAACGTCACGCAGAATTCGAATGTGTTCAAATACAAGTTTGAGTTTACGATCCGGTGGGTTTACTAGCTGAAGCTCCCTAATTTGTGTTTCTAAGCGGTCTGAACGAAAACAAGCGTTCCATAAATATTTAGGATGTTGCCCATGCATTTTAATACCGATATTTTTATATGACTAGATATCGTGATGTCTGCAGCAAATACTTTGCGCGGCAAAGCCATTGCAGCTTTTAAGGGTGAACTTAATCAGATATGCAGCTAAAAGACAATAGCCGTGACAAAATATATAAGTTTGTGTATCCATTCCGACGCGGCAGTTGGGGGCAGGCCCGTTGGTTTCCCTGAGCGGACCGCCAAAACCGCTCACCATCCGCGTGGGTTTGTGCTTTATTAGCCGCCTTTCGCAAGACCGGTCGGAGCCATGCAAAAAGCGAATTCGTTAAGGGGCGGTCCTGACGCCAATGGCCATTTCGGCATCTTCGGCGGACGCTATGTCGCCGAGACCCTGATGCCGCCGATCCTGGCGGTCGAGCGGGCCTATGCGGAGGCCAAGGCCGACCCCGCCTTCGCCACCGAACTGGCGCTTTATCTGGAAAGCTATGTCGGCCGCCCGAGCCCGCTGACCTTCGCCGGCCGCCTGACCGACCGCTGCGGCGGCGCCAGGATCTATCTCAAGCGCGAAGATCTTAACCATACCGGCGCCCATAAGGTTAACAACTGCATCGGCCAGGCCCTGCTGGCGCGGCGTATGGGCAAGCGCCGCATTATCGCCGAGACTGGGGCCGGCCAGCACGGCGTCGCCACCGCCACTGTCTGCGCCCTGTTCGGGCTGGACTGCGTCATTTTCATGGGCGCCACCGATATCGCCCGCCAGGCCCCCAACGTCGCCCGCATGAAACTGCTGGGGGCCGAGGTCAGGCCGGTGACCGCCGGCGCGGCGACGCTGAAGGATGCCATGAACGACGCCATGCGCGACTGGGTGGCGCATGTCGAGGACACCTATTACATGATCGGCACGGTGGCCGGTCCGCATCCCTATCCGATGATGGTGCGCGACTTCCAGACGGTGATCGGCGACGAGGCGCGCCGCCAGATCCTCGCCGCCGAAGGCCGCCTGCCGGATTCCCTGGTCGCCTGCATCGGCGGCGGCTCCAACGCCATCGGCCTGTTCCATCCCTTCCTTGACGACCCGTCGGTGCGCATCATCGGCGTCGAGGCGGCCGGTCACGGCCTGGCCAGCGGCCGCCACGCCGCCTCGCTGAAGGGTGGCCGGCCCGGCGTCCTGCACGGCAACCGCACCTATCTGCTGCAAAACGCCGACGGCCAGATCGACGAGGCCCATTCCATTTCGGCCGGGCTCGACTATCCCGGCATCGGCCCGGAGCATGCCTGGCTGCATGATATCGGCCGCATCGACTATGTCTCGGCCACCGACGACGAGGCGCTTGCCGCCTTCATGTTGACCGCCCGCCTGGAAGGCATCATTCCGGCACTCGAATCGGCCCATGCGCTGGCCTGGGCGACCGGTGCCGCCGCCGGCCTGGGCAAGGACCATGTCATGGTGATCTCGCTGTCGGGCCGTGGCGACAAGGACCTGGCGACGGTGATGGACGCCCTGGGCGACGGAGCGCCGTCATGAGCCGCATCGCCGCCCGCTTCCAGGCGCTCAAGGCGAAAGGCCGGGCCGGGCTGGTGACCTTTGTTACCGCCGGTGATCCCGACCTCGTCACCTCCCAGGCGATCCTCGACGGCTTGCCGGCGGCCGGTGCCGATCTGATCGAATTGGGGATGCCGTTTTCCGATCCGATGGCCGACGGTCCGGCGATCCAGGCGGCCTCGCTGCGGGCGCTGCGGTCCGGCGCCGGCATGCAGACGACGCTGGAGATGGTGGCCCGGTTCCGCCGTGGCGACGACAGCACGCCGGTGGTGCTGATGGGCTATTTCAATCCGATCTATGTGTTCGGCGTCGAGCGCTTCTGCCGCGACGCCGCCGCCGCCGGGGTCGACGGGCTGATCGTCGTCGACCTGCCGCCTGAAGAGGCCGCCGAATTGACCGGGCCGGCCGGCGCCGTCGGACTCGATGTCATCGTGCTGACCGCGCCGACCACCGGCGAGGCGCGGCTGGCCCAGGTTCTGGCCGAGGCCAGCGGTTTCGTCTATTACGTGTCGATCGCCGGGGTCACCGGCACCGCCTCGGCCGGCGCCGAGGCCATTGCCGCCGCCGTGACGCGATTGCGGCGCCACACGTCCTTGCCGGTGGCGGTGGGCTTCGGCCTGAGGACGGCGCCGCAGGTGGCGGCGGTGGCGAAACTGGCCGATGCGGCGGTGGTCGGGTCGGCCATCGTCGAGCGTCTGGCGGCCGGTCTGGACGCTTCGGGCGCCGCCGGTCCCGGCCTGGTGGACGGCGTGCTCGCCCTGGTCAGGGACCTGGCGGCCGGCATTGAGACGGGGAGTTGCCCATGAACTGGCTAACCAATTTCGTTCGTCCGAAAATCCAAAGCCTGGTTCGCCCCCGCGAGGTGCCCGACAATCTGTGGGACAAATGCCCCCATTGCGGCCATATGATTTTTCACCGCGACCTGGTGAAAAGCCTGTCGGTCTGCCCGCAATGCGGCCATCACATGCGTCTGGCGGTCAAGGCGCGGCTCGACATGTTGTTCGACGGCGGCCTGTGGCAACGCATCGAACTGGCCAAGAGCCTTGCCGATCCGATCAAATTCCGCGACACCAAGCGCTATTCCGACCGCCTCCGGGACTCACAGAACAAGACGGCGGAACAGGACGCCATCATCGTCGCCCATGGCCGCATCGGCGGTTCGCCGGTGGTGGTGGCGGCCTTCAATTTCGCCTTTATGGGGGGCTCCATGGGCATCGCCGTCGGTGACGGCATCGTCGCCGCGGCTGAACTGGCGGTGCTTCAGGACGCGGCGCTGATCATCATTCCGGCTTCCGGCGGCGCCCGCATGCAGGAGGGCATTCTCAGCCTGATGCAGATGGCCCGCACCACCGTGGCGGTGGACAAGGTCAAGGATAAGGGCCTGCCCTATATCGTGCTGCTGACCGACCCCACCACCGGCGGCGTCTCCGCCTCCTTCGCCATGCTGGGCGATATTCATATCGCCGAGCCGGGGGCGATCATCGGTTTCGCCGGGGCGAGGGTGATCGAGAGCACCATCCGCGAGAAATTGCCGGAGGGCTTCCAGCGGGCCGAATACCTGCTGGAACACGGCATGGTCGACATGGTAGTGCCGCGCGGCAAACTGGCCGAGACCATCGGCCGCTTGATCAACCTGCTGCGTCATCACGGGCCGGCCGGCCAGGTGCTGGCCCTGGCGGTGGATACCCCCGACGCCTTTGACGAGGAATTCGGGCCCGAAACGAGTGCCTGACGCCGTCCTTGAGCGGCTGAAACGGCTGCATCCGAAGGTCATCGACCTCGCCCTCGACCGGGTGCGAGGCCTGCTGGGGGCGCTGGGCGATCCCCATCGCCACCTGCCGCCGGTGGCCCATATCGCCGGCACCAACGGCAAGGGGTCGACCCTGGCCGTGCTGCGGGCGATGGCCGAGGCGGCGGGTCTTACGGCTCATGTCTATACCTCGCCGCATCTGGTGCGCTTCGCCGAACGCATCCGCGTCGGCGGCGAGCTCATCAGCGATGACGATCTGGCCCGGCTGCTGGGCGAATGCGAAGAACGAAACGCCGGGCGGCCGATCACCTTCTTCGAGGTGACCACCGCCGCCGCCCTTCTCGCCTTCTCCCGCCGACCGGCCGATCTCTGCCTGCTGGAGACCGGCCTGGGCGGCCGCTTCGATGCCACCAATGTGGTGGAGCGGCCGGCGGTGACCCTGCTGTCCGCCATTTCACTCGACCATCAGGCCTATCTCGGCGACACCCTGGCCGCCATCGCCTTTGAGAAGGCCGGTATCCTGAAAGCGGGGGTGCCTTGCGTCTGTTCGCGCCAGGCGCCGGAGGCGCTGGCGGTGATCGAGAGCCGCGCCGCCGAGCTGACCTCGCCTTTGCTGCTGGAGGGTCGCGACTGGCAGCTTGACGGCGCCGAGTTTTCCTTCGCCGGGCGGCGACTGACCCTAACAGCACCGTCGCTGCCCGGTCCGCATCAATGGCACAATGCCGGTCTGGCCGCCGCCGCCGCCTGCCTGCTGGGTTTGCCGGACGCCGCCATCGCCGCCGGGGTGGGGCGGGCGCAATGGCCGGCCCGCCTGCAGCGGCTGACCCAAGGACCGCTGGTCGACAGTCTGCCGGCCGGTTGGGAGGTGTGGCTGGACGGCGGCCACAACCCAGGTGCCGGCGAGGCCCTGGCGCGTCACATCGCCGCCGCCTGGACCGACCGGCCGCTGGATCTGCTGGTCGGCATGCTGGACACCAAGGACAACCGCGGTTTCCTCGATCCGTTGCGGCCTCTGGTGCGGCGCATGGCCGGCGTTGCCATTCCCGGCGAGCCCCATGCGGTGGCGGCGGCGGACCTCGCCGAAATGGCCCTCGCCCTCGGAATCGACGCTGCTCCGGCGCCCGATGCGGTGGCGGCGGTGGCGGCGCTGACCGCGCGGCCGGGCGCGGCCCGCATCCTCATCTGCGGCAGTCTTTACCTGGCCGGAACGATCCTCGCTGACAATGGGTGAGCCTCCGGGTTTTGCAAAAAACCCGGAGGCCTGCCACAGGCTATGGCTTCTCTCAAGGGAAGCCGGAGCCTGGAAAGCCCAGGCTCCACGCCGCCGCCACCTTAGGTACGCCTCAATGATGAAGCGGCAACCATCAATGGAGATATTGACGATCCACCCCATCACATGTACCTTCAGCAGCAGCAAGAACGATGTTGGTTCCATCGGTTTTGCTCCTGAGAAAAACCGGCCAGGCCTGTCCTGGCCGGTTTGCCATTATGGGGGCAGCCTCAGGGAATACACAACCTTTGCGGGTTATGCCTTTCGGTCAGACGACCGATTCGACCCATTCATAGAGCTTGCTCTTGGGCAGAGCCCCGATCTTGGTGGCGGCGACCTGGCCGTCCTTGAAGATCATCAGCGTGGGAATGCCGCGCACCCCGTATTTGGTCGGTGTGGCGGGGTTTTCGTCGATATTGAGCTTGGCCACGGTCACTTTGGCCGCCAGATCCTTGGACAGATCTTCCAGAGCCGGAGCGATCTGCCGGCACGGGCCGCACCACTCCGCCCAGAAGTCGACGAGAACGGCGCCCTCCGCCTTCAATACGTCGGCATCGAAAGAGCTATCGGTCACTTGCTTCATTGCATCCACCTCCGGTTCACGGGAAAGACTCTAGGTATAGGTGGATCAAGCGTCAAGAGCCGGCCGAGTGTGAAGCGCCACACTTAAGACGGGAGACGAAAGAGCTATCATGACCTGAGTTATCCCTTTCGTCGGGAGCCGCCGGTGATGATGCGCCTGATTTTTTTTGCCGCCCTACTGATCCTGGTCACCTCCTGCTGCGATTGCCGGAGGATCGATCCCGGCGAGCAGATTGCCGTCGAGCAGGCGCCCGTCGAGCGGCATCAGCCGCGGCAGGTCGGTCCACAGGAAGGCGCAAACGATCTGGCGGCCGGGATAGATGCAGGCCAAGGCCGCCCGATAGGCGGCCATCTGTCGCAGATAGCCGGGTGACACCGCCGACGGCCGGTCGGGCGCCGGGCGGTCGGTCTTGTAATCCACCACCAGCACTTCGCTGCCGGTGACCAGCAGCCGGTCGACCCGGCCGCAGACCAGGCGGTCGCCGATCCGTCCGACCAGCGGCACCTCCGCCTGGCTTCCCGGTCCGAACAGCGGCGCGAACCGCCGGTCGGCCAAAACGGTTCCCACCTCGCCGGCGATCTCCACCTGTTCGGCCACCGACAGTCCCCAGGCCGGGCGGCCGAGAAAGCGGGCGGCGGCGGCATGGCGTTCGGCCAGCGCGACCTCGGGCAGGGATTGCAGCAAGCGGTGGATCAGCTGGCCGCGGCGGAATCGTCGCCCGCCATCGGATCCCAGCGGCGGACCGGCGCCGCAGCTTTCTTCGCCGTCGTCCTGCGACGGTGCCAGCGGGCGTGGCGGGCGGGGTTCCGCCGGCGCGGCGCGGCGCACCCAGTCCGGCAGGGCCGCCGCCTCGCCGACGGCATCCGGCCGGCTGGTGCCTTGTGGTGCCGCCGTCTGCGGACTGGACAGGCGCAGCACCGTGCCGCCGGAGCTCTCGGCCCGGGTCGCCAGCCAGGGATCGGCCACCGTTTCGGCAGGGTCGGCAAGGGCGCTTTCCACCAGCCGGTACCAGCTGCCGTCTGGCGGCGCCTGGCGGCCGGCCCAGCCGCAGATATACAGCCGGTCCTCGGCCCGGGTCATCGCCACATAGAGCAGGCGCCGGTATTCCTGGTCGCGGCGAACCGCCTCGGCGGCGCGGGCGGCGCGGCAGACCGCCTCCTGGTCGTCGGCGGCGGGCGCCCACAGCATCAGCCCGTCCTCCTCGAGGGTGACGAGCTTCCGGCTCTTCCTCGGCACCTGCAGGGTGTCGGGCAGAAAGACGATGGGCGCCTGCAGCCCCTTGGCGCCATGCACGGTCATGATGCGCACGGCGCCGCCGGCGGCTTCCATGTCGCGCTTGATCTCCATGCCGCCCTGTTCCAGCCAGCCGAGAAAGCCCTGCAGGGACGGCGGGTGCAGCCGCTCATAGGCCAGCGTCAGGCCGATGAACTCGTCCAGCGGGTCCTCGGCTTCGGGGCCGAGGCGGGCCAGCAGGGCGGCGCGGCCGCCTTCGACCAGCAGCCGGCCGAACAGGTCATGCGGCGGCATGCGATCGGCCAGATCCCGCCATCCCTCGAGACGGGCCAGGGCCTCGCCATAGGGCGCCTCGTCGCGGCGCCGGCGCAGCGCCTCCCAAATGCTGCCGGCCCGGCCATGGGCCAGTTGAAACAGTTGCTCCTCGTCGAGACCGAGCAGTGGCCCCTTCAGCACGGTGGCCAGGGTCAGGTCGTCTTCCGGCAGCAGCAGGGCGTTGCCGAGGGCCATCAGGTCCATCACCGCCATCTGCTCGGTCAAAATCATGCGGTCGGCGCCGGCGACGGCGACCGCATGCCCCTTCAATTCCCGCACCAGTTCTTCGACGAAGGCATTGCGCCGGCGCACCAGCACCAGGATGTCGCCGGGGCGGATCGGCCGGTCCCGCGACGCCAGCCGCTCCTCGCCGCCGACCATCGCCTTGATGCGGGCGGCCAGCAGCCGCGCCAGGCGGGTCCGCGGGCTGTCGCCGCGGACCCTTTCCACCGGCGGCTTCCAAGGCTCCGGCTCGTCCCGCTCGCGGGGCTCGATGGGCGGCCACAGTTCGACCAGACCACCCGCGCCGGCCCGCCAGGGACGATGGATCAAGGTCTGGCCGGGGGCGACGACGCCGTCGCCGGCGACGCCGCCGAACACCAGATCGACCGCCGTCAGCACCGCCGGCGCCGAGCGGAACGACAATTCCAGGCTGACCTCGTCCCATCGTTTGCCGGCGGCCGGCACCGCCTCGGCGAGGCGCCGGCGCATCGCCTCGAAGCCGCGCGGATCGGCGCCCTGGAAGCTGTAGATCGATTGTTTGGCATCGCCCACGGCGAACACCGTGCGCTCTTCCTCGCGCGCACCGATCCCGGCGAAGAATTCGCCGGTCAGGGCGCTGACCACCCGCCACTGGTCGGGGCTGGTATCCTGGGCCTCGTCGATCAGCAGATGGTCGATACCGCCGTCCAGTTTGTAAAGCACCCAGGCCGACAGGCCGGGTCGTTCCAGCAGCGTAACGGCACCGTCGACGAGATCGTCGTAATCCAGCTGCGCCCGGGCCTCCTTGGCCCTGGCGTATTCGGCGAGGATCGCCTGGCCGAGGCGCAGCAGGGCGGCGCTGCCCTCCAGGGTGGCCGCCGCCCGCAAGCGTTCGCGCATGTCCAGCAGCCGCTGTGACTCGACCAGCAGCACCTCACGGCTGCCGGGGGCCCGCGCCTCCGTCGGCTTGGCGCAGGGGGTGGCGCGGATGTCGCCCTTGGCCGTCAGCACGGCGCCGCTCCAGGCGTCGAAGGCGGCCGGACGCCCGGGCGGATCGGCCAGCCAGTCGGCCATCACCCGTCCCCGTTTGGCCTCGGCCTCGCTGCCGGCCAGCATGGCTTCGGCGGCGCGGCGCAACCCGGCGACATCGAAGGCCTCGTCGACGGTGCCGGCGGCGAGGATGGCGGCGGCGCTGTCCCCCTCGGCCAGGCCGAGCCGGTGGCCCAGCGCGGCGATGACGCCGTCCACCGACCCATAGGCGGCCAGCAGCCGGGTGAATTTGCCGCGCTCGCCGGCCAGTTCCCCCAGCAGGTCGGAAAAGCCGGTTTCGCGGACGCGGCCGGTCAGCACCGCCAGGGCCGCCGCCAGCTCGGCGCGGCCGGCGGCGGCGGCAAGGACGGTTTCACGGGCGGCGGCGAGGATTTCCGCCGAGTCGCGGTCATCCATCACCTGGAAATGCGGCGCCAGCCCGGCCTCCAGCGGAAAGCGGCGCAGCAGGGATTGGCAGAAGG
>DUZF01000079.1 GCA_013349665.1 Rhodospirillaceae bacterium | reverse complement strand
GCGGCGCCGCGGCGGCGGCGGCCTTGGGCGGCGGCGGGGCAGCGGCGGGAGCGGCGGCACGGGCGGCGGGAGCGGCGGCCGGGGTCACGGCGGGAACGGCGGCGGCGGCCGACGGCCTGGCATGCCATTTATGCCCGCAGCGGGCACAGCGCATCACCCGTCCCTCCGGCCCCAAAGCCGCCGGGGCCAGATTGAAATGGGTTTCGCAACTTGGACAGGTGACGATCATCGGCCTAACGTCGCGAGAAAACATAAGCCTTTATAGGCGGGGCTTTTTTACAACACAAGCGCGCGCTGGACGAAGTGTGTGCCCCATGTAATCCTGCCACTCATCCAAGAGGGGTGGAATGGCCAGGCAACACGCTGCGGAAAGAGCCAATGTCGTACAGTTCGACGGGGTCGCCGTGCGCTACGGCCGTGGGCCGGAGATCCTGCAGGATCTCCAGTTCGCCCTGCCGGCCGGATCATTTCATTTCCTCACCGGCCCGTCGGGAGCCGGCAAATCATCGCTGTTGCGGCTGATCTATCTGGCCCAGCGGCCGAGCCGCGGGCGCATCCTGCTGTTCGGCCGCGATACCTCGGTGGCCCGGCGCTATGAGCTGCCGGCCCTGCGCCGGCGCGTCGGCGTGGTGTTTCAGGACTTCCGGCTGCTCGACCATCTGTCGACCCTCGACAATGTGGCGCTGCCGCTGCGGATCGCCGGCGCCAGCGAGCAGGATGTGCGGAAATTCGTCCCCGACCTGCTCAATTGGGTCGGTCTGGCCGACCATATCGACGCCCATCCGCCCACTCTGTCGGGCGGCCAGAAGCAGCGGGTGGCCATCGCCCGCGCGGTGATCGGCCGCCCCGACCTGCTGCTGGCCGACGAACCCACCGGCAATGTCGACGACAGCATCGCCATGCGGCTGATGTATCTTTTCGACGAGCTGAACAAATTGGGGACCACCGTCGTCGTCGCCACCCACAATGAAAATCTGGTATCCCGGATGGATTATCCGCGCCTGGTTCTGGAACGCGGAAGGATCATGCGCGGATGACGGAGACCCCCTCATGATCGGCGGACGCTCAGACCTGCCGCTGTCCGACGACTCCACCGGCGCCTATCTGCCCTGGCTGGTGGCGCCGATGGTGTTCCTCAGCGCCGTCGCCCTGGCCGGGGTGTTCATCCTCAACACGCTGATCGGCAGCTGGGACCGCGACGTCGCCGGCACCCTGACGGTGGAGATCGCCGCCGCACCCGGCGAGGCGGCGGAATCCGCCGAACGGACCCGCGGGCGGGTCGAGCAGGCGATCGGAATTCTCGAGAACACCCCCGGCATCGCCAGGGCGCGGGCGCTGTCCCAGGAACAGCTGGTGACCCTGCTGGCGCCCTGGCTGGGCAGCAGCGACCTGCTGAAGGAACTGCCGCTGCCGGCGCTGCTGGATGTCACCCTGGAGGGCAATGGCGGCGTCAACCTGGTCGAGCTGGCGGCCAAGCTGGCCAAATCGGTGCCCGGCGCCTCGCTGGACGACCATCGCGTCTGGCTGAACCGGCTGATCTATCTCAGTCGGGCCATCGAATGGCTGGCCATCGCCGTCGTCGTGCTGATCGGCGCCGTCACCTCGGCCACCGTCTATTTCGCCACCGGCACCGCCATGGCGGTGCACCGGGAAGTCATCGAGGTCCTGCATCTGATCGGCGCCGCCGACGGCTATATCGCCGGCCAGTTCGCCTCGCGCGCGGTGTTCCTCGGCTTCAAGGGCGGGCTGATCGGACTGTGCCTGACGCTGCCGGTGATCTTCGGCATCGCCGTCGGCACCGATCGCCTGGAAGGCGGCTTTCTCTCCGATCTGTCGCTGCCGCTGGGCGGCTGGATCGCCGTGCTGACGCTGCCGCTGATCGCCGCCCTGCTGGCCGGGCTGACCGCGCGCGCCGCCGTTTACCGGACATTGGCCAAAATGCTTTAAGAGACCACCATGCGCCGCCGCCGAGACACCCTCTCCCTGTTGCCCTGGACCCTGCCGCTGCTGCTGATCGGAGCCGCCTGGCTGGCTGGGCTGGTGTGGTTCGCCGCCAGCCTCCCCGATCAGGTCGAGGACCAGACCACCCCGACCGACGCCATCGTCGTGCTGACCGGCGGCACCGAGCGCCTGGGCACCGGTCTCGACCTGCTGCGCCGGCGGATCGCCGGCAAACTGTTCGTCTCCGGGGTTTACCGCGGCCTCGACGTCGCCGAACTGCTGCGTCTGTCACGACAGAAGCCGGACGAGGTGGAATGCTGCATCGTGCTGGGCCATGTTGCCGACAATACCCAGGGCAACGCCATTGAAACCGCCGCCTGGATGCGCGCCGAAGGCTTTCACTCGCTGCGCCTGGTGACCGCCAACTACCACATGCGGCGCAGCCTGATGGAATTCCGCTTCGCCATGCCGGATGTCACCATCGTGGCGCATCCGGTGTTTCCCGACACCGTCAAACGCGACCAGTGGTGGATGTGGCCGGGCACCGCCCATCTCCTGGCCTCGGAATACACCAAGTTTCTCGCCGCCCGCATCCGCCAGCTGGCGGAAAGCCTCGACGAGCCGGGGCGCTAGGCGATGGCCTATCTGCGCTCCGCCGTCTATCAGGTGGTCTTCCTCGCCTGGACCCTGGGGCTCTGCGTGACCTGTCTTCCCACCCTGGCCCTGGCGTCGCGCCGGCGGGTGCAGCGGGTGGCGGAGGTCTGGCTGGACGGCGCGCATCTCCTGCAACGCCTGCTGCTGGGCATCACCTTCGACATCCGCGGGCGCGAGAACCTGCCGCCGGGCGCCGTCCTGATCGCCGCCAAGCATCAGTCGGCCTGGGACACCATGATCTTCCATCACCTGGTCGGCGATCCGGCCTACGTTCTCAAAATCGAACTGCTGTCGCTGCCCTTCATCGGCTGGTACATGCGCAAGACCGGCCAGGTCCCGGTCGACCGCAAAGCCGGCGTCAAGGCCCTCAAAGTGATGGTCGAGGGGGCGCGCCGCGCCGTCGCCGAGGGACGTCCGGTGATCATCTTTCCCGAGGGCCATCGCTATGCCCCGGGAACCACCGGCGACTATCATTCCGGCGTGGCCATGCTGTACGGGGCGCTGGCCATCCCGGTGATCCCGGTAGCCCTCAATTCCGGGCTGTTCTGGGGGCGCAACGCCTTTCTCCGGCAGTCCGGCCGCATCACCCTGGAGATCCTGCCGGCGATGCCCGAGGGGCTCGACCGCCGCCGCTTCATGGACGAGCTGCAAAACCGCATCGAAACCGCCACCCGCGCCCTGGAAGCCGAGGGCCTGGCCCGCCACCCGCATCTCCAGCGCTGTGGATAACCGTGTGGACGGGATGCTCGCCGACCGTCGCATACCCCCGGTGAAAAAGGTGCATAACCCCAGACGGAGCAACAGAATCAACACCCTGCCGGCGGTCCTTGTTGTGGAAACAAAAAGAGAACAAAGCCTTGACGGAGGCGGCCCGGACACCTAGAGTCAAAGCCATCGGCCTTGAAACCGCAGGATTTTCTTTGCGTAAAATCCACTGACGGATCGCGGCTCGTGGTCCGATCCACCTGATTGAATTGTGGCGGGGAGCAAGGCAATGACCCAGATGGCGTCCATTTCCCAACAGATCTGGGACATGAAATATCGGCTCAAGGAAGCCAGCGGCGAAGCTGTGGACAAAACCATCGAGGACAGCTGGCGCCGGGTTGCCGGCGCCCTGGCCGCGGTCGAGGACGAGGGCCAACGCCAGCATTGGGAAACCGCCTTTTTCGAGGCGATGAACGATTTCGGCTTTCTGCCGGCGGGACGCATCCTGGCCGGCGCCGGCACCAGCCGCAAGGTGACGCTGTTCAACTGCTTCGTCATGGGCGACATCCCCGACGACATCGGCGGCATCTTCGAACATCTGAAGGAAGCCGCCATCACCATGCAGCAGGGCGGCGGCATCGGCTACGACTTCTCCAGCCTGCGTCCCAAGGGGGCGCCGGTCAAGGGCGTGGGGGCCGACGCCTCCGGGCCGCTGTCGTTCATGGATGTGTGGGACGCCATGTGCCGCACCATCATGAGCGCCGGGTCCCGCCGGGGCGCGATGATGGCGGTGATGCGCTGCGACCACCCGGATATCGAAGCCTTTATCGACGCCAAGCAGGCGGGCGGCCGCCTGCGGATGTTCAATCTTTCGGTGCTGGTCACCGATCCCTTTATGGCCGCGGTGCGCGATGACGACGCCTGGGAACTGTCCTTCGGCGGCGTGGTGTACAAAAGCCTGCCGGCCCGCGAGCTGTGGAACCGCATCATGCGGGCCACCTACGCCTATGCCGAGCCGGGAGTGATCTTCATCGACCGCATCAACCGGCAGAACAATCTCTGGTATTGCGAGGACATCCACGCCACCAATCCTTGCGGAGAACAGCCCCTTCCGGCCTATGGGGTCTGCCTGCTGGGCTCGATCAATCTGGCCCGTCTGGTCGACCATCCGTTCGAGATGACCGCCCGCCTCGACGAGGGTCGCCTGGCAAGCCTGGTGCGCAGCGCCGTGCGCATGATGGACAATGTCATCGACGTCTCCAATTACCCCCTGCCCCGCCATCGCGCCGAGGCCGAGGCCAAGCGCCGCATCGGGCTGGGCGTCACCGGCCTGGCCGATGCCCTGATCCTGTGCCGCAGCCGTTACGGCGGCCGCGAGGCCATCGCCCTGACCGAGCGCTGGCTGTCGGTACTGCGCCGCGAGGCCTATCTCGCCTCCGCCGAACTGGCGGCGGAAAAGGGGACTTTCCCGCTGTACGACGCCGAAAAGTTCCTCGCCGGCGAAACCGTCCGCGGCCTCGACCCCGAGGTCAGGGAGGCGATTGCCCGCCATGGCCTGCGCAACGCCCTGCTGACTTCCATCGCCCCCACCGGCACCATCTCTTTGTTCGCCGACAACGTGTCCTCCGGGCTCGAACCGGTGTTCAGCTTCAGTTACACCCGCAGCCTGCTGATGCCCGACGGCAGCCGCCGCGAGGAAGAGGTCAGCGACTACGCGCTGCGCCTGTTCCGCCGCCTCAAAGGCGAGAACACGCCGCTGCCGGATTATTTCGTCGACGCCCAGACCCTGACGCCGACCGACCATGTGGTGATGCAGGCGGCGGTGCAGAAATACATCGACAGTTCCATCTCCAAGACCATCAACGTTCCCGAAGGCATCCCCTTCGAGCAGTTCCGCGAGGTTTACCAGCAGGCCTATGACAGCGGCTGCAAGGGCTGTACCACCTACCGTCCCAACGACGTCACCGGCGCCGTGCTGGAAGTCCGCAAGCCCGTCGAACCGCAGGCGGAACTGCCGCTGGAGCCGGGGCGGACCCGCCACCAGGACGCCTACGAAGCCGGCGCGGTGATCCATCTGACGCAACCGCTCAGCCGGCCCGAGGAACTGCCGGGCGCCACCTACAAGGTGCGTTGGCCGGAAAGCGACCATGCCATGTACATCACCCTGAACGACATCGTCCAGGACGGGCGGCGGCGCCCCTTCGAAGTGTTCATCAATTCCAAGAACATGGATCATTTCGCCTGGACGGTGGCGTTGACCCGGATGATCTCGGCGGTGTTCCGCCGCGGCGGCGACGTCTCCTTCGTCGTCGAGGAATTGAAGGCGGTCTTCGACCCGCGTGGTGGCCAGTGGATGGGTGGACGCTATGTGCCGTCCCTGCTGGCCGCCATCGGCGACGTCATCGAACGCCACATGATCAGCATCGGCTTCATGCCCAATGCCGCCGAGGACCGCGAGCCGGCCTCCGCCAAGCAGGTGGTCAATCTCGGCCATGCGCCGCTGCGGCAATGCCCGAAATGCGGACAGCCTTCGCTGCTGCGCTCGGAAGGCTGCGACACCTGCACCAGTTGCGCCTATTCCAAATGCGGGTAACCGGGAGGCGTTAGGATTGCGTCAACTGTAAGGCGACAAGTCAGGCCGGCGAGGCGAGGGGCGCTGGGCCCGCCAAGTCTCGACTGTTCGGTGCTTTGCGCCCTTTGGCCTGGCTCACGAGCGACAAAGCCGTCGCCATTGCCGGGTTCATGGCGTCAACCATGGACAGGACAGCCGCACCACTCTGGCTCTCGGAGGTTTTCCAGGGGCGGTGCGGACCCACTCTGAGTACGATAACGCACAGACCGCTGTACGACCCGGAGGTAACCTAAAAATCGGCATTAATTTAAGGATCAAATTGCGGTGGAAACCCCCTACGAAGTCCTTGGCGTATCAAGAGACGCAAGCCAGGAGGACATCCGCACCGCCTATCGCAATCTTGCCAAGCGGTATCACCCCGACCTCAATCCTGGAAACTCAGAAGCGGAAGAACGCTTCAAGGTTGTTTCCGCCTGCAACGCCATCCTCTCCGATCCGGTGAAGCGCGGCCAGTTTGATCGCGGAGAGATTGACGCAGCCGGACAGGCAAGGGCGCCGCAGTCGTCCTATCGCCACTATGCCGAAGGTGAAGCTGGACGCCGATATGGCCGAAACGGCGCGCCTCCGGAAGACTGGAACACTGAGGACCTGAATGATTTGTTTGCCTCGGTGTTCAATGAGAACCGGCGCGCCGGTCGCAAGGCAAGGGGTCGTGACGAGCACTACACGCTGGAAACAGATTTTCTTGACTCCATCAACGGGGCGACGCGGCGGCTGACCCTTCCCGACGGCCGGGCGCTGGATGTGAAGATCCCCCCGGGAATGGCAGACGGCCTGTCGCTGCGGCTGCGCGGCCAAGGGGCCGCCGACGCAACCGCCGGCACTAAAGGCGATGTCCTGATAAAAATCCACGTCACCCCACATCGCTATTTTGTGCGCGACGGCAGGGATATCCGGCTGGATTTGCCGATTTCCCTGTCTGAAGCTGTGCTTGGTGGATCCGTCGACGTGCCGACGCCTGGCGGTGCGGTGCGCATGCGGGTCCCGGCCCGATCCGACAATGGCACCGAGCTTCGCCTGCGTGGCCGGGGCGTGCCGGCGCATGGCGCCCATCCGGCAGGTGATCTCTATGCTACCCTGCGCCTGGTGCTTGGAGAGGTGGACGGCAAATTGGAGGATTTCCTCCGCGCCTGGAAACCGGAGAAGACGGTTGACCCGAGGCAAGCATTGGGAGTTGGGAAATGATTTCCATAGACATGCTGATCACACAACTGGCCGGCCTGCAACGTCAGGATCTGGAACGCTGGATTTCCAACGACTGGGTCCGGCCAGACCGACAGACGGACGACTGCATGTTCAAGGAAATCGATGTGGCGCGGGTACGGTTGATCCAGGAACTGCGCGACGAGATGCAGGTCAATGAGGAAGTCTTACCCATCGTACTCTCGCTGATTGACCAGTTGTACGACCAACGCCGGCGCATGCGGGAGCTATGCGACATGCTTCGCCGCTCAGGACCGGTAAACCTGCGGAAGAAATTGACAAATTGAGGTTCTGCCTGCCGACCGACGTCATTATTTACACCTTTTAAGAGAAACCGCCTATTCGTGGGGACGAATAGGCGGTGTCTGGGCTCGCTGCGCAGCCTGGGGGGGGGATGGCTGGCGGCGAGAGGTCACCCCACGGGAGTGAGGGACTATGATCATTGAGACCACAATGGTTAGGCTAGCCGATCATTAAGAAGCAGTCTGTGCGCTGTCGTACCAATCCGTCGAAACATAGGTTTGACGATCTCAGACCGCTGTGACATCCGGTAGCAGGCGATCATATTCACTTTTTACGACGGCATAGCACTCACAGGACCGCTGTTCCAACCCCTCCCGGTCAAGCACGGTAATGTGGCCACGCTGGTAGCGGATCAGTCCGGCTTTTTGTAATCGGCCGGCCGCCTCGGTTACCCCCTCACGCCGCACGCCGAGCATGTTCGCTATGAGTTCCTGGGTCATCACCAGATTGGTGGAATGCAGACGGTCCAAGCTGAGTAGAAGCCAGCGGCACAGTTGCTTGTCCAGGGAGTGATGTCGATTGCAGACGGCTGTTTGCGACATTTGGGTTATCAACGCCTGGGTATAACGCAACAGCAGGTGCATGACCGGGCCGCCCCGATTGAACTCCTGCATCATCAGACTGGCTTCCAGCCGAAAACCATACCCAGCACTTTGCACCACCGCGCGGCTTGGCGTCGATTGACCACCCATGAACAGGGAAATCCCGACAATGCCTTCATATCCGGCCACCGCGATCTCGGCGGACGCTCCGTCTTCCATGACATACAGCAGGGAAACGATGGCGGTGGTGGGAAAGAATACATGCGCCAACCTGTCCCCGGACTCATAGAGCACCCGGCCAAGCGGCATTTCTACCAATTCCAGCTGCGGCAGCCAGCGCAAAAATTCCGCTTTGGGCAATGCCGCGAGCAGTTGGTTTTCAAGTGGATCAGGAGGCAAAACGACTAGAATCTTTCGTTATGTGCGACAGCGAACGGACAAAATCACGCACAGCAAATAGGCTCGCGGAATATAGGGCTATCTCACAGTCAGACAGATTCCAATGTTGGTGAACAACCTTTTGCGCAACCTTACCTAACCTAAAGGTTAGCGCGTTGTTCATTTGAAGGCGCTTTTTATGATTAGTCAGTCGAGCTCGGGGATGACCGCTGCTTTAAAGGCGACCGCGCGAGGAGAACCGAGGATACCGAGACAGGCTTGGCCTCAGACGCCGGCCCAGTTTGGCAAATCCTCCAAAAATGAAAGACAAAACCCATGATGAACCAATTTTCAGCGGCCAGAGAACGTAAATCCTTGGATATGGCTGTGGTAAAATTCTTAGCTGACGGCGGCAAGATTAATAAACTTGCGCCGTTTAATCCGACTGACAAAAAACGCAATTCATATCAAGAGGCAGATACTCCAAGAATTATTGTTGGAAACAGGCGGTCATCAAAAAAATCTGTTTAAGGACGTGTCAACAATAGGCCAATGGAGAGCCGGCGAGAGCGCCGTCATTCTTGGCGACGAGAAACGAGCCGATACAGGCCTTCGGGACAATGCAATGGACAGCCTTCCTGACCCGGAAATGACCGGTGTAACCGATCCACTCACTAGTGTGGCTCGAGAATTAATACGGGTTTCCGAAATTCGTTATCGACGATTATTCGAAACTGCGCTGGACGGCATCCTCCTTCTCAATGCCGACACCGCCCAGATCGAAGACGTCAACCCCTACCTCATTGCCATGCTTGGCTATTCGCATGCGCAATTTCTCGGCAAGAAACTATGGGAGGTCGGACCGTTCGCGGACATCGCGCAAAGCAAGGAGATGTTTGTTGAAATACAAACCAATGGCCACGTCCGATACGAGAACCTTCCCCTTAGAACAATCTCCGGGAGATTAATGCAGGTTGAGTTTGTAAGCAATAGTTACGATTGTGATGGAGTAAAAGTAATACAATGTAACATACGCGACATTACAGATCGAAAAAATGCCGAAAAAAAGATGACGGACTCTAATTCTGAGCTTGAGCAATTCGCTTATGTTGCCTCTCACGATCTTCGAGAGCCACTGAGAATGATCAGCAATTATCTTGAACTGCTTGAGAGACGCAATCCTCAACTTAGCGAAGAGTCAAAGAAATATCTGGGATTCGCCAAACGCGGCGCGGTGCGGATGGATCACATGGTCCTTGCACTGTTGGAGTTGTCTCGTGTCGGCAGGAATCCATTGCCCCCCAATCCTGTCGACAGCGCCACTGCGATTGAAGATGCCATTTTAAACCTTGCCGCTTTGATCGGAAAAACGGACAGCGACGTGACCAAGGACGATCAGATGCCGATAGTGATGGGCGACCGGGGGGAACTGACGCGACTGTTTCAAAACCTGATCGGCAACGCCATCAAATACCGCCACTCCGAGCGGCGCTCGGTGGTTCATGTCAAGTGTCAGCCCTGTGAAGGCGGTTGGCGGTTCGCGGTTACCGACAACGGCATCGGCATCAGTTCCAATTACTACGACCGGATATTCCAGATTTTCCAGCGGTTACACGGCAAAGACCAATACGAAGGCACCGGTATTGGGCTCGCCATCTGTAAGAAGATTGTCGAACATCATGGGGGGAAAATCTGGGTTGAATCGTGTCCGGAAGAAGGATCGACGTTCTATTTCACCCTTCGAAATTGGAGCCCCAACAATTGACTGCGGCCATTAAATATCTGCAAACATTCTCATAAACATTATTAATATTTGTTCGACACCATCCTGCCAAATGCCGCCGCCTCTCCATTTAAACGCTGTGCGTGCGAACATAATGCCTCTATTCCAAAGAAAGTTGCCCCTCTTGCGCAACCCGTTCATGTCCGTCGAACACACTCTTGATCCGGTATTGATTATGGCCGCTTTCGGCGGGCAACAGGCGAACGACTTTGTAGATGCCCTGCCGTGCCGCCGAATCAAAAATATTGGGTGAAAAGCTCAGGCTCTGCCCGACCGTGAAACTGTGGGCGACGCTCTGACGGCCCTGCCCTCCTCGATGATGGGAAGGCAGGTTTGCCGCCTTCATGGGGGTTGCTTTTCGGTACAATTCGGACGGTGCGCCAGCCATAAATATTCTCCTTCCAATGGGAAAACCTGAAACCTACATGGCTCGTTTATAGGTCAGGACCATGCTACTGGCTTTCCTCCCCGATCCCGGATAGGAGGGAACAAACTCATTCGTGGTGTAGGTAAATTCATCAGCTGAGATAGCCCTGATGGACCGCTTCTGATCGGTACCATCCCAGTTTGCAAAAGTGCTCCCATCGTAATGCTGTGAAATTATCTTTTCTGTCTCGTTCACCGTGTAGGTGCCAAACGAGGCAAGACTTCCGCGGATAATGGTTTGATTTTCGATAATTGTCCCGCTCATGCGGCTGTCCGACATGAACTTCGGAAGGCTTCCCGCGCGATTGAGGCCGACAAAACGGCCACCGCTGTCCAACATTAAGACACCTTGCGGATTGGGACCAAACGGTTGCGACTTGACGCCGTCCTCGGTGATGTTTTCAGCGGAAACAAGCAACCAGGTGCCAACGAGTTGTTGCTTCAGGGACCCTGACACCTTTTCCTCGGCGATGGCCACCATCGACACGGCGGACAAGACCGCGATGCCGGCACAGGCGGCCAGCACCAGTCTAAATTTAGGTTCCATAAGGAAATCTCGCTTTCTAAAATTCCGGTTGTGAAATTCAAGCGTCTCCAAGTCGAGCGCCTATTGCAGGTTATTAGATGGAGCGCTGAGATAGATTATGAGCGAGCGGGCGTATCGGCGTCTGTGCGCGATCGAACAGAGGGCGTTTTTACGCTTGATTTGTGGCTCAGCAGCAATGCATTTTCAGGCCCGCAGACCACGCCCGATCGGGAAAATACCGCCGCCGGTCGATCCGGCTGTGATCACACCGCCTGGATGGCCGTCAGGGCGATGGTGTAGACGATGTCGTCCACCAAGGCGCCCCGCGACAGGTCGTTAACCGGCTTGCACAACCCCTGCAGCATGGGGCCGACGCTGACCACATTGGCCGAGCGCTGCACCGCCTTGTAGGTGGTGTTGCCGGTATTGAGGTCGGGGAAGATGAAAACATTGGCCCGCCCGGCGACGGCACTGTCCGGCGCTTTTTGTCGCCCGACCGATTCGACGCTGGCGGCATCGTACTGCATCGGGCCATCGATCATCAGGTCGGGCGCGCGTTCCCTGGCCAGCTTGGTGGCCTTGCGCACCTTGTCCACATCCGCCCCCTCCCCCGAGCTGCCGGTGGAATAGGAGATCATCGCCACCCGCGGTTCGAGGCCAAAAGCCTTGGCCGATTGCGCCGACTGGATGGCAATGTCCGCCAACTCCTCGGCATTCGGATCCGGATTGATGGCGCAGTCGCCATAGACCAGCACCTGGTCGGGCATCAGCATAAAAAACACACTGGAAACGATGGCCTGGCCCGGCGCCGTCTTGATCAGCTGGAGGGCCGGGCGAACCGTGTTGGCGGTGGTATGGACGGCACCCGAAACCAGGCCGTCGACTTCGCCCAGAGCCAGCATCATGGTGCCCAGCACAACCGTGTCTTCCAGCTGCTCGGCGGCGTCTTCGGGGGTGAGGCCCTTGCTCTTGCGCATTTCCACCATCGGCGCGACGTAGCGATCGCGGACAGCTTGGGCGTCAATGATGGTGATGTCGTCGGGCAGGACTACGCCGTGCATCTCGGCCATTTCGCGGATGCGTGCCGGATCGCCCGGCAAGATGCAGTGGGCGATGCGCTTCTCATGGCAGATGGCCGCCGCCCGCAAGGTACGGGGCTCGTCGGCCTCGGGCAGGACGATCCGCTTGTTGGCGCTGCGGGCCATCTGGATCAGCCGGTGGCGGAAGGCCGGAGGCGTCAGATGGGTTTCCCCGGGCTCGGCGATGAAGCTCTTGATGCGCGCCATGTCGATCCGCTCCACCACGGCCTCGATGATCTGCTGCATGCGCAGGGGATCGTCCTTGGTGACGCCGCGGTTCAATCCGGCCAGCAGGACGCTGGTTTCATAGGTATCCTTGTCCGTCGCCAGCAGGGTCAGGCCGTTGAACTGGCTGGACGAGGTCAGCGCGGCGACGGATTCGGCCGGCTCGCGCTCACAGGTGAACAGGATGCCGGCCAGCGGAACGCCCTTGAGATGGGCAAGGGACGCGGCCAGGATGATGTCGCTGCGGTCGCCCGAGGACACCAGCAGAGTGCCGGGCCGCAACCAGGAGATGGCGTTCTCGACGGCGCTGCCGGCGACCGCGATCTGCCGCACGCGGGCCACGTCGATGCTGCCGGGGCGAATGGTTTTCAGCCCCAGTTCCTCGACCACATCGACCAGCCGGGG
>DUZF01000078.1 GCA_013349665.1 Rhodospirillaceae bacterium | reverse complement strand
TGGAAGTGCTGGCCCGGCTGGCCGCCGGACCGGGGGATCGGCCGCGCATCGTGCTGGCCACGGTCGCCTCGGCCCTGCAGCGGGTGCCGGCGGTGCAGACGGTGGCCGGGGCCAGTTTCGAAGCGACGGCGGGCCGCGCCATCGATCTCGCGGCGTTGCAGGATTTCCTCTCCCGCCATGGCTACAACCGCGCTGAAACGGTGATGGAACCCGGCGAATATGCCCTCAGGGGCGGCATCATCGACCTGTTTCCGCCCGGCGCCGAGGAACCGGTCCGTCTCGACCTGTTCGGCGACGTAGTGGAAGAGATCAAGAGCTTCGATCCGGAAAGCCAGCGTTCCACCGGCCAACGCCAGAACTTCCGCCTGCTGCCGGCCAGCGAGGTAATCCTCGACGAGGCGGCGGTGCAGCGCTTCCGCGCCGGCTATCGCGAACTGTTCGGGCCGGTGTCCGGCGCCGATCCACTGTACGAGGCGGTGTCGGCGGGAGCCAAGTTCGGCGGCATGGAGCATTGGCTGCCGCTGTTCCATGGCGGCCTCGACCATCTGTTCGCCTATCTGCCCGATGCCGCGGTGATCGTCGACCATCAGGTGGAGGAGGCGAGGGAGGCCCGCCTGGCGCAGATCCAGGAATATTTCCAGGCCCGGCTGACCGTCCGCGGCCATGACGTGATCGAGGGCGGCATGGTCTACAACCCGGTGCCGCCGGCCATGGCGCATCTGGAAGCCGGAGAATGGGCGCGCCTGCTGGCGGCCCGGCCGGTGGCGGCCCTGTGGCCGTTCGCCCCGGCCGAAGGGGCGACGGCGACCATCGACGCCGGCGGCCGCCCCGGGCGCGACTTCGGCGACCTGCGCCGTCAGCCGGGAGCCAAGCTTTACGACGGCGTGCGCGGGCATATCGACGCCGAACGCCAGGCCGGCCGCCGGATTCTGCTGGCGGCCTGGAGCCAGGGATCGGGCGAGCGGCTGTCGGGCGTGCTGCGCGAACATGGGCTGACCGGGCTGGTGGCGCAGGAGCGGTGGGAGCCGACGGCGCCGGCCTCACTGGCGGTGCTGGGGCTCGAGCACGGCTTCGTCGCCGCCGGTCTGGCGGTAATCACCGAGCAGGACATCCTCGGCGACCGCCTGGTCCGTCCGCCGCGGCGCAAACGCCGCGCCCTGCAGTTCCTGGCCGAGGCGGTCAATCTGTCGGATGGCGACCTGGTGGTGCATGTCGACCACGGCATCGGCCGCTATGACGGCCTGGTCACCCTGTCGGTGGCCGGCGCCCCCCATGACTGCCTGCGGGTCCTCTATGACGGCGGCGACAAGCTGTTCGTGCCGGTCGAGAACATCGACGTGCTGTCCCGCTACGGTTCCGATCAGGCCGGCGTACAGCTCGACAAGCTGGGCGGCGTGGCCTGGCAGAACCGCAAGGCGCGGCTGAAAAAGCGCATCCGCGACATGGCCGACCATCTGGTGGCGGTGGCCGCCCAGCGCCTGCTGAAGGAGGCCGACAGCCTGGTGCCGGCGGAGGGGTTGTATGATGAGTTCTGCGCCCGCTTCCCCTATGTCGAAACCGAGGACCAGGCCCGCGCCATCACCGAGAGCATCGAGGATCTGGGCTGTGGCCGGCCGATGGACCGGCTGATCTGCGGCGATGTCGGCTTCGGCAAGACCGAGGTGGCCTTGCGGACGGCCTTCGTCGCCGTGATGGAGGGCCGCCAGGTGGCGGTGGTGGTGCCGACCACGCTGCTGGCCCGCCAGCATTACAAGACCTTCACCGACCGGTTTTCCGGTCTGCCGGTGCGCATCGGTCAGCTGTCGCGGCTGGTCGGCGCACGCCAGGCGGCGGAGATCCGCGGCGATCTGGCCGAGGGCAAGATCGATATCGTCGTCGGCACCCATGCCCTGCTGGCCAAGGGTATCGCCTTCAAGCGCCTGGGACTGCTGGTGGTGGATGAGGAACAGCATTTCGGCGTCGCCCATAAGGAACGGCTGAAAGCGCTGAAATCCGACGTCCACGTGCTGACCCTGACGGCGACGCCGATTCCCCGGACCCTGCAGATGGCGCTGGCCGGGGTGCGGGAGATGAGCGTCATCGCCACCCCGCCCATCGACCGCATGGCGGTGCGCACTTTCGTCCTGCCCTTCGACGGGGTGGTGGTGCGCGAAGCCATCCGCCGCGAGCGCTATCGCGGCGGGCAGATTTTCTATGTCTGTCCGCGGCTGGCCGATATCGAACGCCTGCAGGAGCGGCTCAAGGTGCTGGTGCCGGAGGTGCGGGTCGCCGTCGCCCATGGCCAGCTGTCGCCTTCCGCCCTGGAAGCGGTGATGACCGGCTTCGCCGACGGCGCCTATGACCTGCTGCTGTCCACCAACATCATCGAAAGCGGGCTGGACATGCCCGGGGTCAACACCATCGTCATCCATCGCGCCGATATGTTCGGGCTGTCGCAGCTTTACCAGCTGCGCGGCCGCGTCGGGCGCGGCAAGGCCCGCGGCTATGCCTATCTGACCCTGCCGCCGGACCGGGTGCTGACCAAGACGGCGATGAAGCGCCTGCAGGTGATGCAGACCCTGGACAGCCTGGGGGCGGGCTTCACCCTGGCCAGCCATGACCTCGACATCCGCGGCGCCGGCAACCTGCTCGGCGAGGAACAATCAGGCCATATCAAGGAGGTAGGGGTCGAACTTTACCAACAGCTGATAGACGAGGCGGTGGCGGCGGCACGATCCGGGGACATCGATCCCGAGGCCGCCGGCGACTGGTCGCCGCAGATCTCGCTCGGCATGCCGGTGCTGATCCCCGACACCTATGTCGCCGACCTGTCGGTGCGCCTGGGCCTGTACCGGCGCATCGGCGGCCTGGTCGAACGGGCCGAGATCGAGGCCTTCGCCGCCGAGATCATAGACCGCTTCGGGAAAATGCCGCAAGAGCTTGAAAATCTTCTTGAAATCGTCGCCATCAAAGGGCTTTGCAAGGCCGCCGGGGTGGACAAGGTCGATGCCGGCCCGAAGGGCACGGTGGTCAGTTTCCGCAATAACAGTTTTGCCAATCCGGCCGGGCTGGTGCAGTTCATCAGTCGGCAGTTGGGCTCGGTCAAGCTGCGTCCGGATCACAAACTGGTGTTCCAGCGCGCCTGGGAGGATACCGGGGCGCGGATCCGCGGCGTGCAGACCATGGTGGAGGACCTGGCCAAGCTGGTGCGGGCTTGAAATGTGCCACTGATATCATTACACTGATACCAGTGATATCATGCGAGGTTGCGAACTTTGGTCAAAGCCATCAACGTCCGAGGCATCGGGGACGACCTGCACGAAGCGCTGAGGTGTCGCGCCGCGGCGACGGGGCGAAGCATAGAAGCCGAGGTGCGAGCGATCATCGCCGAGGCGTGCCTGCCTATCAAGCCGGATGATTGGGCTTCTGGTCTAAGATCCAGGGCCAGAACCCGCACGGAACAACGACCCCAGACCGACAGTGCCGACCTTATCCGCGAGGCTCGCGATGGTCGTTGCTGATCTGCCATCCACACTCGTCGTGGATGCCAGTATCGGGGTCAAGTGGGTTGTTGATGAGCATGATTCGGATGACGCTGCGGCATTGATTGCCGGAAGGCGTTTGATCGTACCCGGGTTGTTCTGGGTGGAAACGGCGAATGTCTTGGCGATGAAGGCCAGGCGGGGGGAATTGACCCGCGCGGCGGTGACCGATGCCTGGCGGGACTTGGCTGATTCACCGCTTACCTGCGTCACTCTATCACCTGATACCGTTTCCTCAGCCCTGACCTTGGCCCAGGACATTCAGCACACCGTCTATGACTGCATTTACTTGGCGGTCGCCCTCAACGCCGGCTGTCCCGTCGTGACTGCGGACCGACGCTTTGCGACCATCGCGGCGGGGCATCCCTACCTGGCGGGGAGGGTCCTGCTGCTCAATGGGAGGCATTGAACCCGGGCTGACGATTACGCTGCCGCCGTCTCCACCTCATGCTCGCGGGCGATATCCAGCAGACGGGTGAGGATCTCGACGTCCTGGGCCCCCGACACGGCATAGCGTTCATTGAAGAAATAGCAGGGGATGCCGCTGACCCCCAGGCGATGGATATGGGCGTTTTCGGTGCGGATGGCGGCCACCCCGGCGGCGCCCAGCAGATAGTCCCGCAACTCCAGCGGATCCAGGCCGCAGTCGGCGCCCAGGCGGCACAGGATGTCGATGTCGCTGATGTCCAGGCCTTGAACGAAATAAGCGTCGAACACCGACTCGACGACCTCGCTCTGGCAACCCGACAGCGAGGCCAGATGGATCAGGCGGTGCGAGTTGATGCTCGACGGCGTGCGCTCCATCAGGTCGAAATTGAAATGGATATTTTCCGCCTCGGCCGCCAGGCTGGCGGCGCCGAGAATGCGCTGGATGCGATAGGCGCTGCCGAATTTCCGCTCGAGATAGGTCTGCCGGTCGACGCCGCTGGCCGGCATCTCAGGGTTCAGCAGAAAGGCGCGCCAGCGGATCTCGGCGCTGATCTCCGGCCGTTGAGCCAAAGCGCGTTCGAGACGGCGCTTGCCGATGTAGCACCACGGGCAAATGGTGTCGAAGATGACGTCGATTCTCACAGTTGAAAAATACAGTGAGGTCAGGAAATTGTCATCTTTACTTTGGATTTAGATTTTTTGTCCCTCGCCGGGCGCTGCCTCCGGCAGCTTGGCCGCCGCCGCAATGGCGGCTGAACGCGATCTTTGATCGCGTTCTATAAACTCGAATTCGCCTGGGTC
Source organism: Rhodospirillaceae bacterium (assembly GCA_013349665.1). Lineage (GTDB taxonomy): Bacteria > Pseudomonadota > Alphaproteobacteria > Rhodospirillales > Magnetospirillaceae > DUZF01. The sequence continues at coordinate 8,074 of DUZF01000078.1, read as the reverse complement.
CCGGAGATCAGCCGAAATACCGGCATATCGACGGCCTGATCATGATGGGCCAGGGCATCGGCGAAATCTTCCAGCAGCGATCGGGTCAGCGCGTCGTCGCCGTCCATCAGCGAGGGGCGGCAGCGGTCGAGCATTCCCAGCAGATCCCGATGGTCGTCGCAGAGCATATCCAGCCAGGCTTCGCCCGCCCGCTGGGCAATGCTCTCCTCCAGGCGGCAGTGCAGGGCGAAACGCTGGCGCAACAGCCTGAGCGCGTCAAGCCGGGGAGCGCGGTTGCGGGCGTTGAGGATGGCAAACGACACGGCGCTGATCATTTCCCGCAGCCGGTCATGTTCATCCTCCATGCGAAGGATCTCACTCGACCAATGGTTATCCCGCCCCAAACTCATCGGCCACCGAGCGACAGAGGAAGATGCTCTCTGTATCTGGGGACGATGACCGCAATGACAAGATGCGCCGTTTACCGCAGGCCGCTCCGCGCGCGATCGACCAGGCTGTCGACGGTATCGCCGGGCCTGAGGTCGGCCGCTCCGGCGCGGACCCAAACCTTGACCGGATGATAAACCTCCTTGACGGCGAAATCCGTATAGGCCAGGACCCCGGTTATGCGGTTCATGACGATGTCGGCCTCGTCCTTCGGGGTGTCCGGCAGGACCACGCAGAACTCGTTTTCCTCGTAGCGGACGGTCAGGTCCTCGCCGCGCAGCAGGCTGGTGATCCATTGCGCGACCTGCAGACGCAGGTGATCCGCCTGTTCCTCGCCGAATTGCCGGCCGATGGTTTCGACATCGGGAACCAGGAAGAACAGGATGGTCAGATGGCGTCCGTGACTGCCGGCGAAGTCGACCCGCTGGGGAAGATAGCTGTCGAGGAATTCCCGGCGGTAGACGCCGGTGGCGGCATCGCGGGTCGGATCGCGCAGGGTTTGCCCGAGGGCTTCGCGGATGGCCCAGCGCAGACGCTGGCGACGCGCCAGGATAAGCACCGAGCTCAGCACCTCGCCGGGGTCGACCGGGGCCACCAGATAGCCGCTGGCACCATGGCGGTAGGCCGCCGCTTCGTTGGTCCGGCGGGCATCGCCAAGAAACAATACCGGCAGGTTGAACAGCCTCGGGTTGTTGCGGGTCTGGGCGCAAAGCTCGAGATAGGGGGTCGGATCCTTGCCGGGAGCGACCAGCGCGACATCAAAATTCTTGCCGGAGAGGAGGTCCTCGGCCTCGACGGTGTCGGCGGCCTGACTGAGTTTCGCCCCCTCCAGCAACGGCGCCAGCGCGGTCGCCGGCGCCCCTACCAGCAGAACCGGATAGCCGGAGTCGGTGGCGGGGCGGGGAATGTCGGCCGCCACCTCGACGCCGAACTGACGGGCGGTGGCGGCGCGGCGGCGCAATTCGGCCTGCATGATCGACAGCCGCACCAGCGGACGCAGTCGGGCCACCAGTTTGGTCTCATCCAGCGGCGGCGCCAAGACGTCATCGAGACCGACGGCCAGCGCCCGGGTCTTGATATCGGCGGTGCGGACATCGGTCAGCAGACAGATGGGGATGTCGACGCAGGACGGAATGGCGCGCAGCGCCCGGGCGGTTTCGAAGGCGTCGCCGCCGTTCAGATGGGCGCAGACCAGGATGATGTCCGGCTGTTCCTGCTGCACGGTACTCAGCACCGCCTCGACACTGCCGACGGTGCGTCCGTCATAGCCATGAGTACGGACCTTGCGCAGCAGTTCCTGGGCGGAGGCGGCGTCGGCATCGGCGATGAGAATATTGGCCAAATGGATCATCCGCGGTGCTGCCTTCCCTGTATTCGCCAAGTCATAGACGGAGCATACCAACATTTGTTCTATGCCGGTAGCAACGGATTTTCATCCATTATCCGGGAACCGGCGGCGTAATACGCTGTTTTTGCGGGATCGAAGGGATGCGTCATGGATACCCGCCGGACCCGCATCAGTGGCGTTGCAAAGCGGATGGCGCCGCTTTTGGGGTTGGCCGCCTTCGCCGCCGCCCTGGTGATGATCCAGCGGCTTCTCAGCCATGTCGAGCCCGCCGACCTGGCCCGGCAGTTGGGCCGCACACCGCGCCCGGCGTTGCTGTCGGCGGCGGTGATGACGGCCGGCAGCTATCTCAGCCTGTCGGGATTCGACGGTCTCGGCGTCGCCTATGTCGGACATCGCCTGGCCCCGGCCCGCGTCATGCTGATCTCCTTCATCGCCCACGGGGTCAGTCACAGTGCCGGTTTTGCCACCTTGAGCGGCGGTGCCATCCGCCTCAGGCTATACGGGGCGGCAGGCCTGTCGGCGGCGGAAATTGCCGCCGTCATCGGTTTTTGCGGCGTTACCTTCGCCGCCGGAGCCTGTACCGTTGCCGCCGTCGCCCTGCTGGCCGAACCGACCAGGCTGGCGGCGCTGTTCGTTCTTCCCGACGGGATCCTGCGCGGCCTGGGCGGTGCCGCCGCCGCCGTGGTCGTCGCCTATGTCGTCTGGGGCGCCTCGTCGCCGCCGCCGCTGCGCATTTTCGGGCGCAGCGTCGCGGTTCCCGGCCTGCCGATGGCGCTGGCGCAGATCATCGTCGCGGCGGTCGACCTGGCCTTGGCGGCGGGAGCGCTGTATGTCCTGCTGCCGACCGATGGCAGGCTCAGCTACGCGGCTTTCCTCGGCCTCTATGTCATGGCAAATCTGCTGGGGTTGCTGGCCCATGTTCCGGGCGGGCTGGGGGTGTTCGAAGCGGCGGTCCTGGCCATGACCCCGGCGCCGGCTCCGGCGGTGTTGAGCGCCCTGCTGCTGTTTCGCGCCGTCTACAATCTGCTGCCCCTGGCCCTGGCGGCGCTCTGCCTGCTGGCCTTCGAGCTTTCCCAAGGGCGCTGATTTGGGCAGTATGCCCGGTTATGGATCATGAAATCACCGCTGCTTTCCCGGCCCTGGCCAAACTCGATGCCGCCGGGGCCCGGATCCTCGAGGCCGGGCTGCGCTCGGTCGACATCCCGGCGGGAACCGTGCTGTTCCGTGACGGCGGCGATTGCACCACCTATCTGCTGGTTCAGGAGGGCGCCGTGCGGGTACAGAAGGTCGCCGAAAATGGCCGGGAAATCGTTCTCTATCGGGTCGAGCGGGGACAGTCCTGCGTCCTTACCACCAACTGCCTGTTGGGCGGCGGGCTCTATGGCGCCGAAGGGATTGCCGAAACCGCGGTCCGGGCCCTGGTGCTGCCGGCGACCACCTTCCGCGGCCTGCTGGCCGGATCGGAAGCGTTTCGCGACTTCATTTTTTCGGTTTATGCGGCCCGTATCGCCGATCTGCTGCTGTTGATCGAGGAAGTGGCGTTCGGCCGCATCGATGTCCGCCTGGCCGCCTGGTTGCGCGGCCGCGCCGACGGCGGCGGCGACGTGCAGGCCACGCATCAGGAGATCTCGGTCGAACTGGGCACGGCCCGCGAGGTGATTTCGCGGCAATTGAAGGATTTTGAGCGCCGCGGATGGGTTGAGTTGCACCGCGGGCGGGTGAGGGTGGCGGACGCCGCGGCGTTGAGCCGCTTGATCGTGTGATTAAGTCACCGACGGCGCTCCCGGACCGGTGCAGGATGTCGCCGGTTGCACTTCATCGGAGAACAGTCATGCAAAAAAATGTTGGCGGTGTCGACCGCATTGCGCGGATTGGCGGCGGCCTGGCGCTGATCGGCCTGGCGGCGGCCGGGATCATCGGCGTCTGGGGCTTTATCGGCGTCGTCCCCTTGGCCACCGGCGCCATCGGCTGGTGTCCCGCCTATCTGCCGTTCGGCCTTAAGACCTGCAAGAAAGCCTGACCGCGATGATCAAGGATTGGGATCTGCTGGCCAGGGAACTGTCCGCCCGACTGGGCGATGTCCGCGGCGGCACGCCGGAGGTGATGAAGGGGTTTTCGGCGATGGCCAAGGCGGCCACCGCCGACGGCGTACTCAACGAGAAAACCAAGGAACTGATCGCTTTGGCGCTGGGCATCGCCGCCCGCTGCGACGGCTGCCTGGCATTTCATGCCAAGGCACTGGCCCGCCTCGGCGCCACCCGGCCGGAGATCATGGAGACCATCGGCATGTCGGTCTACATGGGGGGCGGTCCGTCCCTGATGTATGGGGCGATGGCGCTGGAGGCCTTCGACCAGTTCAGCTCTTCCGCAAACGGTTGATGCGCATCGGCTGGTCGAAATGCCAGCCGTCCGCCTCCCGGCGTCCATAGTGCAGGAAAGCGGCCTGGAGTTGCTCCGCCTGACGATCGAGCAGTGGCGCCCGTGACGGGTCGACGGCAATCTGGCGTTGCCGGAAGCCGTCGAAGTCGTCATAGCGGCTGGCCTGCAGGATCAGGCTTTCGTCAATCTCCGTCAGGCCCCAGCGGCCGCCGTCGCGGATCATCGCCAGCGCCCCGGCGCGCAGCTCCGCCTCGTCATGGAGCAGGCGGGTCAGTTGGTAATGCGGGCCTTCCGCCAGCGGTTCGGAAATAAAGACTTCGCCGCCGGCCACCAGCACCCGCGCCGCTTCCGCCAGAGCCTTGCCCTGCTGGTCGAGGGGCACATGGTGGAGACTGTTGGAAAACACCACCAGATCGACCGATCGGTCCTCCGCCGGCAGCGCCTGGGCCAACCCCTCGACATAGCTCTCCCCGGCCTCGACGGGGGTCGCGCGGGCCTTGGCCAGTTGCCCGGCATCGGTATCGATGCCGGTGACAACGGCGCCATGGCGGGCCATCAGCCGGGTCAGCGCGCCGTCGCCGCAGCCGATATCGAGCACCCGTTTGCCCTTGAGGTCGAGGCTGCCGGCCAGGATCTCGCTGACTTTTCCCTTTGGAACCGGGTCCAGGGTGAAACGCCAGGCACAGGACCAGTCGGCGGGATGGGGATCGGGCGGGCAGGCGATGCATTCGCAGCGGATGCGCCGGTCGACGCCGCGGCCGAAGCTGGGAAACTCGACGATGCCGGCGGATTTGCAGGGATAATCGGGCAGGCCCTTGCGCTTGCGGGCCTCCTGCACCCGGCATTTACGGGTGTACAGCACCAGGGTGTTGGCGTCTTCGAAGACCGCTTCCTGCTCGCAGATCATGCCGTAGAGACGATGCTGGAAGGTCTTGGCGAGGACCTCGAGACCACCGTTTTCCGGCAAATCATGAACCGCCAGGATACGCTTGGCTTCCAGGGGCGCGAAATCCCGCCAACAGGCGTCGTTGACCTGTTTGGCCGCCGCCATGCCTTCGCGTTCCTCCACCGCCTGGAACCAGACGCCGTCGAAGACCAGCCAGTTTTTGGCCATGGCATCGCGCAGGGCGTCCAGTTTTTGCGGACCGAGGGCGGCCAGGGCGGCGACGGCGTCGCCGTCAAGCCCCAGCGCCTGGGTCAGACGTTCGGTGACGATGCCCATCGCCCGGTCGCCGGCGCTGTGTTCCATCTCCAGCGCCTGGTCGATGCCGAAGCGGCTGACCGCGTTGGCGAACCACAACCCGTAATGGATCGCCGTGCGCCTTACGGTATCGAGGATTTCCGTCGCCAAGCGCTCTGCATCATCCATGATCAGCCCTCCCTCATCGGCTATAGATAGCCGGAATGGGGAGGGCCGTCAGCGGTCAATTCCAATACCGGCGATGGTGGCCGTAATAGGGACGGTAGGGCTCGACATAGGTCACCACCGGCGGCGCTGCATAAGGGTAGGAGGGGGCGTAATAGACCACCGGCGGCGGCGGCGCCTCATAGACCTGATAGGCAACCGGCGGCTGGGGCTGGGTATTGGCCGAGGCGATGGCGCCCAGGGTGACGACGCCGAGCAGGCCGCCGAGGATGGCGTTAACCCCGTCGCGGGCATGGGCCGGGCTGGGCACGGCGCTCGCGAGAGTGGCGGCGATGGCGATGGCGGAAATGGCCCGGGACTTGGTGAACATGTGAACCTCCTGATTCCATGCCCTCGTTTTTAGCGGTGATTTGTGGCGATTCTTTGACGTAATGACTTACCCTTCCGCCTCCATGGTGGTATTGCCGAAGTAGCAGGAGGAATACATCATGGATGAGCGCCCTGGTGACAAGTCCCGCATGGCAAAACGTATCCGTGCCGAGCGGGAGGACGACTTCGACGAAGAGTTCGAGATGGTCCTCAATGACGAAGGCGACGACAGCTTTCACCGGCTTCTCGACGATCTGCCGGAAGAGGCCGACCATCCCGACGTCATCGACCGGCGTCGTTACTTTCGCGAGCTGTTCCGTCTGCAGGGAGAACTGGTCAAGCTGCAGGACTGGGTCGTCCATAAGAAGCTCAAAATCGTCGTCATCTTCGAAGGGCGCGACGCCGCCGGCAAGGGTGGGGTCATCAAGCGCATCACCCAGCGCCTGAACCCGCGGGTCTGCCGCGTGGCGGCGCTGCCGGCGCCCAACGAGCGCGAACGCAGCCAGTGGTATTTCCAGCGCTATGTCAGCCATCTGCCGGCCGGCGGCGAAATGGTGCTATTCGACCGCAGCTGGTACAACCGGGCCGGGGTCGAGCGGGTGATGGGCTTCTGTTCCGACGACGACGTCGAGGAATTCTTCCGGACCGTGCCCGAATTCGAACGCATGCTGGTGCGTTCGGGGATCATCCTGATCAAATACTGGTTCTCCATCACCGACGAGGAACAGCATCTGCGGTTCCAGATGCGGATCGCCGATCCCATCAAGCAATGGAAGCTGAGCCCGATGGACCTGGAATCCCGCCGCCGCTGGGAGCTCTACACCATCGCCAAGGAAGCCATGCTCGAGCGCACCCATATTCCCGAGGCGCCCTGGTGGATGGTCGAGGCGGTGGACAAGAAACGGGCGCGGCTGAACTGCATTCATCACCTGCTGACGCAGATCGACTATGCCGAGGTGCCGCATCCGCAGATCGACCTGCCGGCCCGCGAGCGGCATGCGGATTATGTCCGTCATCAGATGCCGTCGGAGATCTATGTCCCGCGCGTCTATTGACGCAGCAGATAGGCCGTCGCCTCGTCATAGGGCAGCGGCCTGGCGAACAGATAGCCCTGGGCGAAATCGCAGTTGAGATCCTTCAGCTGTTGATTTTCCGCTTCGGATTCGATCCCCTCGGCGACCACCACCATCCCCAATTCATGGGCCAGGTTGATCATGCCGCGGACCAGGCGGCATTGAGCCGGCGAGGTCTCTATCCCGGTGACAAAACTCTTGTCGATTTTCAGCACGTCGAACGGAAACCGGTGCAGATAAGCCAGTGAAGAATAGCCGGTGCCGAAATCGTCGATGCATAACGGTACGCCGATCTGGTGAAACCGTTGCAACAGGACCTCGGCCATTTCAGGATTGCTGATGGTCATGCCCTCGGTGACCTCGATTTTCAGGCTTCCCGGCGGCAATGTCTGAAGGAACCCGATGATTTCCTCCATATAGTCTTCGTTCCACATCTGTCGCGGCGACAGATTGACATTGACCGACAGGCCGGCGGCGGCCGGGAAGCGATCGCGCCAGGCGGCCGACGCCTTGGCCGCCTCGCCGAGGATGAAGCGGCCCAGCGGCAGGATCTGGCCGGTTTCCTCGGCAATGGGGATGAATTTCACCGGGCTGATCAGCCCGAGATCCGGGTGACGCCAGCGCACCAGCGATTCGAAGCCGATCAGCCGGTTATCCGACAGGGAGACGATGGGCTGGTAGACCAGGAAGATCTCGCCGGCGGCGATGGCCCGGGCGAGGTCGTGTTCCAGGCGGTGGCGGATCAGGATGGCGTCCCTGAGTTCGGCGCTGAACACTTCGATCTGCGCCTGACCATGTTCCTTGGCGCGGTACAGCGCGATATCGGCATCCCGCAGCAGGTCCAGCGGGTCTCGGCTCAGCCCCTCGTCGATGGCGACGCCGATGCTGGTGCTGACCGACAGTTCCATCTGCTGCACGGAAAACGGCCTGGTGAAGGAGCGCTCGATCTCCGCCGCCGCCGCCAGGGCGCCGGCCTCCTGGCATTGCCTGACGCCGAGAACGAATTCGTCGCCCCCCAGGCGGCAGATGAAGCGGTCATGCGATCCGTGATCCGACAGACGCTCGGCCACCGCCTGCAGCAGTCGGTCGCCGATGCTGTGGCCCAGGGTGTCG
>DUZF01000077.1 GCA_013349665.1 Rhodospirillaceae bacterium | reverse complement strand
CCGTGACGCCGGTTCTGCCGAGGCCCGCGCCCATGAGGAACATTTCGAGAAGTTCTTCGACCGCTTGCCCAAAGAGTTCATTTACGAACGGGAATTGCTGAAGTCCCGTCTGTGGCGCTCGCCGGAGATGTGGGAATTGGCGCACGAGTAAGGTAAAAAACTTCATTGTTCTGATTGAACGTTATGGCCGGACTTGTTCCGGCCATCGACGCCGCTCAGCAACAAAAATGTTGGGGTTTATCCCAGCGCAAGCTGGGATCCACCTTGCTGCGTCACCTTATGACCTCAATGTCGATGGCGACTGCCGCGGCGATATTTTGCCAGGCTCGATCGGCGGTCAGTACCCTGACGCCCAGCCGTTGTGCGAGTGACAGGCAAGCGCGGTCACCGAAAGACAGGCCTGCGGATTTTGTCAACGGCAGCAGCAGTCCCGCGGCATAGGCAAGCTCTCCGTCGAATGAGAACCGTTCAATTGGCAGAGGGTCGAGCACCGACCTGATGTCCGTCTCGGTCGCACCATTGCGGGCAAAATGACCGACGACTTCGCTCAGATTGACATCGCTGATGCCAGAATCGGCCAAGACGCCGCGAACCTTGTCGCTGCCTGGTTCGCCAAGCAGAACGGCCAGAAGGGCCGACGCATCCAGGATGGAGGTGATCATTCCTGTGACGCGTCTCTGTGGCGCTCGGCAAGAAAAGCGTCGACCGATGCTGACGTTTTTTCTCCAAGCAGTTGCCGGGTGAGGGCCTGGGCATGAGAAATTACCTCGTCAACCGTCCGTATCCGAATTTCACTGCCATTGAGTTCGACCACCACATCGCCGCCATGGTCGAGGCCGACGGCCTTGCGAAATTCGGCGGGCAGGCTGATACGCCCGGATTTCGAAACCCGGCCATGAATTGCATTCATGGTTCAAACCTCATTTAAGCCAAGAACTCTAATATAGGGGAGAGAGGTCACTTAGGACAATGGGCTGTCGGTGCCGATGGGAAAAGCCGCTCCTACAGCCCGCGAGGCGGCGCCCTTCCCGCCGCCGCCTGAGCATGCGTCAACCGATCCGCTGACCTTCACAGTATCATTTGAATTTCACTCACTGAAACCTTGAGCCAAAGGGGCGGGAGGCCCTACTGAACGATGAAATCGGCACCTCCCTGATCGAAGGCCAGGGAATATTCGAAAGAGACATAATGGAAGCGCGCCGCGCTATGACCGCTGTGGATGGCGAAGCCAACCGTATACGGTTTGCCGGGCTCGATATCTTTGTATGGCTCGCCGGCATGCAGCGGACGGTTCAACGTCACCGACCAGACGCCATCCTTGATGGTCGCATCCGCGGATACGGCATTGGGTGTGATCGTCTCGCGGCGGTCGAGGACGGTGAAGGCGTTGGAATTGGCCGGAGTCCCCGGCGAGAGTAGTGCCTGCCAGTATTCAAGATAATATCCGGCGGCGCGCAGCTTGGCCAATTCATCGGACGGCTTGATATTGTCACCGCCCCCCTGGCGGGTGGGGGTAACCCGTGATGCACCGAGATACTTGGTCCGTTTCCGTTCTCCGGCACTGGTCATGGTGTTCAGGTCATCATGGCAGGCGGCCCAGCACCCGGCGCGGTTGGCGGGAGACACTTTCCCATCATTCAGCATGATGGTGACTTTGGTGGCGTTCTTGGGATCCATCCTGCTGTCGGGCTGCGCGCCCTCGGCGAAATCCAGACGGACGAAAAGATTGTTCGATTCCCGGGCAAATTTCACGGTGGCGGCGATCATTCCCGGTTTGCCGGCGGTGTCTCCCGACCCCTTGGCGGAGAGTTGCGTGGCACCGATATCGGCCTCCTCTCCGCCATGACACCCTTTGCAGTTCTTGCCGTCGCGGAACTTCTTTTCCCCCTTGTGTTCTCCCTGGCTCAGCACCCATTCCCAAGACTGTTGCCCCGGATAAAACATCTGAACCTGTTTTCCCGGGATCTTGTCCCATTCCACGGCCCAGGTCGGTTGCGCCGCCAAGTTGGTGATCGCGGCCATCAGCAGCGCTGTTCTGACAGAGGAGTTCATTGTCGGTCTCCTGCGGATTTATTGGATGTCGATGAATGCCGTTGCCGGACCGCCAGCCAGCGTATGGACAGGCTTATGCGTCAGACCTTTGTGGCAATCGATACAGGTCTCGTGGGTGGCGATTGATTCGAGATGGATCCCCCTCACACCCTGTTTCTGATCGCTGGAGGTCAAGGCATCGATGGCATGGCAGTTGCGGCACTCGCGCGAGTCGTCTTCCTTCATGCGCGCCCAGACCTTCTTGGCCATTTCCAGGCGGTCTTTCTCGAACTGCTCTTTCGTGTCGACGACCCCCGACATGTGACCAAAAAGATGGTCAGACAGATCGTGAAGAGCCAAAATCTTGGCAAACAGGGTGTTGGTCCATTTGTCGTGGGGAACATGACAGTCAGGGCAGGTGACGCGGACACCAAAAGAATTATGGTAATGTTTTGACTGTTGATATTCCCCATAGGGAATTGACATCTCATGGCAAGTATTAGCGCAGAATGATAGACTATTTGTGTAGTCAACAGCGCTGTTATAGGCGGCCAGAACCGCGACGCCGGCGATAAAAAATATAACTGATAGTACGGTAATGACCTTGACTTTAAATGGATCGAATTCCAATGACAGCCTGAACATAGTATCCTCCCATTTTAAGGCGACGGTTGCCATTTCAGCGATGGTTTCTGCTGGCGGCCTGATTGGTTATTAAAAGATATTGTTGCGCTCACAGATTTGATGGCTATTACCCGGCTGGGGAATTCCGCGGATACTTCAGAAAGAGTGCTATCCCGATGGTCATATGCCATTCGTATGTATCTGCCAGGGTAAAAGCATTAATTCTCCTACCAAAAGGAAGTATCCTGATAACACCAGAAACGGAATACGCCTCAAGATCCGGCCAAATGCAAAATTCTAACGGGCCGATATCAGCCTCGTTATTTAAATGGTTAAGAAAATATCGGGGTTTTAGCCTTGACGATCATCAAGTCTGAGGCGCCAATGCATTGGACGATTAAATGCCGTGAGGCGGGATATTTCCTAATCGGCGAAGACTACCCGCCCAGCCGGTCCACCGCCGCCAGTTCGGGAAAGCGGCGGCGCCACAGGGCGACCACGGCCAGGGTGCAGACGCCGCCCAGCACCACCGCCGGCACGGCGCCGAACCAGCCGGCGGTGATGCCGGATTCGAATTCCCCCAATTCGTTGGAGGCGCCGATAAACACCTGGCTCACCGCCGTCACCCGGCCGCGCATGGCATCCGGCGTCGACAGCTGGACCAGGCTTTGCCGGACATAGACGCTGACCATGTCGCAGGCGCCCATCGCCACCAAAGCGGCCAGGGACAGCGGGAAGCTGGTCGACAGGCCGAAACCGATGGTGGCGATGCCGAATCCGGCCACCGCCACCAGCATGGCCCGTCCCACCCGGCCCTTGGGCGGATGATGGGCCAGCCACATGCCGCAGGTCGCCGCCCCCACCGCCGGGGCGCTGCGCAGCAGCCCCAGGCCCCAGGGGCCGACCAGCAGGATGTCGCGGGCGTAGACCGGCAGCAGGGCGGTGGCGCCGCCGAACAGCACGGCGAACAGGTCCATGGACATCGCCCCCAGCAGCACCGGCCGCGAGCGGATGAAATGCACCCCGGCCAGCACATCCTTCAGCGACGCGCCGCCGGCCGGCGGTGCCGAGCGGCCGCCGGCGATGAAGCCCATGGTCAGCAGCGCCAGGATCAGCAGGCCGGCCACCGTCGCATAGACCATTTCGGGTCCGAAACCATAGAGCAGCCCGCCCAGCGCCGGGCCGCCCACCACCGCCATCTGCCAGCAGGAGGAACTCCACAGTACGGCATTGGGCAGGTGCTCGCGGGGCACCAGCAGCGGCAGCAGCGACTGCATCGACGGTCCGAGAAAGGCCCGGGCGGCGGCGAACAGCAGCAGGATGCCGAGGATCGGCAGCACCGAACCGGCGCCTTTGGCCGCCAGGGCCGCCAGCAACAGCGCCGCCAGGGCCTGTGTTCCCAGGCAGATCTGGATCACCCGGCGGCGGCTGAAACGGTCGGCGACATGACCGGCGACCAGGGACAGCAGCATCTGCGGCAGGAACAGGGCAAGGCCGACCAGCCCCAGATCGGTGGGGTCGTGGGTGATGTCGTAGACCTGCCAGCCGATGGCCACCGACTGCATCAGCTGGGCCGAATTGGCGGCGACGCGGGCGAGGATGAAGCGGCGGAAGTCGGGAATGGCGAGGGCGGGTTGGGTGGCCATGGGGAAATTTTATAGCCGATTGACGCGGCGCCGCCGATGCTTAATCATCTGCCGCATGGAAATTGAAGAAATCGCCGAATCGATCGCCGAACATGAGGCGAAAGAGGAAAAAGAGGATAATTTCCGCCGCCGCACGGCGGTGCTGATCTCTCTTTTGGCCATGGTGCTGGCCATCACCGCGCTGGGTGGCAACAAGACCACCAAGGACCTGATCGCCACCAATATCCGGGTCTCGGACACCTGGTCCTTTTATCAGGCCAAGGGTGTGCGCGAAACTTCGACCAAGCTGGCGCTGGACCAGGTGGAGACCATGCTGGTGACGCCCGATCTGCCGGCGCCGGTGAAGGCCCGCCTGCAGGACCTGACGGCGCGCTATCGCGACAATATTACTCATTACGAGACAGAAACGGACGGCAGCGGGCGCAAGGAACTGAAGGCCAAGGCGGAAGCGCTGGAGCATCAGCGCGACGAGGTCGAACATCGCGAACACGGCTTCGCCCTGGCCGAGGCGGCCTTGCAGATCGCCATCGTGCTGGCCTCGGCGGCGGCGGCCACCGACACCCGTTTCCTGGTCAAGGGGGCGGCGGCGATCGGCGTCCTCGGCACCCTGCTGTCGGTGAACGCTTTTTTCCTACTCGTCCATCTGCCGTCTTGAGGCCAGGATCTCCGCCGCCCGGCGGTCGGCGCCGGAGGGCAGCGCCTCGCCGGGCCGGCTGATCCACCAGGCGATGTCGTCGATCACCAGCTTGCCCTGCAGATCCCGCAACAGCATGTGATAGCCATTGGCATAGACCGCCTTGCGCTGCGGCACCGGGTTGTTGGGCAGATGGGCCATCATTCGGTAGGTGGGTTCCGCCGGCACCACCTCGTCATGTTCGCCGTACAGGATCAGCGCCGGCACATGCAGCCTTGGCGCCGCCGCCGCGGCGTCATCCATCAGGTCGCACAGGCCGTGGATGGCGTCGACCCGGGTTTCCTTGATGATCAACGGGTCGCGGCTGAGTTTTTTCAGCATCTCATCATTGTCGGACGGACGGATGTTGAGCCCCTGGCCGGTGAGCGTCAGCCAGGGCATGGTGTGGGAGGCCAGCCACAGGGCGGCGCGCTCAAAAATAGTCATGCTGTCGCGGTTCCACACCGCCGGCGCCGCCAGGATCACCCCGGCCACCGGCGGATGCGGCCGGTCGGTCATCGCCGTCATCACCAGCGCCCCGCCCATGCTTTCACCCAGCAGGTACAGCGGCAGTCCGGGATGACGGGCGGCGGCCAGGCGGGCGACGGTGGCCAGGTCGTCGGCCATCACCTGCTGGCCCGCCCAGTAGCCGCGCCCCGGCGCCTCGCCGAAACCGCGCAGATCGAAGGCGTAGACGGCGATGTCCTGGGCCGCCAGCGGCGGGCCGACGTCATCGAAGGCTTCCGAATAGTCGTTAAACCCGTGGACGGCGACCACCACCGCCTTGGCACGCGCCGGCAGCCAGGAACGCAGCGGCAGGGACAGGCCGTCGGCCATCACCGCCCGATGGTCCTCGAACCGCGGCTCGTCGACCGGCGGCCCGGCCTCGATGACGACGGGGGCGCAGGCCGAGGTCAGCAGGGCCAAAGCGAGGGGCACGCTTTTCAATGTCTTGGACACGGATGAGAACGGATGCCAACGGATACGCACGGATAAAAAAATAGCGCCGCAGGCGCCGAAAAAACCATCCGTTTTCATCCGTTGGGATCCGCGTTCATCCGTGTCTATTACCCCGCTGTATGCCGGGTGAGCTGCAGGAAGATGTCCTCAAGATCGGCCTCGTCGGTGGTCAGGTCGGCGACCGCCAGACCGGCCACCCGCAGGGCTTCGAGAACGGCGCCGACGCCGACGGCGCTTGGCTTGAGGTGAAAGACCAGCCGCCGGCCGTCCTTGAGGTCCGGGGCGAAGGGCCTGAGCGCCGCCGGTATCTCGGCGAGGTCGTGGTCGGCAACCACCGTCAGTACCTTGCTGTCGAGCCGGCGCAACAGCGAGGCGGTGTGGTCGTTGGCGACCAGCCGCCCGCGGTCGATGATGGCGATGCGGTCGCACAGCGCCTCGGCTTCCTCGAGATAGTGGGTGGTCAGAAGGATGGTGGTGCCTTCGGCATTGAGCTTTTTGACATAGTCCCAGAGCTGGCGCCGGAGTTCGATATCGACGCCGGCGGTGGGTTCGTCGAGGACCAGCACCGGCGGGCTGTGCACCATCGCCTTGGCCACCAGCAGGCGGCGGCGCATGCCGCCCGACAGCGTCCGCGCATAGGCATGGGCCTTGTCGGCCAGCCCGACCGCGGCCAGGATCTCGTCGGTGCGCCGCTCGCGTTTCGGCACCCCATACAGCCCGGCCTGCACCTCCAGCAATTCGCGCGGGGTGAAGAACGGGTCGAGATTGAGTTCCTGCGGCACCACGCCGATGGCCGAGCGGGCGGCCCGCTCGTCGGTGTCGATGTCGAAGTCCCACACCCGGGCCTGGCCGGAGGTCTTCACCACCAGTCCGGCGAGAATGTTGATCAGAGTCGATTTACCGGCCCCGTTGGGCCCCAGCAGACCGAAGAAGGAGCCGCGCGGGATCTTCAGCGACACGGCGTCCAGCGCCGTCTTCGCCGGTTCGCGTCCGCGCCCGGCATAGACTTTGGTGAGGTCCCGAAGGTCGACCGCGGCGGCCGGCAGGGGAATGTTATGAAAGGGGGATTGATCCATCGGCGGCAATGGTTATCATCCGGCCGTCCCAGGGGTCAATGCCTGGCCTCCGGACGGGAAGAATTGTCAGCGAGGTATTTCCATGTCCAAGGACGTCGTCACTGTGGACAGCGCCTCCGTCGCCTGCGAGGGCAACGGCCCGGTCACCGGTCATCCCAAGGTCTATCTGACCTTCAAGTCGCCGAGCCGCGAGGTGGTCTGTCCCTATTGCAGCCGTACTTTCGTTCTTGCCGCCGGGGCCTCCGCCGACCACGGCCATTGATCAGGTAATCAGGTGCGCCACATCGCCCTGGTGGACGGCTCGGGATTTATTTTCCGCGCCTTCCATGCCTTGCCGCCGATGAGCGACCCGGAAGGGGTGCCGGTCAACGCTGTCTTCGGTTTCATCAATATGGTGATGAAACTGCTGACCGACACCGATGCCGATCATCTGGCGGTGGTGTTCGATGCCGGCCGCGCCACCTTCAGAAGCCGCCTCTACCCCGAATACAAGGCCCATCGGCCCGACCCGCCGCCCGAACTGGTGCCGCAATTCGCTCTGATCCGCGACGCCGTGCGGGCATTCAACCTGCCTTGCGTCGAGCTGGCCGACTACGAGGCCGACGATATCATCGCCACCTATGCCCGCCGGGCGGTGGCGCAGGGCGCCCGCGTCACCATCTGGTCCTCGGACAAGGATCTGATGCAGCTGGTGGGCGACGGCATCGCCATGTTCGACCCGTTGAAGGGCCGCGCCATCGGCCCGGCCGAGGTGGTGGAGAAATTCGGCCTTGGACCCGAGCATGTGGTGGACATCCAGGCCCTGGCCGGCGATGCCGCCGATAATGTTCCCGGGGTGCCCGGCATCGGCGTCAAGACCGCGGCGCAGCTGATCGGCGACTATGGGGATCTCGAGACGCTGCTGGCGCGGGCCCATGAAATCAAGCAGCCGAAGCGCCGCGAAGCGCTGTTGGCGCATGCCGCCGAGGCCCGCCTGTCGCGCGAGCTGGTGCGCCTCAGGGATGACGTTCCGGTACCGGAACGGTTGCAGGATTTCGGGCGGCGCGATCCCGACCGCGACATTTTGGCCAATTTTCTGCGCCTGCACGGCTTTCGCAGCATCCTTGCCCGCCTGGAGGCGGGACGTCCGGCAGCGGCGACGACGGCGGCCGCCGCCGAGGCTCCCGCCGATGCGCCGCGGGCGGCCCCGCTCGCGGTGGCCAACGACTATGAGCTGGTGCTCGACCTCGCCCAGTTGGCGCCGTGGATTGCCGAGGCGACGGCCGCCGGGATGGTCGCCGTCGACACCGAAACCACCGGTCTCGATCCGCAGACCTGCCGGCTGGTCGGGATATCCCTGGCCATCCGCCCGGGGCGGGCCTGCTATATCCCGGTACTGCATGCGGCCGGCCCGGCCCAGGGCAGCCTCGATCTGGGTGCCGCCCCCGCCGCCGCCGTTCCCCGGCTGATCCCCAAGGACAGGCTGCTGGAGGCTGTCAAGCCGCTGCTGGCCGATCCGGCGGTACTGAAGATCGGTCACAACATCAAATTCGACATCGAGGTCCTGGCCCGCGACGGCCTGACGGTGGCGCCGGTGGACGACACCATGCTGCTGTCCTATGTGCTGGAAAGCGGCGCCCATGGGCATGGCATGGACGAACTGGCCGGGCTGTATCTGGGCCAGAAGACCATCACTTTTGCCGAGGTCTGCGGCAGCGGCAAGAACCAGCTGACCTTCGACCAGGTGCCGCTGGACAAGGCGCGGGATTACGCCGCCGAGGATGCCGACATCACCCTCAGGCTGCATCATTATCTGAAGCCGCGCCTGGTCGCCGAGCATCTGGTCAGCGTCTACGAAACCCTGGAGCGGCCGCTGATCCCGGTGCTGGCGGCGATGGAAGCGGCCGGCATCAAGGTCGACAAGGGCGAGCTTGAGCGGATGTCGGTGGAATTCGGCCGGCGCATGGCCGAGATGGAAAGCGAGATCGGCCTGCTGGCCGGCGTGCCGTTCAATGTCGGCTCGCCCAAGCAGCTGGGCGAGGTCCTGTTCGAGACGTTGAAGCTGCCGGGCGGCAAGAAAAGCGGCAAGACCGGCGCCTGGAGCACCGGCGCCGAGGTGCTGGAGGAACTGGCGCCGCTGCATCCGTTGCCGCGCAAGGTGCTGGACTGGCGCCAGCTGGCCAAGCTGAAGAGCACCTATGCCGATGCCCTGGTCAGCCAGATCAATCCGGCCACCGGGCGCGTCCACACCTCTTTCGCCATGGCCGCCACCAGCACCGGCCGGCTGTCCTCCTCGGACCCCAATCTGCAGAATATTCCGATCCGTACCGAGGAGGGCCGTCGCATTCGCCGCGCCTTCATCGCCGAACCGGGGAACCTGCTGCTGTCGGCCGACTATTCGCAGATCGAATTGCGTCTGGTCGCCCATGTCGCCGGCATCGACGGGCTGAAGCGGGCCTTTGCCGAGGGCGCCGACATCCACGCGGTGACCGCCTCCGAGGTGTTCGGCGTCCCGGTCGAAGGCATGGATCCGCAGATCCGCCGCCAGGCCAAGGCGATCAATTTCGGCATCATCTACGGCATCAGTCCGTTCGGTTTGGGCCAGCAGCTGGGCATCCCCACCGGCGAGGCCAAGCATTACATCGACGCCTATTTCGCCCGCTATCCGGAAATCCGCGCCTATATGGACGAGACCCGCGCGCTGGCCCGCAAGCAGGGCTTCGTCACCACCCTGTTCGGCCGCAAATGCTTCCTGCCGGGTATCGCCGACAAGAATCCGGCGATGCGCGCCTTTTCCGAACGGGCCGCCATCAATGCGCCGATCCAGGGCGGCGCCGCCGACATCATCAAGCGGGCGATGATCCGCCTGCCGGCGGCCCTGGCGGCGGCCGGCCTCTCCGCCCGCATGCTGTTGCAGGTGCATGACGAACTGGTGTTCGAACTGCCGGCGGCCGAAGCCGAGGCGACGGCGGCGGTGGTCCGCCAGGTGATGGAAGGGGCGGCCAAATTGGACGTGCCGCTGCTGGTGGAAATGGGCGTCGCCGCCACTTGGGCCGAAGCTCACTGAAGGCGATCCGCTTCGCTCACCGTGCCCCTTCCAGCAGCCGGCGCAGCCTTCCCTCGTCGGTGGGGCCGATTGTGCGGCCGCGTTCCTGGCGGCCGCGATAGACGATGACGGTACCGTCGCGATCGACATGAAATGGCGCCAGCTGGTTGCGCTGGCGCTGAAAATCGAGGTGGAAGAACTGGGCGTCGGCCAGGATATCGTCGTCGCTCAGGCGTTCCACCAGCCATGGCAGATCGGCTTCGACCAGGGTCTGGCCGGAACTGATGATCAGCATCACCAGATGTCCCGCCGAGCGGGCACGTTCAAAAGCGCCGGCGTCGAATTCCCGAAGCTCGGCGGCGCCGGCGCCGGAAGCCAGCAAACAGGCGGCAAAGGCAAGCGGGAGAGGTTTCATCCTCGGCAGATGGCCCGCCCGGTCGGCGCAAACCATTGTCCGGACGGCGGCATTGGCGTTATGGTGAAGCCATAATCCGATTGGGGGAACACTTCGGTGCCATCGTACACCTACGCGTCCATGCCGTTGGTCGTCCGGCTGGCCGAGAGCGGGCCGTTTCCGACCCGCAGCGCGGTGATGTACCGGTTTTTCGTCGCCGGTATGGTGATCCTTGCCACTCTGGTGGAGGTGTTGCGGACCGTCCCGGACCTGGTGGTGGCGCAAGGATCTTTGGCGCTGGCCGCCGAGGTGGCGGCGCAATTCGTCCTGCTGGCCGATCTGGGGGTGAGGTGCGCGGCCACGGTGATCTCGCGCGATGTGGAACGGGAAAGCTGGCGCACCGCCGTCTGGCGCTATCTCACCAGCTTTTACGGGCTGATTGATCTGTTCGCCGTGCTGCCCTTCTTCGTCGAAGTGGCGGTGCCGGGGCCGGGGGATTGGGATGCCCTATTCGGCATTTTGCGTTTTCTCAAACTCGCCCGCTTCTCGCCGGCCCTGGAGACCCTGGCCTCGGTCGTGCGTCGGGAGGCCCGGCCGCTGCAGTCGGCGGCTTTCATCCTGGTGACGATGCTGCTCGGCAGTTCGACCATGCTGTATTTTCTCGAGCGCGGCATCAATCCCAACTTCACCAGTATTCCGGCGACCATGTGGTGGAGCGTGGCGACGCTGACCACCGTCGGCTATGGCGACTCGGTGCCGGTGACAGGGTTGGGCAAGCTGGCGGGCGGGTGCGTGGCCATGCTGGGCATCGCCATGTTCGCGCTTCCGGCGTCGATCCTCGCCACCGGTTTTGCCGAGGAAATGCGACGGCGGGACTTTCTGGCGGTGTGGCGGATGGTGGCGCGGGTGCCGTTCTTTTCCAGCCTTGATGCCGACCATATCGCCGAAATCACCAATCTTCTGCGCTACAGCTCGGTGGCGCCGGGCGATGTGGTGATTCGCATCGGCGAAGTGGGCGACCGTATGTATTTCATCATCAGCGGGCTGTTGTCGGCGGATTTCGGCGGTGCCGATCCGGCGCTGCTGAGCGACGGCGACTTTTTCGGCGAAATCGCCGTGTTGCGCGATACCCGCCGGACCGCCACGGTCACCGCCCGCAGCCGTTGCCAGTTGCTGGTCCTGGATGCCGCCGATCTGCGCCGTTTCATCACCAATTCTCCGAAGGTGGCCGAGGTCATGGCGCAGACCGCCCGCGACCGCCTGGGGGAACAGGCGGCGCGGGTGGAATAACCCGGAGGCCGCCGCCCGGCGCCTGAGGGACCAAAAAGGGAGCGTAGCGACTGGCGCGTTGAGCGCCCGCGCCATTGTTGGCGCGTAGCCAAGGCGGCCGGAGGCCGCCGCCCGGCGCCTGAGGGACCAAAAACTAATTCGACATCATTACCGGCAGCGTCATATGGCGCAGGATGAAGCGGGTCCCTGAGCCTCTCAGGAACGACAGGCCGATGCCGCTATGGGCGCCCATCACCAGCAGATCGGCGCCGAGATCGAAGGCCCGCGACAGCAAGGCATCCATGACGCCGATCTCGTCGGTGGCCAGGCGCTCGGCGGTGACGGCGATGCCGTGGCTGGCCAGGTGGTCGGCGATCTCGACCTTCGGCAGGCTGTCGTGAGGAGTGTGCTGGGTGACCGGTTCGCGCACCGCCAGCAGGAAGACCTCTTCGGCCTCTTTCAGCATCGGCAGCCCGTCATGCACCGCCCGGCTGGATTCCCGGCTGGCGTTCCAGGCGATGGCGACCCGCCGGCCGATGCCGTTGGTCCAGCCGATCTGTGGGATGACCAGGGTCGGCCGGCCGCTTTGCAGGATCACCTGTTCGGCGAATTCGGCCGGTACATGGGCGCGCTCATGCCATTGCCCCAGCACCGTTAGATCGGCATAGCGGGCGCAAAACGCCGTCTCGGCGACCACATGGCCGGCCTCACCGTGGCTGAGCTGCATCCATCTGGTCCGCAGGCCGCGGCCGGCGGTGCGGGTCTCAAACAGATGATGGGCTTGGTCGGCGGCGGCGCCGAGATGCGCGCTCATCCGCCGGGCTACCAGGCTGGGGCCGTCGGATTCGGCCTGGGCGAACAGGCCGAGCAGGCGGGCTCCGAAGCGGACGGCGAGGTCGGCGGCGATGTCGAGCCGGGAGACACAGCGCTCGTCGCTGTCGAGATGAACCAGAATGTCCTTCATCATGCACCCCGGACTGTGTTGGTCACCATGAGCTTACGGCCTGCCGACGCCCGGTGGAAGATGCCGGGTTCATCGATTTCCGTAGACTCGCCAGAGCCTTCATCATGCCCCCCTCCTTTCAACGAGGGAAACATCCTGCAGGGAAAACTTTATGATCCCGTTTATCGCCGAGGATTGTGCCGGCATGACGGCCGAATAGGGCGGCAAAGGGGCGGGGCCGCCCTCCCAGGGGAATCGCTTCAGGTTAACGGCGGCTGGTTCCGAATGAGACTTTCCAGATAGTCGGAGTTCAAGCAGGCCAGCTTGCGCCGGTTTTTGAGGCTGTGGCGGTCCTTGGGGTGGC
>DUZF01000076.1 GCA_013349665.1 Rhodospirillaceae bacterium | reverse complement strand
TGTCTTCGGTATGGGCCACTCCCCAGACCTCCTTGAGGATCACCTTGTGGGTCAGAACGTGGTCTGGGCGACGGGCCAGGAAGGTCAGCAGTTCCCATTCCCGCTTGGACAGGCGGACTTCATCGCCATTGCGGGTGACAATGCGGCGGCTCAAATCGATCTTCACGGGCCCCGCCGCGATAATCTCTTCCGTATCCTTGATGGCGTAAGGCCGAAGCACCGCGCGAACGCGAGCCATCAACTCGGCGACACCAAACGGCTTGGCGATGTAATCACTTGCACCACGGTCCAAGGCCTCGACCTTGTCCAATTCCTGTGCCCGCACAGACAGCACGATGATCGGCATTTCGGAGTTTTCACGAACGGCACTGATGACTTCCTGGCCATCCAGGTCAGGTAGCCCGAGATCAAGGATCAGCAGATCCGGCTTCTCAATGCGAGCGGCCTCAATTCCTTGAAGGGCATTCTCGGCCTCAATCACCTCGTAGCCGTTGGCTGTGAGTGAAATGCGCAGAAATTTGCGGATCTGCGGCTCATCATCGATCACCAGGATGCGGGCGCTCATCAGATGACTCCCTGTTCGGCTTGCGCACTTATTTTGGCCGCCATTTCATCGGTCTCCGGTTGCAGCGGCATATGAATAATGATGGCCGTACCTGCGTCGTGAAGCCCTGGCTCGGCCTTGATGAGCCCCCCATGCGCCTCGATGATGCCACGGCAGATGGCCAGCCCGAGACCGGTTCCCGCCGTTTTGGAATCGCCTCGATCAACCCGATAAAACATATCAAAGACCTTTTCAGCCGCCTCCCGCGGAATGCCCGGCCCCTGGTCAATGACCTCAATGGCCACGTATTGGGAAAGCTTCTTTGCCCAGACTTTAATGGTGGAGCCCTGCGGAGCATACTTACAGGCGTTCTCCAGAAGATTGAAAAACACTTGTTCCATCAGGACCGGATCGACGCGCAACAAGGGGACATCTGGATCTATGTCCATTTTGATGACATGGGCGCGCGCAAGCCGGTGTGTTCGGGCGATGGCCGTCCCCAGAATGTCCCTCAGGTCGGCCCAATCTGTCTTCGGCTTCATCGCCCCTGCCTCCAGTTTGGTCATGTCGAGCAGGTTTTGGACGAACCGGTTCATGCGTTCGGCTTCATCCTGGATCGTCTGGGTCAGTTCGTCGCGGCTGCCGGCGTCTATCATGTCGTTGTAATTCTGCAAACTTGAAGCAGCCCCCATGATGGAGACCAGCGGCGTCCTGAGGTCGTGCGACAGCGAGGACAACAGCGCAGACCGCAGGCGCTCACGTTCGGTGGCAACGCGGGCCGTCTCGATGTCGGCCACCAGCGTGGTCCGCTCGACCGCCACAGCCGCCTGATCAACCAATGTCTCAAGCAGACGCATCTGCTCGGGGGACAGCATGTCGGCGTCCTCCATCATCTGCACGCCGAGAACCCCGAGCGAACCTCGCGATGTCTTCAGCGGCAGAAACAACCAAAGGGAGGCCGGCAGCGTCGCCGAACCGCGGCCCGCCGGCTTGCCCTGGGCCCACGCCCATTCGGCCGCCGCCGCGGATTTATCATCAATTTGGTCTTCAGGTGGGTATCCGGCGGCAATGGCCAGGCCGCCGTCTCCCGGCAAAAGAACCAGCGATTTTCCGGCGATGGTCGCGGCGACATGGTGTACGACCGCCCACAGCACATCGTCCAGCGTCACCGCCGCAGTGACCTTGCGACCGAAATCATAAAGATTGCCGGTGCGCCGGGCGCTCTCACGGCTGGCAAGAATTTGGCCACGCAAACGGCTCGCCATGTTAGAAACAATTACCGCCACGATGAGAAAGAACACCAAAGTCAGGATGTTCTGAGTGTCGGAGATTGAGAAGCTCCACTTCGGCTCCGTGAAGAAAAAGTCGAAGATAAGAAAGCTGGCAATTGAGGTCAGTATGGCTGGTTTCAAGCCAGACCTCATGGCAACCACCATTACCGCCAGCAGGAATGTCAGGGAGATGCTGGCGACAGGCAGCCAGTGATCAATGATGAAGCCCAAACCGGTTGCAACCGACATGCAGAGAAACGCGATCAGGTAGCCACGCCAATCGGGTGGCAGGGTCGGGCTCTGCGGTCTGACAAGTGGCGGGGGGCTTTCCTCATCCTCCCCCCCGACCACGAACACATTGAAGTCACCGCTTTCGGCAAACAGCCGTTCGGTCACCGACTTGCCAAAACGCCAGCGCTTTGGCCGCGAACGACCGACGAAAATTTGCGTTGCATTGCGTTCGCGGGCAAAGGCCAAAATGGTGGCGACGATATCGTCGCCTTGCAGCTGCACCGTTTCGCCGCCAAGCTGCTGGGTCAGGCGCAACGCTTGGGTAACACGGTCCTTGTCAGCCTCGGTCAGGGTGTAGGAGCGGGATGTCTCCACCGTGACCGCCATCCAGGCCGCACCTCGCCGTTCCGCTGAGCGCTTAGCCACCCGCACCAACCGGGTCGCATCAACTTGCGCCTCGACATACACCACGATCCGCTCGCGGGTCGGCCATGGTCCGGCAATGGCATGTGCCCGCATATAGTCGACCATCTGCGCGTCGACCCTCTCGGCGGCATGGCGCAGGGCCATTTCGCGCAAAGCCGTCAGAGTGCCGGCCGAGAAGAAATTGCCCGCCGCCCGCTGTGCCTGTTCGAAACCGTAAACCTTGCCCTCGTGCAGGCGCTTGATCAGATCCTGTGGCGGCAGATCAATGAGTTCGATCTCATCGGCAGAGGATAAAACGCTGTCCGGCAGGGTCTCGCGGACCTTGACGCCTGAAATCTGCTCAACAATGTCATTGAGGCTTTCCAGATGCTGGATATTCAGTGTGCTGTATACATCGATACCCGCGGCAAGCAGTTCCTCGACATCCTGCCAGCGTTTGAGGTGACGCGAGCCCGGCACGTTGGTGTGAGCCAACTCATCGACCAGTGCCAGTTGCGGGTGCCGGACAAGTATCGCGTCGAGGTCCATTTCCAGGAACGCTTTGCCGCGATATTCCATCGGTCGTGACGCCAGGATATCGAGGCCCTTAACCTGAGCTTCGGTTTCGCGTCGACCATGGGTTTCGACGATGCCCGCGACGACATCCACCCCCTCACCCTTGCGATCCCGTGCTGCCTGAAGCATGGCATAGGTCTTGCCGACGCCAGGAGCAGCGCCAAGAAATATTTTCAGCCGACCGCGCGACTCGGCCTTTGCGGCAGCCAAAAGAGCATCGGGGGACGGGCGGTCATCGCGTCCGTCATTCATTCTTCATTTTCCGTTTTACTTGCCAACGATCATCTAAAATTGACCTTGTCTGTTCTTGATCTGTTCTCAGGCGGTAGCCAGCAGCCGGTTCGGTAACGATAATGGTGGGGCACGATGGCGTTCTCTCCAGTTTTTCCCTCAATTGCATGATGTATCCGCGGAGGTAGGTGATAGCGTTGCCGCGGACATGTCCCCAAACTGTCTTAACAAGAAATTGATGGGGCAGGACATGATCGGGTCGGGAGGCCAAGGTCTTCAGAAGGTCAAATTCGCGTTTTGTAAGGTGAATGTCCCGGCCATCGCGGGTGACCCGACGTTCGGCAAGGTCGATGCGAACGTCACCGGCCTCCACAATCCGAGGAGCATCCCTGGGCTGAACCTTTCTAAGAGCGACGCGCACCCGCGCAATTAACTCTCCGATGCTGAACGGTTTGACGACGTAATCGTTTGCACCAAGATCCAGGACTTTAACAATCATCACCTCATCAGCGCACTCAGAAAGGATAATAGTGGGGACTGTGCCCTTGTTCTCCAAGACGGCAAGAAACTCCGGGCCAATCATGGCGGGCTGGCCAAGGTCGAGGATGACGAGGTCAAATTCACGCTCTTGCCAGAAACGGATGCCGGCTGGCTTTCTTTCCGCCTCCTCCACCAAATGTCCGATAGCTCGCAGATTGATGCCGAGAAACCTGCGGATTTTAGGATCTTCATCGATGATCAGGATGCGTGCCATGCTCGCGTTCCTGGTCCGTGGTCATGGGCGAGCGGCGATTGCACTGCCGCTCGCCCTATAGACGCTACTTCGGCTGCCAACGCTCATCGAGAGCGAGGTTGAGCCTCAACACATTGACCCGGCCTTCACCGAGGAAACCAAGTGACCGCCCCTCGGTGTGAACGGCCACCAGCGCGCGGAGATCGTCCTCGGAAATTTTGCGGGCGGCGGCGACACGGGGAAGCTGGTATTCGATGGCCGCCGGAGAGACGTGCGGGTCAAGTCCACTGCCGGACGAGGTGACCAGATCGACGGGGACTTGTCCCCGAGCGTGAGGATTCTCCGCCTTGAGTTGATCCACCAGGGCCTGGGTCCCCTCGATGTAGGTCTTTGAGGTCGGCGCCGCATTGGAGGCCCCGGAATTGGCGGCGTTATAAGGCGCCGGCACCGTCTTGGTGGAATCGTTCGGGTCGGTATCGGTGGTTGCCGAAGGCCGGGGATGGAAATATTCCGCTTTAGAGAACCCCTGGGCGATCAACTCGGACCCCACCACATGGCCGTCCCTCTCGATCAGGCTGCCGTGAGCCTGATGCGGAAAAAGGGACCCGGCGACGGCGGTCATGGCCAGGGGGTAGCCAAGCCCCAGCACCACGGTCAGAACCAGGGTGAGAAGGATTGAAGGAACAATTTGCTTAATCATGTGTTTCTCTCCCGGATCAGGCGAGGCCGAGGGCCGCGACCAGTAGGTCGATCGCCTTGATGCCGATGAAGGGGACAACGATGCCGCCAAGGCCGTAGACCACGATGTTTCTGCGCAGCAGCACTTCGGCACTGGCCGGCTTATATTTGACGCCACGCAAGGCCAGCGGGATCAACGCAATGATAATCAACGCATTGAAGATGATGGCTGAGAGGATGGCGCTTTGCGGGGAGCCAAGATGCATGACATTGAGAGCCTGCAGTTGCGGGTAGGACACCATGAACATTGCCGGGATGATGGCAAAGTATTTGGCGATATCGTTGGCGATCGAAAAAGTCGTGAGCGAGCCGCGGCTCATCAGCAACTGCTTGCCGATCATGACGATTTCAATGAGCTTGGTGGGATCGCTTTCCAGATCGACCATGTTGCCGGCTTCGCGGGCGGCCTGGGTGCCGGTATTCATGGCGACGCCGACATCGGCCTGAGCAAGCGCCGGGGCATCGTTGGAGCCGTCGCCGCACATGGCCACCAGGCGGCCGCCCTGCTGCTCCTTGCGGATCAGGTCGAGCTTGTTTTCCGGTGTGGCTTCGGCAAGAAAATCATCGACGCCGGCTTCCGCCGCGATGGCCGCGGCGGTGAGTGGATTATCACCGGTGATCATCACCGTGCGGATGCCCATGGCCCGCAGGGTTGCAAAGCGCTCACGAATACCCGGTTTGACGATGTCTTTCAGGTAGACGACCCCCAGAAGTCGTCCGTCGCGAGCCACGACGAGGGGCGTGCCACCGGTTTTAGCGACCCTCTCGACAGCCTGGACCAGTTCCTTGGGCGCGCCGCCGGGGGCCCTGCCGAGCTTCTCATTGATATAGGCGAGAACCGAATCCGAGGCGCCTTTGCGGATCTCGCTCGCCTGTTCACTCGGCCCGCCAACGATATCGACGCCGCTCATGCGCGTATGGGCGGAGAAGGGGACAAAAGTCATGGCGCTGTCAGTCGCGTTCACGGCCAGACCAAACCGTGATTTGGCGAACGCAACGATGGATTTCCCCTCGGGAGTTTCATCGGCGAGCGATGACAGGAACGCGGCCTCAGCCAATTCACGCTCATTGACATTAGGCAAAGCGATAAATTCAGCCGCCTGCCGGGCGCCCAAGGTGATTGTGCCGGTCTTGTCCAGCAGCAACACGTCGATGTCGCCCGCCGCTTCGACGGCGCGGCCCGATTTGGAGATGACGTTGAACCGCACCAGACGGTCCATGCCGGCGATGCCGATCGCAGAAAGCAGGCCGCCGATGGTGGTGGGGATCAGCGTTACCAGCAGGGCGATCAGGAACACGACCGGGATGACAGTGCCGGAATAGGAGGCAAAAGCCGGCAAGGTGGTGCAGACGATCAGAAACACCAAGGTCAGTCCGACCAGAAGGATGGTCAGGGCGATCTCGTTGGGAGTCTTTTGCCGCTTGGCGCCCTCGACAAGGGCAATCATGCGGTCGAGAAATGATTCTCCCGGATTGGCCGTGATCCGTACGACGACGCGGTCGGAAACCACACGGGTGCCGCCCGTTACCGCCGAACGGTCGCCACCGGATTCGCGGATCACCGGGGCGGACTCACCGGTGATGGCACTCTCGTCGATGGTGGCGATGCCGGCGATGACTTCACCATCACCCGGAATGGTGTCGCCAATCTCGCATACCACCATGTCGCCGGCCCGCAAGGAGGCCGCCGGCACGTCCTTATGAGCCGTCGCGTCAATGCCGGAGACCTTTTTGGCGGTGGTTTCCGTCTTGGTCTTACGCAAGCTGTCGGCCTGGGCCTTGCCCCGCCCTTCCGCCACCGCCTCGGCGAAATTGGCGAACAACACGGTGAACCATAGCCAGGCGGCGATCTGGCCGATGACTGCCGTGAACTGGCCAGCCGCCGCGATATCGCGGACGAACAGCACGGTGGATAACACCGCAACCACCCCAGTGGTGAACATCACCGGGTTGCGGACGAGGTCCCGCGGATCGAGCTTGGCGAAGGCGGAGACAACCGCCGGCCGGATAATCGATCCGTCAAACAGGGACATTTCCTGAGGACGATGGATAGCCATGTAAATATCCCTTTAGAACAGGGTGCCGGCGGCGAGCGCGAGATGCTCGACGATCGGACCAAGGGCGAGGACGGGGAAGAAGGTCAGGCCGCCGATCACCACAATGACGGCAATCAGCAGGCCGATGAACAACATGCCGTGGGTGGGAAATGTGCCGGCCGATGGCGGCACGATCTTCTTGGCGGCCAGCGAACCGGCGATGGCCAGGGTCGGCACGATGATCAGGAAACGCCCGATCAGCATGGCTGCCGCCAGGGTCGTGTTGTAGAACAAGGTGTTGCCCGACAGTCCGGCGAATGCCGAGCCGTTGTTTCCGGTGGCCGATGAATAGGCATAAAGCACCTCGGTCAGGCCGTGAGGTCCCGCCGCGCTCATTCCGGCCAACCCTGCCGGCAGCGCCATGGCCACGGCGCCAAAGCCGAGGATGGACAGCGGAAAGATCAGGATGCACAGGACGGCCAGTTTGACCTCCTTGGATTCCATTTTCTTGCCCAGGTATTCCGGGGTGCGTCCCACCATCAGCCCGGCGATGAACACGGCGATGATGACGAAGACGATCATGCCGTGCAGGCCGCAGCCGACACCGCCGAAAATGACCTCGCCCAGCATAATGTTGACCAGAGGCACCATGCCGCCGATGGGGGTGAAACTGTCATGCATGGCGTTCACCGCGCCGGTCGAGGTGCCGGTGGTGGCGGCGGCGAAGATGGCGGAGTTGGCGATGCCGAAACGCACCTCCTTGCCCTCCATATTGCCGCCTGGCGCCAGATCGGAAGCGGCAACATCGACGCCCATGGCCTGGACCAGAGGATTTCCGGCGGCTTCGGCCCAGTAGCAGACGCCAATGCCGATCACCAGCATTGTCGACATGGCGAGGTACAGCGCGCGAGCCTGCCGCCGGTCGCCAATCATGCGGCCGAAGGCGAATACCAGCCCAGCCGAGATCAACAACTCACCCGCCATCTCGATCAGATTGGAAAATGCGGTCGGGTTCTCGAACGGATGGGCGGAATTGGCGTTGAAGAAGCCGCCGCCATTGGTACCGAGATGCTTGATGGCCACTTGGCTGGCCACAGGCCCCTGGGCAATCACTTGCTTGGCGCCCTCCAGCGTCGTCGCCTCGGTATAGGCGTCGAAACTCTGTGGCATGCCCTGCCACACCAGCGCCAAGGTCACCACGATGGCCAGCGGCAGCAGGACGTAAAGGATCGAGCGCACGGAATCGACGTAGAAATTACCCACCGTCTTGACCTGCCGGCGGGCGAAGCCACGCACCAGCGCCACCAGCACTGCCATGCCCGTCGCCGCCGAGGTGAAGTTCTTCACCGTCATGCCCAGCATCTGGGTCAGATAGCTCATGGTGCTTTCGCCGCCATAGTTCTGCCAGTTGGTATTGGTGGCGAAGCTGGCGGCGGTGTTGAAGGCGAGGTCGGGGGCCACCGCCACCTGACTGGCCGGGTTGAGCGGCAGCAAGGCCTGTAGCCGCATCACCGCGTACATCACCAATAGCCCGACCACACTGAACATCAGGCAGGAGAAGGCATAGGCCGTCCAATGCTGCTCTTGGTCCGGCTTAATAAAGCAGACCTTGTAGATTATCCGTTCGATGGGTTTCAGCACCGGGTCGAGCCATGTGCGCTCAGCGGAATAGACGCGGGCCATGTAGGCCCCGAGTGGAATTGCCCCCGCCGTCAGCACGGCGAAGTAAACCACGATTTGCAGAATTCCTGCGGCGTTCACTGCGGTCTCCTAAAAACGTTCGGGGCGGACGAGGGCGTAGACCAGATAAACCGCCAGGCCCAATGCGGTGAGACCCCCGAGGATCAAGTCGATGCTCATGGACAGGGTTCCTTCAGATGCGGTCACAAACGTTGACGAACAGGGCGCCCACGCCGAAGAACGCAAGCGCGGCAACGACAAACACGATGTCGAGCATCGGTTCTCTCCGGTTGAAATTTAAGACAGGGAAATCTCTACACCCGACGGGCGTAAAGGTTCCAAACGGGAATGGATAAAGAAATCGTAAACGTTTTTTTACGCAGCATGTCGCCGCCGCAATGCCTGGCGGCCAAGTTCAATCACTTTGTTGAGCTCATCCTCAGCCAACCGATCACGTCGCATCAGCAATTGAAGGATTGGATCGGCGAGAAGATCCACAAGCGCGGGCTCGTCGCCGGCACCGGAGAAAGGCGGTCTTTTCAGGTCCATCGAGGACTGACTGCGCATGTCTATCTCTTCCTATTGATGAGTTGGACCGACACCGAGGCAAGGCCCACGCTGAGAAAGCCGAGACGGCTGGCGGCGCTTTCGGACAAATCGATGAGACGACCTTTGGCATAGGGGCCGCGGTCATTGATGCGAACAATCACCGAAGAACCATTGGCAAGGTTGGTCACCTTGACCATTGAACCAAAAGGCAGGTGACGATGAGCTGCCGTCGCAAGGCGCGAGTCGTGAATCTCGCCGTTGGCTGTACGGCGGCCGTTGTGTTGGTATCCGTACCAGGATGCGACGCCGACCTGTCCACCAGAAGGAGGCACGCCCTTTGCGTCAGCGGAAGAACACCAGCATGAACTGAAAAACGCCACGGCCACACTGAGGTGCACGACCATAAAGGGCCAGCGAAAGCTCATGGGAGAAGACTGGATCGGCACGACCAGAACCTTGCATTACGATGGCGACCGACCGCTGAGCGGGCGAAGTGACCGGGAATATGCCCGCCGACCATGGCGCAGCCGATGCGCGCCCGCAAAATTGCGGCAAATACCGCCAACAGATTCATAATCGGAAAGAAGATGTTCATAGAGCCTATCCCCAGCATTTGCTGTGGATGGGAAACCTACACTTGGCACCGACAATATCTCGATAGGGTTGTTGACCCTGACTTCATAAGCCGACCGTAAGAAAACATAAAGATCGGGCAATATCCCCGTCAGAAAATTGATGGTGACTTTATGAAAATCACTCACAAAACCGCGTAGAAGTATAACTGGTGTCGTCGATAAGATTTTTGCATCGCCAACTGACTTGCAAAGGTCTCACATGTCGATCGCCTTGAATCTGCAAACCGTCGCCACCTCCGCACACAACACCCTCTGTCGCACCCAATTCATGATCGACGCCACCGACATCAGACCCGATGACCGGGTTGTGGTGATTGGCCAAGGTTCGCTTGAATATTTGCTGGGGCTCGTCCGGGCCGGCTGCCGGAGCGCCGTTGCCATCCGATCGCAAGCGCTCTGCCGTTTTGAGGAGGTGACCGCGGATGTGATCTGGTTCACCGGGGTTGTTGCCTTTGACGCAGACTTCACCAGCACCTTTGATCATCGCGAAGTACCTCGCGTTGTTGCCATCGAACTGATGCAGGACTGCACCAAAGCACGTCTTTCCGAGATCCTCGGACAGTTGCGCAGCAGGGGATTGGTCGATCAGTCCGTCAGAAAGGTGGCCGGACGAACGGTAATGGTGGCCTCTCGGC
Source organism: Rhodospirillaceae bacterium (assembly GCA_013349665.1). Taxonomy (GTDB): domain Bacteria; phylum Pseudomonadota; class Alphaproteobacteria; order Rhodospirillales; family Magnetospirillaceae; genus DUZF01. The sequence continues at coordinate 3,183 of DUZF01000076.1, read as the reverse complement.
CAACCTGGCTGCGACGCGTTATTTAGGAGACGCCGATGCGGCCCCACCGTCTTCAAGGCCTGCGCGGTTCGATGGTCGCGCTGGTCACACCCTTCAAGGATGGCGACATTGACGAAGTGGCGTTCGTCCGCCTTTGTGAACGACAGATCCGCTCCGGCAGCAGCGCCCTGGTGCCCTGTGGTACCACCGGAGAGGCGCCGACATTGACCCACGAGGAACAACGCCGCCTGATCGACCTGGCGGTTCAAACTGCAAGAGGGCGGGTCCCGGTCATCGCCGGGGCAGGCTCCAATTGTACCGCGACAACCATCCAGATGGTCAGGGATGCGGCGGATCTGGGGGCGGATGCGGCGCTATGCATCGTTCCCTACTACAACCGCCCGTCACAGGAAGGGTTGTTTCAGCATTTTGACGCGGTCCAGGCCAACGGCGGTTTGCCGATCCTGCTTTATGACGTGCCAAAGCGGACCGGCACCGCCCTTGAGCTTGAAACCATCATCAGACTGTCGGCTCTAAACAATGTCATCGGCCTCAAGGATGCGTCCGGCGATCTGGCCAGAGCCCACCGCCTGCGCTATTCGGTCGCCTCCGCGTTTCTTCGGTTCTGCGGCGATGACAGCCTGCTGGCGGCCCATCTGGCCTGCGGCAGCCACGGCTGCATTTCGGTTGCCGCCAATGTCGTTCCGGCTCTCTGCGCGGCAACCCACGAGGCCTGGGCGGCCGGCGACAGCAATCGCTTTGTGCCGCTAAACGAGATGCTGTCTGAGCTGAGCACCGCTCTGTCGCTCGAGAGCAATCCCATTCCGGTCAAATGGGCAATGGCTCGTATCGCCAATATTTCCAGAGAACTCCGCTTGCCGATGACGCCGTTGCCGGAATGCTTTGAACGGCAACTGTCAGTGGCTATCCAGCGCATCCTTCCGGTGGAAGAACAGGCATCATCCGATCGGCACCGCATTGCCGCGGTCGCCTGACGGGGAGGTCCGAGAGTTGGAAACACCTCCTCTTCTCGACCGCCTGCGGATCGGCAATCCACCACCGATCGATCTGGTTCAGGTCAGCCGGGCATTCTTTGCGTGCTGCAGTGTCAAATCGGAAAAAACCGCCAGCGAGGAAGGCATGAAGTTATGCCTCGCTTGCATGCGCGGAGTGCCGAATCCTTGTCGCGCTTCTGGTCGGGACTGAAATGCAGACGGTTTACCCAATAGCCCAGATGACCGCTTTGTGATTCAAGGCGAGCAACAACGGATGAACGGGACGGGCGGCTCAGCGCGCCCGCGGATGGGCCCCGTCATAGATGGCGGCGAGGCGCGCGGAGTCGACCTCGGTATAGCGCTGGGTGGTCGACAGCGAGGCATGGCCGAGCAATTCCTGAATGGTCCTGAGATCGCCGCCGCCGGCCAGCAGATGGGTGGCGAAACTGTGCCTGAGCGCGTGCGGCGTCGCCGTTTCCGGCAGGCCCAGGAGCAGGCGCAGGCGGCGCATCTGCCGCTGCACGACGCCGGGGTTGAGGCGCTTGCCGCGGGCGCCGACGAACAGCGGGGCGTCGCCGTCGCCGGCATAGGGGCATTGGCCGAGATAATCGGCGACAGCCTCCACCACCGCCGGCAGCAAGGGTACCAGACGCTGCTTGCGGCCCTTGCCGGTGATGGTCATCGCCGCGTCCCGCGGGGCCTGGCGGCGGGTCAAAGCCAGGGCTTCGCCGAGGCGCAGCCCACAGCCGTAGAGCAAAGTGAACAGGGCGACGTCGCGGGCCGCCATCCACGGTTGGCTCTGCGCCTCGGCTGCCGCCGCCAGGGTTTCCAGGGCCTCGTCGGCGGCCAGCGGTTTGGGCAGGCTGCGCGGCGCCCTGGGCGAGCGCACCGCCGTCAGGGCCGGATTATGCACCAGTCCGCGGCGGTCGAGATGGCGGAAGAAGCTGCGCAGCGTCGACATCGCCCGCGCCAGCGAGGCGCGTCCCAGGCCGTCATCGGCGCGCCTGGCGAGATAGGCGCGGAAATCGGCCGGTCGCAGCTGCCCGAGATCGGCCAGCCCCGGCGTCTGGCCCAGATGCTCCTGGAGGAAGTTGAGGAAGGCGGTCAGGTCACGGCTGTAGCCGTCGACGGTATGGGCCGAGGCGCGGCGTTCCTCGGTCAGCCAGGCCTGCCAGGCCTCGACCGCCTGGCAGAGCGCCGCATCCCCGACGCGCCGGATCAGCTCCCGGGGTTCGGCGCCGGCCGGCATTGACGGAGGCAATGTTCGATTACACGGGCGAGAAACCCGAGCAGCTCGGTGCCCTGGTTGGAATGGAAGGCCCGCTGGTGGCGGGAGCCGAGCGCCAGCAGGCCCTGCAGGCCGTCCCCGTCGGCCAGGCGGACCAGGGCGTAGGAGGCGACCAGTCCGGCGCCGTCGCCGAAGACGGCCGGGTCGCCGGTCTCCTCGCCCCTCAGCAGCACTTCGCCGGACCCCAACAGCTGGTCGACGGTGCCGGCGGCCAGGACCAGGGCGCCGGGCAGAATGGGATCCACCGCGCCGCCGGGAGCCTCGAAGCCGATGGCCACCACATCGACGTCGAGCAGCGTCGGCAAGTCCTCGGCGACCACCCGGGCGATGCCGCCGGGATCGCCGGCGTCAAGCAAAGCCAGGATCGCCTGATGGGTGCGCGATTGGGTGGACATATTGTTTCGCGAGGTGGAGATCAGATGCTCGGCGCAGCCCCGCATCTGCTCCAGTTCGTGGTTGAGGCGGCTGATCATGAACTGCTGCATGTCCACCACCGGGTCGCCGTCGAAGCGCGACGGCGGCACCAGCGAGGGCAGCAATTCGGCGTGGCGGGCAAAGAAATCCGGATGGGCGCGAATATAAGCAATCACCTGCTCATCAGTGGCCGGTAACGGCTGAGGGTTCACGGGTTCCGGTTTGCGCGACATCGGCATCCTTTCCTTGGGGGAGATCTTTCGGCTTTGCTGGCGGCCGTCGTCCGGCGCGGTTAGAGTGTAGACCATGCTCTCCTCCGCTGCCAATCGCCAAGCTGCCTTTCCGCCCGGGCAGCGCCTCGCCGTCCTGCTGCCGCTGCCGCTGGCCGGGGCTTACGATTACCTGGCGCCGGACGACGGTCAACCGCTGGCGGCGGGGGATTTCGTGCGGGTGCCGCTTGGCCGGCGAACGGTGACCGGGGTCGTCTGGGGGCCGGCCGCCGGAACC
>DUZF01000075.1 GCA_013349665.1 Rhodospirillaceae bacterium | reverse complement strand
CGCATTCGACCAGCACCTTCTCCACCGAGGCCATCAGCTCGCGCCGGGCCCCCACCAGCTCGATATCGCCGCGGGTGATCGCCGCCGCCACCGCGTAGGTGCCGGTTTCGATACGGTCCGGCACCACCGCGTATTGGGCGCCATGCAGACGGTCGATCCCTTCGATGACCATGGTGCCGGTGCCGATGCCGGAAATCCGCGCCCCCATCGCCACCAGGCACTCGGCAAGGTCGCAGACCTCGGGTTCGCGGGCGGCATTGGCGATCACCGTCTGGCCGTCGGCCAGAGTGGCCGCCATCATGATGTTCTCGGTGCCGCCGACGGTCACCTGGGGGAACACCACATGAGCGCCCTTCAGCCGTCCGCCCGGCACCCTGGCCAGGATATAGCCGCCTTCCACCTGGATCACCGCGCCCATCTGCTCGAGCGCCTTCAGATGCAGGTCCACCGGCCGGGTGCCGATGGCGCAACCGCCCGGCAGCGACACCTTGGCCTGGCCGCAGCGGGCCAGCAGCGGCCCCAGCACCAGCACCGAGGCGCGCATCTTGCGCACCAGATCATAGGGCGCGGTGGTATTGACGATGTCCGACGCCGTCAGGTCCAGAACCCTCCCGGTATGGCCGCCATTGGGCGCATGACCGTTGAGCGACAGCACCACCCCGTGCTGCGCCAGCAGATTGGCCATGGTGGTGATGTCCACCAGATGCGGCAGGTTGGACAGGGCCAGGGTTCCGTCGGTCAGCAAACAGGCCGGCATGAGGGCCAGCGCGGCGTTCTTGGCGCCGCCGATGGTCACCGAGCCTTTAAGGGGTATGCCGCCGACGATGCGGATTCTGTCCATGGACGGGAACTCTCCAAACTTCAGGAATCAAAGACGCGGCAAAGTGACGCCCTGCTGCGCCTGGTACTTGCCCGAGCGGTCGCGGTAGGACGTCTCGCAGAGGGAGTCGCCCTTGAGAAAGATGAACTGGCAGGCCCCCTCATTGGCGTAGATCTTGGCCGGCAGCGGGGTGGTGTTGGAGAATTCCAGCGTCACATGGCCTTCCCATTCCGGCTCCAGCGGCGTGACATTGACGATGATGCCGCAGCGGGCATAGGTCGACTTGCCCAGGCAGATCACCAGGACATCACGCGGAATGCGGAAATATTCGACCGTCCGGGCCAGGGCGAAACTGTTGGGCGGGATGATGCAGACGTCGCCCTCGCGGTCGACGAAGCTCTTTTCCGAGAAATCCTTGGGATCGACCACCGCCGAATCGACATTGGTGAAAATCTTGAATTCCCGCGAAACCCGGGCATCGTAGCCGTAGGACGACAGGCCGTAGGAAATCACCCCCTCGCGCCGCAGCGTTTCGGTGAAGGGTTCGATCATGCCGTGATTGACGGACATGTCGCGGATCCAGCTATCGGGCATGACAGGCATCGGGAAACTCCCCTGGCGGGCGGGATGGCGGCATCTGGAATACCGCGCAAACGTTTAAGAATTTCACCCCGACAAGCCGGGCGAAACCCGGCGTCCTTTTAGCGCATGAGTTTGGTGCGAACAAGGATATGTGTCATGCGCCTTCGGGCGGCTCCTGGTCGGCCACCTCGTCCCGTCTGGCGCGGGCCTGTTCCTTGCGCCGCCCGAGATTGGCCCTCAGCGCCTCGGCCCGTCGCTGTTCCCTGAGCCGGGCGGCGGCCTTGGTTTTTTCCGTTTGATGCGGCGTCCTGTCGGACTCGCCCTGGTCCATGACGATGTTTCCCCGCTTTTTCGCCGGCTTAAGTGTTCGCAAGCAGACGCATCCGGTCAAGCTTGTGTTTTATGGTCCGGAATTGCCTTGCATCGCCACCCCTGCTGTGGCAGAAAATGCCCTCCTTCGCGCCGGTGTCTTCACCGGGGACGGGCTGCTGGTGTAGCTCAGGGGTAGAGCACGTCCTTGGTAAGGACGGGGCCCGCGGTTCAATTCCGCGCACCAGCACCATTTTCACAATAACAGGCTAAAATAAAATGACGGCGCCTGTTGCTGCGCCGCCGATCGGTATTATTGTCAGATGATACAGAGGCGGCCAAGGAGGATGACATGAACGCCAACGGTGAACAGGCTCGTCTCATGGCCGAGATGGAGATCGAGGAACTGCGCGAACTCGTCGCCTCGCTGCGCCACGAGATCGAAGATCTGCAGACCGAGGCCGTCCTCGACGCCTGCCACATCGCCGGCCTGGCGGCCGAGATCAAGGCGATGATCGCCGAAAGCGAAGCCTGCCCGCATAAGGAGGCCCATCCGCTGGTCCAGCGGGTCGAGTATACCGACAGCCGGACCGGCCAGACGATCACCAAGACCCGGGCGCTGCCGCTGTATCGCGACGCCTTCGACGCCGAGGCCCGAAGCTCGGGCATCGACAACCCGGAACACTTCCGCAGTTAGGTTGGCCCCCTCGCCATGAGGGTATTGTCCCGCGGGACCCCGTGGTAAAATAACGGTCTGCGTTATTTGCGGGGTGATGGAAATGAACAAAGCAGCCAGTTGGACCATGGGCCTGATCGCGACGGCGGCGGCGGGCTACTGGCTGAGCCTGCCCCCGGATGGCGTCGCCCTCGACGAGTCCTGCCAGCCCTCCGACCCGCAGGCGGTGGTCAGTGAAATCCTGCACCACCAGGACTTCTGGCTGGCCCAGAAATCGGCTGTCGACGAAGCCCTCAGGGCAGAAATCTCCTTGCTGGCGGGAAAGGAAAAGCGCCGCGACCAGATGAACGACGGCCGCAACACGATCGAGCAGCGGATGACCCGACTGTCCAATCGCGACGTCAGCGGCGACGAGCAGGCGGTCGCCCAGGCCCAGCGGGAACAGATCGCCCGACTGGCCAGGCTCACCCGCTGCCAGGTGGCGATCAACCAGAAGCTGGCGCCCTGAGAACTTTCTAGTTCGGCTGCTGGATGGCCGACAACTGCCAGGGGCCGCCCCGCCGACGAACGACCGTCCAGAGTTCCGTGGACTCGACCGGCGTTTTCGGATCGCCGTCGACCACCGCCCCGGTGTCGCAGCGAACGTTATAATCGACCGCGCTCCAGCACATGGTCACCGTCGCGAAATCCAGCGGCCCTTCGCGCCAGGTCTCGTTGACGTCTCCCCTGAGCAGGCGCACCTGCTCGACCCGGTTCTCGATGCCGCGGTCACGGTCTTCGGCCATCTGCCCGGCAAAGAAGGCCGCCATTTCGGGCGTGGCCAGTTGCTGCAATGCCGGCAGATCACCCCGGCTCCACGCCCCTTGAAGCTCCGACAGCAACCACTCGACGGCGGCCAGGTCGGCCTGCTCCAACGCGAACTCCACCGGCACCGGCGGCACCGGCGGCACCGGTATTCTGGGTGGCGGCGGTGCCATGGCGAAAGGCGCGGCCAGGGACGACGGACGCCGCCGAAAGAACCCGACAACCAGGGCAACCACCATGGCCAGCAGGGCCATCTGCAACAGGGCGCCGATCAGCCCCCCCGCCCCTTCGCCGAAGAAATGCCCGCCGAACAGCATAGAGCCGATGCCCGCGCCCACCAGGCCGCCGATCAGGCCGCCGGCGAAGGGATGTCGCTGGAAAAAGCTTGGCGGCGACGGCGGAGGAGGTGGAGGAGGAGCTGCCACCGGGGGTTGCGCACGGGGGGCCGGCGCTGCCGGCGGGGCAGCAGCCGCCGGCGGCGGCGGCAATGGCTTGGCTGTGCTGCCGTAAGGCTGCATGGTGCTGCGGCTGGAGCGGCTGCCGGCGCTGAGGCCCTTGCCCACTTTCGCCTCGGCAAGGCCAGGCGCAATGATCAGCAGAAGGGACAGCAGCACGGGCAGGAAATGGCGTGGCATCGGACAATGCACCAACAAGAAAGTCTCCCCTCGGCAAACATTACAACGAACAGGATCGCCTAACCACCCCGGCAGCGTCCCACCAGACAAGAGGTCGGTGGGCCGAATGGTGAAGATAAAGTGATCCAAGTCACTGAATGTCAATACCGACAGCCCCAGGAGCCTGTCCCCTTAATCACGAGCGGCCGCCCTTTTTCCCGCTCAGCCGGCCAGCAGATATTCCCGCGCCCGGCCGCTGTCGCGGATCAACGCCGCCCGCTCCGGCCAGATGTCGATCATTCGCCGGTGGTGCGCCCTCAGCGCGGCGACAAGAAGTCCGCGGCGGTCAAGCAAGGCGTCGGCGAAGGCGACCATGCGGCTGTTGGGCCAGCTCCAGGGACGGATGCGGGCGATTTCCGCGAAGATCCGTGTATCGTCGAAAGGCGTCACCCCCGCCAGCAGAATGGCGACGACGGCGGTGGATCTCGAAACACCGGCATGGCAATGAACCAGCAGGCGCTCCACTCGGGTGGCCTGCAGATGTCGGGCAAGATCGACAACAACGCCGATGTCGGCGGCCGACGGCGCCACCATGCCGACGGTTTCATCGATAACGTCGTGAAAGCGCAGAACCTTGCGCCAGATCCCGGAAAAACCGGCGAATTCGGGAGGGTCGGGCCAGTCGGGATCAAGGATCGAGATGACATGGCTGACGCCGCCGCCGGCCAGACAGGACAATTCCTCCAGTCCACAGACGGAGATGGGATAAGGCATGGGTGAGTGCGACTGCATGGCCCATCATATCGCGCCGCCGCAGGCATTTTCCACGCCGTTGCCGACAAAAAACAGGCGGCGCCCTCCGGCGGATCGGTCGCCGCGGCGATTGCCCGCCAGAGTAGAACAGCACGACATCACCCCCCTCGATGCATGCCGCTGGGCGAACTGTCCCTCCGACGACCTCCGCCAAGAAACCGAAGGAGAACGACAATGTCGGGGAAAAGTCGCCGGGCATATCCACAATGATCCTATGGTTGAAAAACTCTCAGGTGCAATTTAGGGAGTATTAAAGCGTATGCCCTCTGGCTTGGGTTGAAGAGTGAGGCTACCCGCTATACTGTTCTTTTGGGTGGTTCTGGAAACCGGCGGATTTCGCCTCGAGTCCATTGACCGCTTCTCTTGAATGCCCATCTCGGGGGATGGGTACGGCATTGAAATACAACGCGTTGGGTGCGGGTGCCGGAATGGCCTGGCGCCACAAGACAGCAGGGGTATCATGTCCAGAAGATTCGCCGCAGCGCTCCTTGGCCTGGTCGCAATGGGCCTGTGCGCCCTGCCCGCCATGGCCGACCAACCGCAGCCCTGGGGGCTGTGGATGCAAGATGCAGCGTCGCCGACGATGCAGCAGATCGTTCGTCTGAACGGCACCATCACCGTCATCATCTTGCTGATCCTGGTGCTGGTCTTTCTGCTGCTGGGCTATGTGATGGTGCGTTTCAGCGCCAAGCGCAACCCGAAGCCGGCGCAATGGACCCACCATACCGGCCTGGAGGTGGCCTGGACCCTGATCCCGGTGCTGATCCTGGTGTTCATCGCCTTTCCGTCGTTCCGGCTGCTCTATTCGATGGACCGCACCAAGGAGGCCGAGTTGACGCTGAAGGTCACCGGCCATCAATGGTACTGGTCCTATCTTTACCCGGACCAGGGGATTTCCTTCGACGCCAATCTGGTCCAGGACGGCGACCTCAAACCCGGCGATCCCCGCCTGCTGGCCACCGACAACCATGTGGTGCTGCCGGTGGGTGCCAATGTGCGGATCCAGACCACCGCCGACGACGTCATCCACAGTTGGGCGGTGCCGGCCTTGGGCCTGAAGATCGACGCCTTTCCCGGCCGCCTCAATGAAACCTGGGTGCGCATCGACCGGCCCGGCCGCTATTTCGGCCAGTGCTCGCAGCTCTGCGGGGTCAATCACGGCTACATGCCGATCGACATCGAGGCCGTCTCCAAGGAGCAGTTCGCCGCCTGGCTCGCCAAGCATCAGGCCAAGCAGTCCATGTCCGAACCGGCCGCCACGGCGCTGGCCGATGCCAGCCGCTAAAGGGATCAGAAAATCATGACTGCACAGACCATTCATCCGGCGAACGACCATCACCACGCCACGCCCAGCGGCTGGCGGCGCTGGCTGTTGTCCACCAACCACAAGGACATCGGGACGATGTACATCGTCTTCGCCATCATCGCCGGGCTGATCGGCGGCGCGTCCTCGGTGGTCATCCGCATGCAGCTGATGCATCCCGGCGGCACCGTATTCGGCGGCGACAACCAGATGTATAATGTCTTCGTCACCGCCCATGCCGTCGTCATGGTGTTTTTCACCGTCATGCCGGCCATGATCGGCGGCTTCGGCAACTGGTTCGTGCCGCTGATGATCGGCGCTCCCGACATGGCTTTCCCGCGCATGAACAACATCAGCTTCTGGCTGTTGGTGCCGTCCTTTTGCCTGCTGCTGCTGTCGGCGGCCAACGGCACCGGCGCCGGGACCGGCTGGACCCTGTATCCGCCCCTGTCCACCACCGGCCATCCCGGGCCCTCGGTGGATTACGCCATCCTGGCCCTGCATCTGGCCGGCGTGTCGTCGATCCTCGGCGCCGTCAATTTCATCACCACCATTCTCAACATGCGGACGCCGGGCATGACGCTGCATCGCATGCCGCTGTTCGTGTGGTCGATCCTGGTTACCGCGGTATTGCTGCTGCTGGCCATTCCGGTCCTGGCCGGGGCGCTGACCATGCTGCTCACCGACCGCAATTTCGGCACCGCTTTCTTCGATCCGGCCGGCGGCGGCGATCCGATGCTGTACCAGCATCTGTTCTGGTTCTTCGGGCACCCGGAAGTCTACATCATGATCCTGCCGGCTTTCGGCATCATCAGCCAGATCGTCTCGACCTTCTCGAAAAAGCCTGTCTTCGGCTATCTCGGCATGGCCTATGCGATGGTCTCCATCGGCCTGGTGGGCTTTGTCGTCTGGGCGCATCACATGTACACCACCGGCCTGCATGTCAACACGCGGGCCTATTTCACCGCCGCCACCATGGTCATCGCGGTGCCTACCGGGATCAAGATCTTCAGCTGGCTGGCCACCATGTGGGGTGGCTCCCTCGAGTTCCGGGCGCCGATGGTCTGGGCCATCGGCTTCATCGCCCTGTTCACCACCGGCGGCGTCACCGGTGTGGTGCTGGCCAATGCCGGCGTCGATGTGGCCCTGCACGACACCTATTACGTGATCGCGCATTTCCATTACGTCCTCAGCCTGGGCGCGGTGTTCGCCCTGTTCGCCGGCTTCTATTACTGGGTCGGCAAGATGTCGGGGCTGCAGTATTCGGAAACCCTGGCCAAGATCCATTTCTGGATCATGTTCACCGGCGCCAACCTGACCTTCTTCCCCCAGCATTTCCTTGGCCTGCAGGGCATGCCGCGGCGCATTCCCGACTATCCCGAGGCCTTTGCCGGCTGGAACTTCGTCTCCTCCATCGGCGCCTATATCGGTTTTGCCGGCGCCGTGTTCTTCCTTTACGTGGTGTGGGACATGTTCCACGCCAAACGCCATGTGCCGGCCAATCCCTGGGGTGTCGGCGCCACCACCCTGGAATGGACGGTCAGTTCGCCGCCGCCGTTCCACTGCTTCGAGACTCTGCCGACGCTGGAGCCGGTCGAACTCGGGCATCCGGCGGAATGAGCCGGTGACCAGTAAAGCCCGCACCGTCTGGGCCACCGTCGCCATACTGGCGGCGATGGTGTCCCTGGTCGGGGTCAGCGTCCCGCTCTATTCCCTGTTCTGCCGCGTCACCGGCATCGGCATCACGCCGACGGTGGCCGACCACGGACCCGGCGAAATCTCGCAACAGACCATGGTGGTCCGCTTCGACGCTTCGGTGATGAAGGATATGCCCTGGCGGTTCAAACCGCCGCAGACCCAGATCACCGTCCGTCTGGGCGAGCCCAACCTGGCGGTGTTCACCGCCGAGAACCTGTCCGCCGAGGCGGTGACCGGCACCGCCACCTTCAATGTGATGCCGGCCAAGGCCGGCGCCTATGTCAACAAGATCCAGTGCTTCTGCTTCAGCGAACAGCATCTCGAGGCGGGCCAGAAGGTCGACATGCCGGTATCGTTCTTCATCGATCCGGCCATCGCCTCCGATCCCGACACCAGCGAGGTGCGGACGATCACCCTGTCCTATACGTTTTTCAAGGCCCGCAACCAAACCAGCGAGGGACCATCATGAGCGATGCTGCACACCCGCAGTCGCACGGCCACGGCGCGGCACATCCTTATCACTTGGTCAACCCCAGCCCCTGGCCGGCGGTCGGCTCTCTGGCCGCCTTCATCCTGGCCTTCGGCGCCGTCCACTGGTGGCAGGGCAATACCCCGCTGATCATGGTCGGCGGCTTCCTGCTGGTGCTGGTCACCATGGCCGGCTGGTGGCGCGACGTCCTGCACGAAGCCAATGTCGAGCGCGTCCATACGCCGGTGGTGCGTCATGGACTGCGGGTCGGCATGGGGCTGTTCATCGCCTCCGAGGTGATGTTCTTCGTCGCCTTCTTCTGGGCCTTCTTCAATTCCGGCTTTCTCGTCAATCCGTCCATCACCCAGTGGCCGCCGGCCGCCATCGCGCCTCTGGAGACCTGGGGTATTCCTTTCCTCAACACCCTGATCCTGCTGTCATCGGGCTTGGCGGTGAACTGGGCCCACCACTCCCTGCTGCACGGCGACCGCAGTGGGCTGAAAAAGGGTCTGGCGCTGGCGGTGGGGCTGGGCTTCCTGTTCCTCAGCCTGCAGGGCTACGAGTATGGCCATGCGACATTCCATTTCAAGGACGGCGTCTATCCCTCGGTGTTCTACATGGCCACCGGCTTCCACGGCTTCCACGTCTTCGTCGGCGCCTGCTTCCTGGCCGTCAACCTGATCAGGGCCTTGAAGGGCGACTTCACCGCCGAACAGCATGTCGGCTTCGAAGCCGCCGCCTGGTACTGGCATTTCGTCGACGTGGTATGGATCTTCCTGTTCGTCTGGGTCTACTGGTGGGGAGCGTGAGCGCTACACCGCGTTGACATCCACCACCAGACGGCCGCGCACCTGGCCGGCGAGGATCCTGTCGGCATAGGGCGGCAGATCCTTCAGCGCCACGCGGGTGGTCATGGCGTCCAGTTTGTCCATCGGCAGGTCCCTGGCCAGTCGGGCCCAGGCGGTGAGGCGTGCCGGCTTCGGACACATCACCGAATCGATGCCCAGCAGGTTGACGCCGCGCAGCAGGAACGGCACCACCGTCGTCGCCAGTTCCGCCCCACCGGCCAGACCACAGGCGGCGACAGCGCCGCCGTAACGCATGCCGGCCAGCACCGAGGCCAGGGTCGTGCCGCCCACCGCGTCGACGCAGCCCGCCCAGCGCTCGGCCAGCAGGGGCCGGCCGGGGGCCTGGGCCAGTTCGCCGCGCTCGACGATTTCGGCGGCCCCCAGGCCACGCAGATAGTCATGCTCGGCCGGCCGGCCGGTGGAGGCGGCCACTCGGTACCCTAAATGAGCCAGAACCGCCACGGCGACACTGCCGACCCCGCCGGCGGCACCGGTCACCAGCACCTCGCCGGCGCGATCCGGCGTCAAGCCGTGCGCCTCGAGGCTCTGCACCGCCAGCATGGCGGTGAAACCGGCGGTGCCGATGGCCATCGCCCGCTCCGCAGTCAGCCCGGCCGGCAACTTGACCAGCCAATCGCCTTTGACGCGGGCCTTCTGCGAATAGCCGCCCCAATGGACCTCGCCGACCCGCCAACCGGTCAGCACCACCTGATCCCCGGGCTTGAATTCGGCACAGTCCGAATGTTCGACCACGCCGGCGAAATCGATGCCGGGAACATGCGGATAGGCCCGCACGAGGCGGCCAAGCCCCTTGAGGATCATTCCGTCCTTGTAGTTGAGGGTGGAGGCGGCGACCCGCACGGTAACGTCTCCGGCCGGCAACCGGTCAGCGGACAGGCTTTGCACGGCAGCCGTCACCTTGCCGTCCTTTTCCTCCAGCAGCAGGGCGGAAAATCGATCGTCACTCATGGCAGTCCCTCCGGAATTGATCGATGAACTATATTGTGCGAGACCTGTCGCACAAGAAGGAAGGGGGAATTGTTGTCGGAGCAGGTGTTTTTCGACAACGGCCGGACCGGCGAACGGGTCAGCGTCGATCTGCGCGCCATCGCCAACGGGCTGGAGATCCGCGACCGGCGGGACGGCCTGATGCTGGCGCTGTGGGCCTATGACGACATTGTCGCCGTCGGCCCCGAGGGCGGCCGGGCTAAAAGCCTGAGGCTTGGCAGCCGCAACGACGCCGGCGACAGACTGTCGGTTGAGGACGCGGCGCAGGTTGCCCACCTTCGCCGGATGCTGCCCAAACTGGCCGGACCCCGTTTCCCCTGGCGCCGCCTCGGCCAGGCGGGCCTTGGACTGGCCGCCCTGGGTCTTGCCCTGGCGCTCTGTTACGAGGGTTTTCTGCTGGTGGCGCGGCCACTCGCCAATGCGCTGCCCAACTCATGGGAACAGGCCCTCGGCGAGCGTATGGCGGCGCGCCTGGTGGCCGGCTATGGCGGTGCCTGCCGCACCGCGGCCGGAGACGCCGCCCTCGCCGGCTTGGCGCGGCGTTTCAGCGAAACCTCGGCGCTCGGCTTTCCGGTGACGCTGCAGGTGGTGAAATCCGACCGTCTCAACGCCTTCATCCTACCCGGCGGCCAGATCATCCTGCTGTCCGGCCTGATCCTGGAGGCGGCCGGCGCCGACGAACTGGCGGGAGCCGTAGCCCATCTGCTGGCGCATAGCGCGGCCCGCCATCCGACCGAACAGGTCCTGCGCCATGCCGGGGTCGGCCTTTACCTCCTGCTGGCAGGCGACCGCCCCGGCGCCTCCGCCGAAAGCGCCGCGAACCCTCTGCCCGACTTGCCGTTCACCCGCCAGGCGGAAGCAGAGGCCGAGGCGATGGGACGGCGGTTGCTTGAACAGGCGGCAATTCCTGCCCAACCGATGGGCAATTTTTTCCGACGGATGGCGCAGAAGGAAAAAATCGGCGGCGCCCCGCCGGATTTTCTCAGCAATCACCCCCTCCCCGACAAACGCGCCGACTCCGGCCCGACTCCGCCTTTCACCAGGCCCGCTTTGACCGACGGCGAATGGGCATCGCTGCGCGCCATCTGCGGATGAATTTAGGCACGCCGTTTGCTTGACATCCTTTGAGGCTGTACCGGCTAGAAAGGCCAAGGAGGTTGCCATGCGTGACATTGAACGCCAATTGAAAGACTATCGGCTGACCACCGCCGAGATCCTTTATCATTTGCCCGACCATCCGCATCTGCTGCAAAGCTTCGTCTGGCAGGATTACGATATCGCGCCGAAATTTCCCGAATTACACAGGTTCCTCGATTTCTGGACCCATCACATCGAGGGCACGCTGCATTCGGTGACGGTGGCGCATCTCGATCTGGTGCGTCCGCCGGGATGGATCTACGCCTCCTATTCCGAGGCGATACATTAAGATAGCCCTCGCCGGGCGCTGCCTCCGGCCACCTAGGCTATCGCGCGACTGTGCGCTCCGCGCACAATCTATAGAAATGCCGGCGTAGCCGGCGTCGCGCGGGCGCTCAACGCGCCAGGACCGCCATTGAGGCGGCGGCCAAGCTGCCGGAAGCAGCGCCCAGCGAGGGACAATTTATTGTTAGGCGGAAAAAAACACCAGCGGCTTGCCGCCGGGCTCGCCCAGCAGGCTGTCTTCGCGCATGACCACGCGACCGCCGATGATGGTGGCCAGCGGCCAGCCGGTGACCTGCATGCCGTCATACGGGGTCCAGCCGCATTTGCTGGTGATCCACAGATTGCTGATGCGGCGCCGGGCCTTCAGGTCGACCACCGTGAAATCGGCGTCATAGCCGACGGCGATCCGGCCTTTGCCGGCGATGCCATAGGTGCGGGCGGGTCCGGCGCTGGTCAGGTCGACGAACCGCTGCAGACTGAGGCGGCCGGCCGCCACATGATCGAGCAGCAGCGGCACCATGGTCTGCACCCCGGTCATGCCCGACGGGCTTTCCGGATACGGCTTGGCTTTCTCCTCCAGGGTATGGGGCGCATGGTCGGAGCCGAGGACATCGACCACCCCCTGTTCCACCGCCCGCCACAGGGCCTGGCGATGCTCCTCGCCGCGGATCGGCGGGTTCATCTGGGCCAGGCTGCCCAGCCGCTCATAACACTCGGGCGCCGCCAGAGTCAGATGCTGGGGGGTCACCTCGACCGTCGCCAGATCCTTGTGATTGGCCAGCAAGGCCATTTCCTGCGCCGTCGTCACATGCAGGACATGCACCCGCCGCCCGGCGGTACGGGCCAGGCGCAGCAACCGGCGGGTGGCCAGCAAGGCCGTCTCCTCGTCGCGCCACACCGGATGCATGGCCACCGGGGCACCGCCGTCGACCATGGCGCGGCGCTCCCTCAACCGGGTCTCGTCCTCGGCGTGGACGGCGACGCGGCGCCGTCCATTGGCCAGCACCCGGGCCAGCACCGCCTCGTCGTCGACCAGCAGCGTGCCGGTGGAACTGCCCATGAACAGCTTGACCCCGGCACAGCCGGGAAGCCGTTCCAGGCGGCCGAGATCGTCGGCATTGTCGGCCGAGGCGCCGATGAAAAAGGCGTGATCGACCCAGGCCCGGCCCCTGGCGCGGTCCAGCTTGTCGGCCAGCGCCGCCTCGCTGGTGGTCGACGGTTTGGTGTTGGGCATCTCGCAGACGGCGGTGACGCCGCCCAGAGCCGCCGCGGCGGTGCCGGTGGCCAGGTCCTCCTTGTATTCGAGGCCCGGCTCGCGCAGATGCACCTGGCTGTCGATGACCCCCGGCAGAACGGTCAGGCCGCCGGCATCGAAGATTTCAGCCACCGTGTCGCCCAAGGCGCCGATGGCGGCGATCCGCCCGTCGCGCAGGCCGATATCGGCGGCAAGGATGCCGCCCGGGGTAACCACCTGGCCACCTTTCAGCAGCAGATCGAAACTGTCGCTCATCTTCCGCCTCACTCCCGCCCGGATAAGACGACGAACCGTCCGGCCGCGTCGTCCCAGGAATAGTCGCCGGCCGACAGCCGGGCCTCGTTGCTCATGCTCCAGAACAGATCGTCATCGGTCAGCTGACGCACCGCCAGATTGACAAAAGCCTCGTCATCCGGCGCCACCTGGCCGCCGCCGCCGTCGACCAGGCATTCGCGCACCGCCCCCAACGGCCGGGCCACCGCCGGCAAGCCGCAGGCCTGGCTTTCGCGCAGCGTCCAGCAGGCCATGTCGTCGGCATGGCCGGGATAGAGATGACTGCGGGCGCCGAGATAGAGTCCCGCCATGCCGGCATCATTGGCCGGCGGCAGGATTTCCACCCCCGGCGTCGCCAGGGCTTTGTCCAGAACAGGCCGCAGGGCCTCCGCCAGTTCGGCGCCGTCCCGCGCCTTGTCGAGGACCGAGGACACCACCCGTAGCCGCGCCGCCGGCACCTGGGGATGGATGCCGTCCCGCCAGAGGTCCAGCAGCCAGTCGAGTCCATGGGCAGGATGGGCGGTCACCACCGCCACCGGCTCGGGCACCGCCGCCCGTTCACCCGGCGCCAGGAAATCAGCCCGC
>DUZF01000074.1 GCA_013349665.1 Rhodospirillaceae bacterium | reverse complement strand
ACAGCACCGGATGGCCGTCCTCGCCGGTGACGACATGGGCCTGATAGTCCACCACCCCGGCCATGTCGTCGGGCTTCAGCGGCGGCTGCGACGGATCGATACTGCGGCGCCGGTAATACTGGTCGAGACCCAGGCCGCGGAGCAGACCATAGGCGCCGCGGCATCCCTGGCAGCAGAACACCGGTCCGTCGCTCGCGGCCTCAGCGGCGACGGCGGATCCGCAATGAACGCAGGATAACATCAGGGGACGCGGATCCGCTTGGTCAGCTGATAGGTTTGTTCGCCCCGGTGCGCCACCAGACGCATATCCCACTGACCCGCCAAAGGCAGGCTGACCGCCGCCTGATAGCGCCCATTGCCGGCCGCGGCCAGCGCCTGATGGCTGTCATGCCCGGACGCCGTCGGACGAATGAACCCGGCGTCCACCGTCAACCCATCGATGGGCCTGTCGTCCCGGTCGCGGAAGCTGACATCGATCACCACCGCCGTCGCGCTGTCGGCATGAATGTCGGCGGTAACCGTCCAGCCCAGTTTTTTTTGCGCCGCGGCGGCCTCCAGAACGCGGTTGTACTCGATACCCTTCTGATAGGCCTGCTCGGTCTCGACGCCGCTGAAGGTGACGATGGCCGAGCGCATCATCACCAGATTGACCGCCAGCACGACGAGGAAGCCGGCGACATAAATATAAGGGTACCACCAGCCGCGGCGGCGCGACGGCGCGGTTGTCGGAGAGGTCATGATTCGGGCCCCGCAAACAGGTTTTCGCGACGCACGACCTTGCCGGTATCGCGGTTGGTTACGGTAAACACCAGGTCACTCTTGCGGCCGCCGATACTGGCGCGCGGGGCGGTGACGAACAGGCGGAAGGTTCCGACCGAATCGCCGGCCACGGTCAGGTCCACGCTCTGCATTTGCTCGCCCTCGCCGCCGATGACGGTAATACCCGCCCCGGCCAGCGGCTCGACGGCCAGCCTGAAATGACCTTCTTCGCGGACCATGTTGAGGATCTTCAAGGTATAGCCGTTGCGGATGCGGTCCCCCGAGATTTCGACGAAAACCGGCGACCGTTCATGCAAGACATTGACGTCATAGGTCTTGCGGGTGGCCAGGGCGTAAAGCATGACCACCGCCACCAGACCGATGACGCCCAGATAGAGGAACACCCGCGGCCGGGCGATCTTTGTCCGCGTGGTCATATCGCCTTTGGAACGGGCCTGCTGGTTATAGACCGAGTCATAGCTGATCAATCCGCGCGGCAGGCCGACCCGGTCCATCACCGAATTGCAGGCGTCGACGCATAAGGCGCAACCGATACAGGCCAGCTGACTGCCGTCGCGGATGTCGATGCCGGTGGGACAGACCTGGACACACAGGCGACAATCGACGCAATGGCCGCGCCCGGCAAAGCTGTCGGCGGCCACCTTGCCGCGACCGGACCCTTTGACATGGCCGCGCGGTTCGCCGCGCCAGGCTTCGTAGCTGACGATCATCGAATGCTCGTCGAACATCGCGCTCTGGAACCGCGAATAGGGGCACATATAAATGCAGACGTCTTCCCGCGCGAACCCCGCCAGCAGATAGCAGCAACCGCCGACCACCGCCATGGCCGCCAGTTCGGTGAAACTGGCCTGACCGGCCAGCAGGTCGCGGGTCAGGCTGTGGACGTCGTCGAAATAGCCGACGAAGCCATATCCGGCCAGTACCGAGACGATGATCCAGCAGACCTGTTTGGCCGCCTTGCGCCACAGTTTGTCGACCGACCATGGCGCCCGGTCGCGCAGTATGCGCTGGGCCCGCTCGCCTTCGAACAGCCTTTCGATCCACACCATGAGATCGGTGAAAACCGTCTGCCAGCAGGCAAATCCGCACCATACCCGGCCCAGCAGGGCGGATATGAAGAACAGCGACAGGGCGGCGATAATCAATATGCCGGTCAGGTAATAGACTTCCTGCGGCCAGATCTCGATGAACAGGAAATAGGCCCGTCGCCCGGGCATGTCGATCAGAATGGCCTGGTCGGGCGCGCCCGGCCCACGATCCCAGCGCAGCCAGGGAACGATCCAGTAGACGCCGAGGGAAACGATCAGCGCCAGCCATTTCAGGCGGCGGTACAAACCTTTATTGAGAAATCGCGGATAGGCCTTGCGGGTTTCGGCATAGAGCGCGCCGCCCGTTGTTTCGGCGGGGCTCGTCACGGGTGTCTGCATGGACATGTCTGGCCTGAGAACTTGACGGAAAATCGGGTGATCAATCGCTCGGACGGCGTCAACAGCCGACTATAGACGACGGAACCGATTTCCGAAAGCGCCGGGCGTTGCAAATGAGCATTGCAACGCCCGGCTAGTGTCCCGCTATTTGCCGCCGCCCAGGGAGTGGACGTAAACGGCCAGGGCCTTGATGGTGGCATCGTCCAGACCGCGATCGGCCCAGGACGGCATGACACCCATTTTCGGCGCCTTGACCTGCTGGATGATCTGCGCCTTCTGGTCTTTGGTCTTGTAGAGCCAGATGCCGGTGGCCAGGGCCGGGGCACCGACCGCCGGATTGCCTTCGCCGGCTTCGCCGTGGCAGGCGGTGCAGCCATTGCCGGCGAAGATGGCCTGGCCGCGACCGGCGGCGGCGGCATCCGAGGAATGCTTCGACAGGCTGAGGACATATTCGGCGATATCGTTCAGCTGCGCGTCATTCAACGCATCGCCGCCGCCGAAGGCCGGCATCTCGCTTTGCCGCGAATTGGGGTTCTGGTTGCGCACGCCATAGGTGATAGTGGTGCGAATGTCGTCAAGGCTGCCGCCCCACAGCCACTGGTCGTCGGCCAGATTGGGGAAGCCGAAGGCGCCGACGCCGCCGACGCCGTGACAGGCGGCGCAGTTCTCGTTGAACACCGATCTGCCGCCGGCGAGGGCGAAATTAAGCAGATCCTTGTCCTTGACGATGTCGTCCAGCGACGCGTCCTTCAGCTTGGACAGATACACCGATTTCGCCGCCTTGGCCTTTTCCAGTTCCTCGGCCACCTCGGAGCGGGAATGGTACCCCTTGGTGCCGGCCCAATAGCCGGAAATCCCGGGAACCGACGGATAGACGACGCAATAGCCTATCGCCCAGATAATGCAGATGAAAAACATCCACACCCACCATCTGGGCAAAGGCGTATTGAGTTCCTTGATGCCGTCCCATTCATGGCCGGTGGTGTACTGGCCGGAGACGGAGTCTTTCTCAGCTTTGGTCGCCATCTGTCAGCGCTCCTTAATTCTCGTCATCGCGCAACGCGATCATGCCGTGGGCCTCAAGCTTGGCCTTGTTCTTCGGCCAGTAGGCCCACAGCACGATCCCGATGAAGAATGTCATCGCCCACAGTCCCCAGAAGGACCTCAGGATTTCGACGATATGGTTCAACACGGCCATGGCCCTCAGCGGATTGCTTCGGGTTTCATGGTCGAGAAGTCGACCATCGTCCCCAGCACCTGGAGATAGGCCACCAGCGCGTCCATCTCGGTAACCTGGTCGGTGGTGCGATCCTTCTTGCCGATACTGGCTTTCGGATAACGTTGCAGCAGCGCCTCGGTATTGGCGTCGCCGGCCTGGGCCGCCAGATCGGCCTTGGCGTTGGCGATGTCGTCCTCGGTATAGGGGACGCCGACGAGCCGCAGCACCTTCATGCGGGCCTCGACATCGTCATAGGCCAGCGCCCGATGCATGAAGCCGTATCCCGGCATGATGGATTCCGGGACCACGTCGCGCGGATTGGCGAGATGGCGGACATGCCAGTCATTGCTGTACTTGCCGCCGACCCGCGCCAGATCCGGGCCGATACGCTTGGAGCCCCACTGGAACGGATGGTCGTACATGGATTCGGCCGCCAGGCTGTAATGGCCGTAGCGTTCCACCTCGTCACGGAAGGGGCGGATCATCTGGCTATGGCAGACATAGCAGCCCTCCCGCACATAGATGTCGCGGCCGGCCTGCTCGAGCGGCGAATAGGGGCGGATGCCCTGCACGTTTTCGATGGTCTCCTGGATGGTGAACAGCGGCACGATCTCGACGATACCGCCGATGATCACCGTGACCAGGATTCCCACCATCAGGAGCAGGACATTGGTTTCGAACTTGGCGTGATGCTTCAGGAAAGACATGGGTCGTTCTCCTTAGCGGGCCGCGGCGGCGACGGGCGCCTCGTAGGGGACCTCGGTCCTGACGTCGCCCTTGATGGTACGGTAGAAGTTGTAGGCCATGATCAGCCCCCCGGCGACGAACAGCACGCCGCCGATGGCGCGGATGACGTAATAGGGGTGCATGGCCGCCACGGTCTCGACGAAGGAGTACTGCAGGAAACCAAGACTGTCATAGGCACGCCACATCAGGCCCTGCATGATGCCGGAGATCCACATCGCGGTGATGTAGAGAACGATGCCGACGGTGGCGATCCAGAAATGGTAGCTGACCAGGCGCATGGAATAGAGCTGTTTGCGCTTCCACAGCACCGGCACGAGGTAATAGAGAGCCCCGAAGCTGACGAAGGCCACCCAGCCCAGACTGCCGGAATGGACATGGCCGATACCCCAGTCGGTGTAGTGCGACAGCGAATTCACCGCCTTGATCGACATCATCGGCCCTTCGAAGGTCGACATGCCGTAGAAGGCCACCGAGGTCACCAGGAAGCGCATCACCGGATCGGTGCGCAACTTGTCCCAAGCCCCCGAGAGGGTCATCAGGCCGTTGATCATGCCGCCCCAGGACGGCATCCACAGCATCACCGAGAAGGTCATGCCCAGAGTCTGCGCCCAATCGGGCAGGGCGGTGTAATGCAGGTGATGCGGACCGGCCCAGATGTACAGGAAGATCAGCGCCCAGAAATGCACGATCGACAGGCGGTAGGAATAAACCGGCCGCTCTGCCCGCTTGGGCACGAAATAATACATGATGCCGAGGAACCCGGCGGTGAGGAAGAAGCCGACCGCGTTATGGCCGTACCACCACTGGGTCATGGCGTCCTGGACGCCGGAGTAAACCTCGTAGGACTTCCACCAGGTGCCGCCGAAAATCGCGATCGGAATGGCCAGATTGTTGCCCAGATGCAGCATGGCGATGGTGATGATCATCGCCAGGAAGAACCAGTTGGCAACGTAGATATGGGGTTCCTTGCGTTTGTACAGCGTGCCGACGAAGGCCAGCAGATAGGCGACCCAGACCACGGTGATCATCAGATCGCCGTACCATTCCGGCTCCGAGTATTCCTTGCCCTGGGTGATCCCCATGACATAGCCGAGAGCGGCGACGACGATAGTCGCCTGCCAGCCCCAGAAAATGAAATTGCCCAGCGCCGAACCGCCCCACAGCGAGGCGCGGCAGGTCCGCTGGACGATGAACAGCGAGGTGCCGAACAGGACATTGCCGCCGAAGGCGAAGATGACCGCCGAGGTGTGGACCGGCCGCACGCGGCCGAACGAGGTCCACTGCAGATCCAGGTTCAAGGCCGGAAAGGCCAGCTGCCAGGCGATGAAGTCGCCTACCAGAAAACCGACGATCCCCCAGAACGTCGCCGCCAGGACGAACTTCCGGATAACATCGTCGTTATAGGGCGTCGCCGCCGCAGCGCCGGACGCCATCGTCGCTTGGGTCATGCCGAACTCCTGTTTCGACCAAACACATTCGGGGCGCGGGAGACCCCGAAATTCCTTCAATTTGCGAGAGGAAGTCCCCCTTCCCCGGTAACCGACCGAATGGTGCGGCGAGATGACCCGCCGTTATCGGTACCGATGCCTCAGCCGGCACTATGCCCCTTCCCGCAACCGCGGCCATTGATCTGGATCAAATCACCGCCTTTTCTTCCACAAATTTTATGGGTATTGCCGGCTCTTGCGTCGGCCGACACCATCGCTACACTGCCGGCCATGGCAAATCCATCCATTCACCTCCTCCCCGGCCGCTCCCGACGGTTTAGAAGCGGCCATCCCTGGGTCTATTCCAACGAGGTGGCGATGGACGCCGCCGCCAAGGAGCTGGTGCCGGGCAGCCTGGCAACGGTCGTCGACGCCGGCGGCGAGCGGCTCGGCGTCGGCCATTTCAATCCGCATTCGCTGATCGCGCTGAGACTTTTGTCGACCGACCCCGACGCCGTCGTCGACCAGGCCTTCATCGTCCATCGGCTGCGCCGCTGTCTGGCGCTGCGCGATCGGCTGTTCGGCCGGCCGTTCTATCGTCTGGTCCACGCCGAAGCCGACGGGTTGCCGGGCCTGATCATCGACCGCTATGGCGAGGTGGTGGTGGTGCAGGCCAATACCGCCGGCATGGAACTGATGCTGCCAATGATCCTCGACGCCATCGACGAGGTGCTGGCTCCGGCGACCGTGGTCCTCAAGAACGACAGCGCGGTGCGCAAACTCGAAGGCCTCGACTTCTATGACCGGATCGCCAAAGGCGAACTTTCCGAGCCTGTCGAACTTGAGGAAAACGGCGCCCGGTTCCTCGCCGATCTGGCCGGCGGTCAGAAGACCGGCTGGTTCTTCGACCAGCGGGACAACCGCCAGGCGGTGGCCGCCCTGGCCGTCGGGCGCAGCGTCGCCGACTTCTATACTTATGCCGGCGGCTTCGCCATCCTGGCGGCGCGGGCCGGCGCCGCCCAGGTGGTGGCCGTCGACCGCTCGGAAGCCTCGCTGGCGCTGGCCGACCGCGCCGCGGCGCTCAATGATGTCACCATCGAGACAGTTCGCGCCGAGGTCTTCGCCGAAATGGAGCGTTTGGCGGCGGCGCGCCGGCAGTTCGGCGTCGTCATCGCCGATCCGCCGGCTTTCGTCAAATCGCGCAAGGATCTGGCCGCCGGGGCCAAGGGGTATCGCAAGATGACCCGGCTGGCCGCCGCCCTGGTGGAACCCGGAGGGTTCCTGCTGGTCGCCTCATGCTCGCATCATCTCGATGCCCCGGCCTTCGCCGAAGAGGTCCGGCACGGCCTGTCGGTGGCCGGTCGCGGCGGGCGCATCCTGCGCTCCGCCGGGGCCGCCGCCGATCATCCGGTGCATCCCTTTCTGCCGGAAAGCGCCTATCTCAAGGCGCTGCTGCTGCAGCTCGACTGACGATGAACAGCCGGCGGAAGGCAAACAGCGTCACCCCGTCGGCGCGGCGCGGATAGGCGGCGGCGATCCGCCGCCGGTACTCGTCGAGGAAACCGCTGCGCCATGGCTCGTCCAGGGCGTCCAGCAGCGGCTTCAGCGCCGTGCCCAAGGTCCATTGCACCACCGCGTCCTCGCCCTCCAGCGCATGCTGGTATTCGATCTCCCAGATATCCGGCCTGGTTTCGGCCAGCAGATCCCAATAGAAGGCCGGATCGCCGACCGGGCTCGGGCGCAGATGCGCCCGCAGACGGTCGGCCCAGGGCCCGGCGACGGCGGCCTCATGCATGCACAGATGCGACGGCGCCTGAAAATTGCGCGGCATCTGCACCGCCAGGACGCCGCCCGGGGCCAGTAAGCCCAGCAGGCGCCGGAACAGGCTGCGATGATCATCCAGCCAATGCAGGGCGGCGTTGGAAAAGATCACATCGACCGGCGCCGGCGGCTGCCAGCTGCCGAGATCGGCGACCACCCATTGGGCCGACGGCAGGACGGCTTTCGCCCGCTCCAGCATCTCGGGCGAGGAGTCGACGCCGATCAGCCGGGCCGACGGCCACCGCTCGGCCAGCAACCGGGTGACATTGCCGGCACCGCAGCCGAGATCGCAGATCAGCCGCGGCTCGCCAGCCTCCACCCGGTTCAGCAGATCGAGCGCCGGACGCAGCCGCGGACCGGCGAATTTCAGATATTGCTCGGGATTCCAGGACATCGGTAACTTTACCTGCGTAGAGATTGACTTCGCCCCGGCAAGTCCTTATACAGCGTGGTTCGTTTTCGCAAGGCCTTCGGAGTTCGTCCCGTGAAGCGCACCTTTCAACCAAGTAAGATCATTCGCGCCCGGCGTCACGGCTTTCGCGCCCGCATGGCCACAGTCGGCGGTCGCCGCGTGTTGTCCGAGCGTCGCGCCAAAGGCCGCAAGCGCCTGTCCGCCTGAACCGACGCCGCCGTCGCCGGCCATGCCGCCGGGAGCGCTTCCGCATCTGAAACGGCGGGCCGACTTCCTGCGCGTTGCCGCCCGGCGCGTGAAATGGGCCGCGCCCGGTCTGGTTCTCCAGGCCGCGCCAACGCCCGAGGCCTATCTGACGCAGTCTCCCCGCGTCGGCTTCACCTCCAGCCGCAAGGTCGGCAATGCCGTGGCGCGCAACCGCGCGCGGCGACGACTGCGGGCGGCGGCGCAACAGGTTCTGCCCGCCGACGCCGCGGCCGGCTTCGACCTGGTGCTGATCGCCCGCCAGGACACTCTGAAACGTCCCTTCGCTCTGTTGTTGCAGGATCTGCAAACGGCGTTAAAACGGGTCGGTGCCCTGCGGGAACGCAATCGAGAGGTTTCATGAGTCCGCTCACCATAGGCCTGCGCAGCCTGATCCGCGGCTATCAGCTGCTGGTGTCGCCGATCCTGCCGGCCCATCAATGCCGCTTCCTGCCCAGCTGCTCGGCCTATGGGATGGAGGCTCTGGAAAAACACGGCGCGCCGGGGGGCCTGGCGCTGACCGCGAAACGGCTGCTGCGCTGTCACCCCTGGGGTGGCGCCGGCGTTGACCCGGTGCCCGAGCCGCAGACAAAAGAAAGAATATCATGAGCGAAGAGCGCAACATCCTTCTCGCCATCGTCTTCTCGGTGGTCATCCTGCTGGGCTGGCAAATGCTGTTCCCGGCGCATCCGCCGGCACCGACGGCCAATCAGCAGACCGCCGCCTCCCCCGCCGTCCCGGCCCCGCAATCCAGCGCCTCCGCTCCCACCGGCGCCCCCTCGCCGACCCAGGCGATGGCGCCAAAGGAAAGCAAACCGGTCGATCCAGCCAGCCAGCCGCGGATCCGCATCGTCACCGCCAACCTGCATGGCTCGATTTCCCTCGTCGGCGCCCGCATCGACGACCTCACTCTGGTGCGTTTTCACGACACGCCCGACCCCGCCAGCCCGGAGATCACCCTGCTGTCGCCGGATGCCGGCCCCGGCGCCTATTACGCCGAATTCGGCTGGGTGCAGGGCGACTCCAAGCCGCTGGTGCCGGGTGCCGGCACCCTGTGGACAGCGGACGGCGACCGGCTGACCCCCGACAAGCCGGTGACGCTGACCTGGAACAACGGCCAGGGCCTGCGCTTCGTTCGCCGCTACCAGGTGGACGACGAATACATGTTCACCGTCAGCCAGAGCGTGGAGAATACCGGCCCGACGGCGGTCACGCTGTTGCCCTATGGCCTGATCGCCCGCTGGGGAACGCCGAAGACCCAGGACATCTACATCCTGCATGAAGGTGCCCTGGGAGTCCTCGACGGCACGTTGAAAGAGGCCAAATACAAAGAGCTGCGGGAAAAAGAGCATGTCATCGAGCAGCACAGCACCGGCGGCTGGATCGGGTTCACCGATAAATACTGGCTGACGGCTCTGGCGCCCGACGCGACGATGCCGCTGCAGTCCCGCATGAGCTGGCATTCCGTCGATGGTGTCGACCGCTACCAGACCGACTGGCTGGGCCAGGCCGCCACCGTCGAACCGGGCAAGACGGTGGAAAACACCAGCCATTTCTTCGCCGGCGCCAAGGAACTGGCCAAACTGGATGCCTATGGCGAGGCCCTGAATATCCCACGGTTCGATCTGGCCATCGATTTCGGCTGGTTCTACTTCCTGACCAAGCCGTTCTTTTACTTCCTGCGCTACATCCATTCCCAGGTGGCGAATTTCGGCATCGCCATCCTGATCTTCACCGTGGTCATCAAGGGGGCATTCTTCCCCATCGCCAACAAATCCTACAAGGCGATGAGCAAGATGAAGAAGCTGCAGCCGAAGGTGCAGGAGTTGCAGCAGAAATTCGGCGACGACAAGGCCCGGCTCAATCAGGAACTGATGGCGCTCTACAAGCGCGAAGGGGCCAATCCGGTGTCCGGCTGCCTGCCGATCGTCGTGCAGATCCCGGTGTTCTTCGCGCTTTACAAGGTGCTTTACGTCACCATCGAGATGCGCCACGCGCCTTTCTACGGCTGGATCAAGGATCTTTCCGCCCCCGACCCCACCACGCTGTTCAATCTGTTCGGGCTGATCGCCTGGAATCCGCCTTTTGATTTCATGCATATCGGCGTCTGGCCGCTGATCATGGGCGTCACCATGTTCCTGCAGCAGAAGATGAACCCGCAGCCGGCCGATCCGGTGCAGGCCAAGATGTTCACCTTCCTGCCGATCATCTTCACCTTCATGCTGGCGAGTTTTCCGGCTGGTCTGGTCATCTACTGGGCCTGGAGCAACACCTTGTCGATATTGCAGCAATGGCTGATCCTGAAACGCCAGACGAAATCATAGAGCTCGCCCGCCTGCTGTTCGCCCGGGAATGCCGCTTCGTCACCGGCGTCGCCCAGATCGAACAACTGCCGGACGCGCATCTGCCCGAAGTCGCTTTCTCCGGCCGCTCCAACGTCGGGAAGTCGAGCCTGATCAATGCCCTGACCGGGCGGAACGGGCTTGCCCGAACCTCCAACACGCCCGGGCGGACCCAGCAGATCAACTTTTTCGACCTCGACCACCGCCTGATGCTGGTCGATCTGCCGGGCCATGGCTTCGCCGAGGCGCCGAAACAACAGGTGCAGCAGTGGCAGGAACTGGTCGACACCTATCTCAGGGGGCGGGTGGTGTTGCGCCGGACCTGCCTGCTGGTGGACAGCCGCCACGGCATCAAGGACAATGACCGCGAGGTGATGACCATGCTGGACAGGGCCGCCGTGCCTTATCAGCTGGTACTGACCAAGGCCGACAAGGTCAAAGCCGGTGCCCTGGCCGCCGTCAGGACGCTGATGACCGAGGAAATCGCCAAGCGCCCGGCCGCCCATCCCGATATCATCACCACCAGTTCCGAAAACGGCCTCGGCATCCCCGAGCTGCGTACCGCCTTGGCCGCTTTCGCCGACCCCGGACCGGAGACCGTTCGATGACCACCGACCCCAACCGTGACGACGAACGCGCCACATGGCTTGAAAAAGCCCGCACACTGTCGGAGGCGCTGCCCTATTTCCGCCAGCATGCCGGCGAGACCTTCGTCATCAAATACGGCGGCCATGCCATGGGCGACGAAAGTTTGGCCCTGTTGTTCGCCCGCGACATCGTCCTGCTGCGCCAGGTCGGCATCAATCCCCTGGTGGTGCATGGCGGCGGCCCGCAGATCGGCGGCATGCTGGACCGCCTGAAGATCAAAAGCGAATTCATCGACGGGCTCAGGGTCACCGACCAGGCGACGGTGGAGATCGTCGAAATGGTGCTGGCCGGGTCGATCAACAAGCAAATCGTCACCGCCATCAACCAGGCCGGCGGTTTCGCCATCGGCATTTCCGGCAAGGACGGCCAACTGATCCGCGCCCGGCGGTTGCGCCGCACGGTGCAGGATCCCGATTCCAACATCGAAAAGATCCTCGACCTCGGTTTTGTCGGCGAACCGGCCGAAATCAACCCCCATATCCTGGAAACCTTCCGCCAGTCCGACATCATCCCGGTGATCGCCCCCACCGGGGTCGGCGCCTCGGGAGAAACCTACAATATCAACGCCGATACCGCCGCCGGCGCCATCGCCGCCGCGGTCAAGGCGTCGCGGCTGCTGTTCCTCACCGACGTCGCCGGCGTGCTCGACAAACAGGGCAATCTGATCCCCGACATGACCGCCGGCCAGGCGCGCCGGCTGATCGCCGACGGCACCATCAGCGGCGGCATGATCCCCAAGGTCGAAACCTGTCTGGAGGCGGTCGACATGGGCGCCAACGCCGCTGTCATCCTCGACGGGCGGGTCCCGCATGCCCTGCTGCTGGAGCTGTTCACCCCGCATGGCGCCGGTACCTTGATCAGGCGGGATCCCTAGAGGCCTGATCGGCGGCGGCGTGCTTCGAGCCGCCGGCCATGCTGGCGAAGAAGTCCAGCTGCCAGGTCATTTCCGAAGGCCCGATGGGGAACACCTGCGTTCCCGGACGCGGCTTCAGGACATCGGCGGGGGCAATTCTCGCCAACTGTGTCTGCAGCGCCACCGAGGTCTTCGGGTTGAGCCCGGCCTGCCAGGCCAGCGCGGTCATTCCCTTGGCGCTCTGCGTCGAGACGATCTTCTGCACCACCTCCAGCGGCACCCCGGCGGCCACCGCCAGCCCGTTCACCACCAGAACCAGATTGCCGGCGATCAGCGCCTCGCCGAAGGCCCTGTCGTTGAGGCCGCCGGAACGATGCAGGCGCTCGGCCTGCTGCCACGGCGTCTCGCCTTCCGGAACGGCCGGCGGCTTTGCCTCTCCACGGCGGAAATCGGCCATCTCCGAGCCCGAATCCTCCACCCGCCGGCGGACCACGGCGGCCACCGCCTGCTTGGTGGCGAGGTCGAAATCGTCGCGGCCATCGAGGACCTGCAACAGGTTGTCGGCGACGAAACGGGCCAGCCGGGTGGCGGCGCGGGCCGACAGATGCGGCCGGCGCACCATCGGCCCATGCCAGGGCTCGCGCTCCGGCGCCCGGTCCAGCAGCAGATCAAGCGTTTCCTCGCGGATCTGGGCACTGGGATTGGCCAGCAGCACGGCAATGGCATCGATGTCGTCGGAATTGGCGATGGCGTCGGCGACTTCACCGGCCACCTGGGTGCGCCGCGAGATCGCCGACAAGGCCCCGGCCACCGGCGGGCTCTGGATGATTTCCAACAGGTCCTCGTCGGTCAGCACCGGCGAGAATTGCAGGATCGGCGAGGCCACCGACAATTCGCTGTCATGGGCCAGCCGGCGGACCAGTTCGGGCGGCGCCTGCGCCACATCCTTCAAGGCCTCGGCAAGGATCTGGCGCACCCTGGTGATCTGGTCGCGGGCCAGCAGCAGCAGGGCGTCATAGGTCATCTGCCGCAGGCGGTCACGTTCGTCGGCCGACAACCCCGGCGCCAGGCGGGCGATCTTCTGTGCCAGGTCGCTGCGCACCGAGGCATCAGCGTCCGCCGCCAGGCGCAGATCGGCATGCGCCGGGGTCGACAGGTTGGCGGCGATTTCGCGGCGAACCTCGGCCTCGGGATCTTCGGCAAGAAAGAACAGGATCTCCGGACGGACATCGCGCCGCCGGGCCAATTGACGGCGCACTTCGGGATCCTCGTGGCGGGCCAGTTCGCGGGCCTGCTCATAGGTCAGGCTATCGCTGTCGGGCGCAGGCAAGGGTTCAGCCGGCCGGATCTCAGCCTTGCCCCGAAACACCGCCCGAAGCGTCGCAATAATGCCTTTCATGCCCCCTCATCTTGCGCCGCATTCGCCGGCTTGGCCAATCGGAAACTTCCTTTGCCGCCGCGCTTGACCGCATACATGGCGGAATCGGCGCGCGACAACAGATCGTTCAGCGATTCCGTCTCGTCAGGCTCGTGGACGGCAACGCCCATCGACATGGTCATCGGCGCGTCGGGGCGCCCGGAAAAGATCTCGAGGTCCTTGGAGGCCTTGATCATCGCCTCGCAACGGCGCACGGCGAT
>DUZF01000073.1 GCA_013349665.1 Rhodospirillaceae bacterium | reverse complement strand
CCGGTGACCTTCCGCGGCATCGACCATCAGTCGACGCTCGGCACCTGGGTCGGCAAGACCGCCGTCGAGGACGGCGCCGGCATCATGATCGACAGCAGCTACCGGGATGGCGGAAAATACCTGCCGCCGGCCGAAGATGTCAGACGAATGCGGCCGGGCGGCTGAAAAAAATCCTCGTCGGCGCGCTCGCCGATTGCCTCGGCGCGAGGAGGATGCCATCCTGTCGCTGCTCAAAAGGGATAGAATTGTTGACCGAAAGCGCCTTACAACAGCGGGACTATAAGACAGAACGCGACCTTTTTGCGAAGTTGTCGTTCTGTTGGGCCGACCTGGTGTTCGAGGTCGACCAGCATTTGAACGTTGCTTTCGTCGAAGGGGCGACCAAGGCGTTTTTCGGCCGGCCCAAGGACGACCTGCTGGGGTCGTCGTTCCGCGACATCATCGCCCCCGCCGATATTCCGATGGTCGGCCAGGAACTGAAAAAGATTCTGCAGACGGCGGGACGCATCAACGAAAAGGTGATCCGCGTGGTCGGCCCCGACGGCAATCTGCTGTGGATGTCGATGTCCGCCTATTGCCTGGATGCGGTCAAAGGCAAGCTCTATATCGGCCTGCGCCTGGCCAGTCCCGAGGCCAAGGCGGCGGCGCTGACCGTCGGCCGTGCGGAAAACGGCGGGCTTTTCGACGGCGGCAGTTTTGCCGAACTGGCCGCTGATCGCCTGAAGAAGATCCAGTCGGCCGGCGAGAACGCCGAAGTCACCCTGGTGTCGATCCCGGCCATCAAGGAGTTGCAGGACCGTCTCGACAGCAAGTCCAACGACGTCCTCAGCCGCCAGGTCGGCGAATTGCTGAAAGCCAATTCGGTAGGCGGCGATTCCGCCGCCAAGGTCGGCGACGGGCAGTACTCGATCCTGCATGCCGCCGGCACCAATGTCGACGACATGATCAAGCAGATCGAGGTGATGACCAAGAAGGTCGATCCCACCGGCCAGGGCGTCGATGTCGAAACCGCCACCATGACCATGGACGGCACCGAGATCAGCGAAGAGGACCTGGCCAAGGGCCTGCTCTATACCCTGAACAAATTCCGCGATTCAGACGAGAGCATGAATATCAAGGACCTCACCACCAACATGTCGGCCCTGGTCGGCGAGGCGGTGCAGGAGGTGAACGCCTTCAAATCGGTGGTGGCGCTGTCTGAATTCTATGTCGCCCTGCAGCCCATCGTGCAGATCCAGACCGGTGAGATCCATCATTACGAGGCCTTGTGCCGTTTCGACGCCAAGCCCGGAGAATCGCCGTTCAAGACCATTACCTTCGCCGAGGAAACCGGCCTGATCCACGAATTCGACCTCGCCATGGCCAAGAAAGTCGTCGAGTGGCTGGCCAAATTTCCCCGCAACAACGACAAATACCGGGCCGCGGTCAATGTCTCGGGCTTTTCCATCGGCAAGCCGTCCTATGTCGACGCCTTGATGAAAATGCTGAAGGAGAATTCCTGGACCCAGGGCAAGCTGATGTTCGAGATCACCGAAAGCTCCCGCATGAGCGATCTCGACGCCGCCAACAACTTCATCCAGAACCTGCGCAAGCGCGGCTATCACGTCTGCCTTGACGACTTCGGCGCCGGCGCGGCGTCGTTCCAATACCTGTCGGTGCTCGATGTCGATGTGGTCAAGCTCGACGGCTCGGCGGTCAAAAACGCGCAAAAGGCGGCCAAGGGACGGGCCTTCCTGTCGGCCCTGACCGAACTGTGCCGGCGGATGTCGGTGGAAACCATCGCCGAGATGGTCGACACCCCCGACACCCTCAACTTCTGCCGCGATTGCGGCTGCAACTACGTCCAGGGCTATCTGTTCGGCAAACCTTCGCCCGACCTCAAGAACTTCAATCCATTGCCCGAACTCAGCCTGTTCCAGAAGACCGCCTCCTCGGTCAAGGCAAAGTAATCGGCCGGCGGTGCCCACCGCCATTTGCACTCGCAAAAATAGTTGGATTTACACCCAGTATTTACTGAAAATAATCCTTGATTGCCAAATCGGTTGTCAAGGCATGGCCGATTGTGCGATTAATACCAAAGTCATGGCCATTCTTTGGAATGGCTATAGACTTAATATATAAGAAGGGAACCGGTTCAGCTGGATCAGATCGCAGGCGATGCACCTTCCCATTGAACTTGACCGCGCTTTGGACGTCCCCCTGCAGAACCAGCTCTATGAGCAACTGCGCGGGTTGATACTGTCCGGACGGTTGAAGGGCAATACCCGCCTGATCGCCACGCGCTTCCTCGCCGAACAGCTGGGCATTTCCCGCACCACCGTCCTGCTGGCCTATGAGCGGCTGATTTCCGAAGGGTATCTGGAAACCCGCCCGGCGGTCGGCACCTATGTCTGCACCAACCTGCCCGACCAGCCGCCGATTGCCGTGCCGCCGCCCAGCCGCGACTGCGAGTTTCTGCCGCAGGCGACGCTGCGCCCACCGGCCATCTGCATGCCGCCGCCGCCGGCGTCCTTCAACAGCAAGCCGGCCATCGATTTCTGGCATGGCCCCGATCAGAGCATCTTCCCCCTGCGCATCTGGCAGCGCATCACCCATCAGGTCCTGGAAAATTGCGGCCGCGACATCAGCCAGCCGCCACCCACCGCCGGCATCGAGCCGCTGCGCTCGGCGATCGCCGAATGGCTGGCCGTCCATCGCGGCATCGTCGTCGACCAGGAACAGGTGATCGTCGTCGCCGGGCGCCAGCAGGCCTATAACGTCGCCAGCCGCATGTTCCTCAACCGCGGCGACCCGGTGGTGGTCGAATGGCCGGGCGACGATGGCGCCTCCTGCCTGTTCGACAGCCTGGGCGCCAGGCTGTGCCGGGTGCCGGTGGACGAGCAGGGGTTGATGGTCGACCGCCTGCCGGACGGTCCGGCGGTGCTGGCCCATGTCACCCCCTGCCACCAGACGCCGCTCGGCGGCACCTTGCCGGTGGAACGGCGTGAAAAACTGATCCAATGGGCCCGCAAGGCCGGCGCCTATATCATCGAGGACGACTGCAACGGCGACTTTCGCTATCGCGGCATGGGGCCGCCGTCCCTGAAGAGTCTCGACCCTTACGGCCTGGTGTTGTTCGCCGGAACCTTTTCACGCAGCATCGGCGCCGGTTTGCGGGTCGGCTATCTGGTGGTGCCGCCGGAACTGGCGGGCCCGGCCAACGCCCAGAAGGCACTGCTCGACAACGGCAATCCCTGGCTGGAACAGATGGTGCTGGCCGAATTCATCGCCTCGGGCGAGTATGACCGCCATCTTCGCCGCGTCCGCAAAACCTATCTCGACCGCCGCGACTGCCTGCTGTCGGCCTTCCGCCTGCATTTCGGCGAAGTCCGCCTCGGCGGCACCGACGCCGGCACCCATGTCACCTGGTTCCTCGACATCGGACAGCCCAGGGCACAGATCGTAAAGACCCTGGCGCATAGCCAGGGCATCGGCGTATACACCGTCTGCAACGACGATCTGACCGACGGGCGGCGTCCGCCTTTCGCCGACGAGGCGGTGATCCTCGGCTACTCCTCGCTCGACGAACAGCAGATCCGAGCCGGTGTCGCCGGTCTCGCCCAGGTGATGAACGGCTGGCGCTCGGCCGGCTGATCGTCCGACTCATCTACCGCCTCACAGGGGAATTTGCGATGCGACTTCCGGTTTTTGTGCTGACCCTTGCTCTGATTCCCGCCGCCGTCATGGCGCAGATGCCCACCGGGCCGATGCCCAACGGCAAGCTGCCGCCGGGACATCCCAATACCGGCCAGGCGCAGCCGGCCCCGCCGGCGGCCGAGATGACCAATAGCGGCGTCGTCCAGGAGACCATCGCCGCCAGTCCTTATGTCTATATCCGCGCCCAGCAGATCGGTGGCGAAATCTGGCTGGCGGCGCCCGCCATCGAGTTGAAGACCGGCCAGACCATCCGCTGGCCGGACGGCATGGTGATGAACAAGTTCTTCAGCAAGACGCTGAACCGCACCTTCGACACGGTGTATTTCGTCTCGGTCGTCCAGCCGCAGAACTAGTTCCGCTTCGGCTGTTTATTATTTTCACCACGAAGGCGCGAAGGCACGAAGAGATAATAATCTTCTTCGTGCCGCGTTAATTCAGTGGGACCGGCGTCCCTGCCGGTCTTTGGCGCGAAGCGGCGGAAACTTTTGGTTTTTGGCTTCGCCAAAACACCGGCAGGGACGCCGGTGCCACTGAGCCTCCAGGGGTCTAATAACTTTTTCTTCGTGCCTTCGTGTCTCAAGACTTTCAGTGGGTCCGGCGTCCCTGCCGGACTCCGCCGCAAAGCGGCGGAAACAGTCGCCTTTCGGCTTTGCCGAAACACCGGCGCGGAGGCCGGTGCCACTGAGCCTCCAGGGGTCTAATAACTTTTTCTTCGTGCCTTCGTGTCTCAAGATTTTCAGTGGGTCCGGCGTCCCTGCCGGACTCCGCCGCAAAGCGGCGGAAACAGTCGGCTTTTGGCTTTGCCGAAACACCGGCGCGGAGGCCGGTGCCACTGAGCCTCCAGGGGTCTAATAACTTTTTCTTCGTGCCTTCGTGGTGAAAACAAACAAAAACGCCGGCCCAAAGGGCCGGCGTTCCTGTATCCAACCTCAGACGAGGTTTACCACTTGACGCGGAGCGCCGCCCCAACGGTATGCACCGTGTAGCTGGGGTTGTTGTCGCCGTTCAGCACGAAGTTGTAGTAGAGCGGCGAAACAGCGGCCTGCGAGTAGGTCCAGTCGCTGGAATTCAGCTTCTGGAAGGTATACCCCGTCCACACCGACATCGCGTCGTTGAACTGGTACTCGCCGCTGAGGCGGAAGCTGTTCAACGTGTTCTTGGTGTCCGGCAGCGGGGTCATGTTGTCGAAGGTCAGGTTGTTGGAACAGCTGAGCGGCGTCGCCGCGCAGTTGTTGGCCGGATTGAGCACGATCCCGTTGTTCATGTCCTGGGTCAGGATCGCCGTGTCACCATAGGAGAAGTTGTAGACCGCGGAGATCTTCAACTTGTCCATCGGCTTCCAGTTGGCCGATGCGCCCACCGTATGCGACGTATCGGTCGTCTTGGTGGTGAACACCGGATTGCCCGGCTGATTGAAGGCCGCGCCCTGATACATCTCCGTATAGGAGTAGAACAGGTTGTAGTTGGCCTTGGCGTTCGGTGCGTAGGAGATATTGGGGTTGATCTCCCACTGGGTGCTGTTCTTCACGCCATAGGTGTTGCTGGGGTAGTAATCCGCGGCAACACTGCCGGTCAGCTCGAGATCCAGACCCGGACGGGCCGCCCAGTCGATGCTTTCCTTGATCTCATGACGATTACGCGCCGACTGCGAGTAAGGAACGAAGCCGGACGGATCGGGATGGCCGTTCTGCAGACCGCCGCTGAGAGCCTGCCACGGAGCAACATAGCCGCAGGTGGTGGCGCTGATCCAGGTGCAGTTCTGCAACCGGGCGGTCCGGTTGGAGTAGGTATAGCCCAAGGACCCCGTCACATCGGTCAGCAGGGTGCTGTTGACCCGCGCCGTCGCCGCGTTTTCCGTGTTGCGGCTGACGGACAGATACTTGCTGTCCTTGATGCTGTAGGTGTCGGAAACGGTGATCTTGGTTTCCGGCAGGATCATGTAGCCGGCTTCCAGCACCGCCTTTTCCTTGAGGAAACGGTAGGGCAGATTCTGCGCCACCGCACCGCCGTCGGTCAGGGTACCGTCGGTCACCACATTGGCATATTGCCGTGATGGCGTCAGATTATCCCGGTCGTCGATGGTCACAGCCGCCTTGACGTTAAGCTTCGGCATCGGCCGCGAGGTGACCGTCAGATTGCCGAACCAGTTCTCGGCAATGCCGGCCAGGCTGTTGCCCAAAGTCGCCGCCGAACCCCAGGAGGCCGGAAGGCTCTGGATGGCCGCGGTATTGGACACCGGATTGAAGGCGTCGTCCTGATAGTTGACGCCATACTGGAAGGTCCCGGCGACGCGGGTGTTCCAATCCATATTATAGGCGGCCTGGGCCTTGACCTGATGCGACGAGGTGCTGGGCGGCAGCGAATAGGCGGCCGTCAGCGGGATATAGGATGGCGCCACCTGGCCGGCGGCCAGGGCGGCCCCACCCGAGATGGAGTTCCACAACGGCGACACGATGCCCGCCCCCGACAAGCCGGCGGCGTACAGAGCGCCCGCCGAACCGGCACCGGAATTGGCCGGCGCCCCACCGCCCCACTGGATGGTCTGGAAGGGATCCTGGGCGGCGAAGTTGTTGTTGTTGTCGGTGAACTTGGTGAAGGTGTAGGTGACGCTGGCCTGCAGCTTTTTGGTGGTGTAGGCCGCCTTCGCCTGATACCGGTCATTGTCGTAATTAACCGGTTCGGGGAAGTACATCATGCTGGTGGTCAGGCCGCCGGGGAAATAATTGTAGCTGCCATTGGCCATTTTCACCGCGGTCGAAGCGATGTTCGGATAGGACACCGAGGTCGAGGCGAACACCATGGAATTCTCCTTGGTGCCTTCCTTGTGCTCGTGGGTCAGGTTGCCGTTGACGCTCCAATTACCCCAAATGTAATTGAAATCGCCGCCGACCCGGTCGCGCTGGGTCTTGACGTCCTGCACCGACAACTGCCCGGCGATGGACGGCCAGTTCGCCTCATTGGCGGCATTGGCCGGAGTGGCCTGCGCCACCGAGCAGATCTGCGAGACCGTCGACGTGGTGCCGGCCGGGCAGGTCGGATAGTTGAGCGGCGTCACCGGAGCGACGGTGCCGCCCCGGGTCAGGCCGCCGGCCAGGGTGCCCTTGCCGGTGGTGTCGAACACCGTGTGGAACGAATTGGACTGCCAATAAGGCACCCCGTCGTACCAGATCTTGGCCGACCACTTGCCCTGTTCGCCATATTTGAAGCTGGCGCTGCGGGAGTTGAGGCCGAGATTGTCACCGGTCAGTTCCCAGTAGGTGGTGGTTCCCGAGTCCCAGGCGTCGCGGCCGCGGACCAGGAAATCGCCGATGCCGGTACCGCCGTTCTTGGTGTCGCCGGAATACTGGCCGAACTTGAAGGACCGCTTGCTGGTGTAAAGGCTGCCCGCCTCGACGGAGTTGTCGAGGGAGGGAGCGGCCTTCTGGGCCGGGGCGGCGCTGCCGACATCAAAGTCGTCAGCTTGGGCAACGGCCAGCGGAAGCATGCAGGTGCTTGCCAGCAGGGCGGCCCGGAGAGTGTATCTGATAGTCATATTACACCTCTATATCCTGTCGTGGTCGCCTTAGCGGTTGAAGTAGTTGCCGGCCGGGCTGTTGGAGCCGTGAATCTGCGAATGGCAGTTCACGCAGCCGCGATCGAGCAGACGTGGGCTCAGTGCCGAAATCACCGCACCGGTGTTGTTGGCCACGGCGCCGGTCGCTGTTCCTACCGCCGGCAACGTGGTTGCGTTTCCGGGCAGCATGTTGGCGTTCCACGACCCACCCTTGTGGGTGTCATCGCTGTGGCAGTTGGTGCAGACGAACGGCAGATGGGTCTTCAACAGACGCGCTTCGTTCGATCCATGCGGTGTGTGGCAGTTGAGGCAGCTGTCGCGAACCGCTTCATGTTCCCACAGGAACGGACCGCGCTTCTCGGCATGGCAGAGATAGCAGGTCTCGTTGACATTGACCTCTTTCAACAGCTTCTCGCCACCGGTGCCATGGGGGTTGTGGCAATCGGCGCAGACCACCTTGCCTTCGTTGATCGGGTGATGGGAGAACTTGAAGCTGTCGGCACGACGGGCGGCGTGACAGGTGTAGCACTTCTCCGGCTGGGTCGACTTGACCAGCACCGGATCCTTCTGCACATGGACGGTATGGCAGTTGTTGCAGGCAACCTGGTTGCTTTCATGCTGGCTGCCGGCCCAGTCCATCCTCAGGCCATTTTCATGGCATTCCAGACACATCTTGTTGCGGGCCTCCGGCGAAGAGGTGGCCGGGCCTTTGAACACCACCGTCGGAGCGACGCGCTTCTGGCCCTGGGCCGGCGTGCTCTGGTAGTGGGCCTGGCTGTCGCCATGGCAGGAGGTGCAGCCTCCCTGACCCATCGGCGAGCGGCTATCGCCCTTGACGCCGTGGGGGGTCTTGAAAATGGCCGTGGCGTCAATCGGCGCCCGGTCGTGACATTTGAGGCACACCGTCACCCCGTCCGAGGCTTCCGCCGCCTGGCCGGAGTTGCTGAGCAACATGATGGCGAAGCCGGACAACAGTCCGATCACCAGGTTTCTGAGGATCATCTTTAACTCCCCCCGTCTGACAATGCAGAGTTCAGGTTCACAATACAGAGATCGCGCCGGTCTCCCGACAGGCCGATCGATCATCGAGCTTATGACCGAGTGACGCGACATCTGGTAGGACCAGCTATGCAAAAATGAATGATACCAGTTACTCTGGTCCGCCACATGTTGCACAAATATCACAAGGATTTCCCTGGAAATTAATATCGCGCGACACTTTGCAACCTTGGCGCGGACACTGATCATCCATTTGAATGGCACCGCCCATATGACTATGGTGTCGAATGACCAGAAGGACCGAACGGATTGTTGTGCTGCTGTTCGTCGCGGCGGCGATGCTTGTCCATATCGTAAAATTCCTCGGGGTCGCCGATACCGAGCTGACGGTCTGGGGCGACCGCGACCTCTGGCGCGCCCTGGAGATCGCCAATCAATGGCCAATCCTGGGACCGGAGACCAATGGCGGCCTGCGGACCCCCGGCGGGGCCTTCTATCTGCTGCTGGCCGCCGGCCAGGCGGTCGCCCCCGGCTATCTGTCGGCCAATATCCTGGTGCTGGCGCTGTTCGCCGGCGCCAGCGCCGTCCTCGGCCTGGTGGTCGGCCGCGACGTCTCGCCGCTGGCCGGCGCCGTCACCGCCGCCGCCTTCGCCGGCTCGGGCCTGCTGTGGCAGGCGCTCGGCATCTGGAACCCCGGCTATCTGCCGTTCTTCGCCGCCGTCCTGTCGCTATCGGTGTTTCGCTTCCTGACCACCGGCGCCCCCCTGCCGCTCGCCCTGGCGGCGGCATCCCTGGCCTTCGGCCTGCAGATCCATCTGCAGATCTCGACGCTGGCGGCCGGATTGCTGCTGGCCGCCCTGCTGGCCAGGCCGCGGCTGACCTGGCGCCATGGCCTGGCGGCGCTGACCGGCTTTGTCCTGCCCTATCTGCCGACCCTGTCGGCCGATGCCTTTCGACTGCTGGCCGCTGCCGCCGCCCTGCCGGGCGAGGCGGTCGCCACCTATGGCTCGCTGGCCTTCGACTGGATGCAGAAGCTGACCCTGGTCTATGAGGTGTTCGGCGGCACCGGGACGGCGATGCGCTCGCCGGGACCGTGGGGCCTGGCCCTCGACGGCGGCGACCTGCTGGCGGTCGGTCTCGGCGCCGCTGCCCTGGTCTCGGCCGTCTGGACCGGCTGGCGGCAGCGGCGGCTGCCGGCGGACGGCGTCTTCGCCGTCGCCGTCACCGTTTATCTGGGCATCAGCATGGTCACCTTCGTCAATCTGCGCCATATGGTGGCGGTGGTGCCGGCGGCGGCGGTGGCGGTCGGTTTGGCCGCCGACCGCCTGTATCGCTGGACCGCCGGCCGCGGCATCGCCGCCCGCGCGGCGACGGCGGCGGTGCTGCTGCTGCTGGCG
Organism: Rhodospirillaceae bacterium; assembly: GCA_013349665.1. GTDB lineage: Bacteria > Pseudomonadota > Alphaproteobacteria > Rhodospirillales > Magnetospirillaceae > DUZF01. The sequence goes on along the minus strand of DUZF01000073.1, from coordinate 4,084 downwards.
GCGCGCCCGCTGGCTTTGGCCGTGTCCGGCCTGTCTCCGGTGGCCTTTTCGCCCGAATCGGCCCTGGCCCAGCAGGAAATCGCCGCCACCCTGAAGCCGTCCTTCTATGCCGGCCACCAGGCCTTCGAAGACCATGCCGCCCTGTTCCAGCGCACACCGCGCGGCAGCTTGCTGCTGGTACAGGGCGGCATCGCCGATCATCTGGCGTCGATCTACCGCACCACGCCGGCGGCGGCGACCGCCGCCGATCGCGACGACTGCCTGGCCATCCTGCCGCGCGCCGCCGTCACCGGCGATCCGCGGCCGCAGCTGAGCGCCGCCATGCGCGGCATCACCCCGCGCTTCGACGCTACGCCGCCCCTGGAAAGCGCGCATTTCCTGTATTTCCCCTACACCACCGAGGACGGAAACTGTCTCAAGACCTTCCCCAATGCCTATATCCCGGCGGGCGGCGAGGGCGAGATTGGCGTCTCCATCGAGACGGCCGGAGCGGGACGCTACCGGGCGGTGCTGGTCGGCCGCGGCTTGCGCGGCTACACCGGCCTGCCGTTCCGCGCTCTGTCGGCGCCGGTGCTGTGCCTGGCCGGCGACGGCCCGGGCGTGGTGGTGCAGCCGCTGGCCCGGCTCACCGTCGGCTCGCCGCAGGCGGGAACCCTGGCGCCCTGGCGATCGCCGGACTTCGCCTTGCCCGACGGCCGCTACCGGCTGTGGCTGACCGCCTTCGACGAGCGCAAGGGGCGCGCCGTGGAAATGCCGCTGGACGGTGTTTCGCTGCCGGGCGCCGTCAGAACCGCCGATGCCGGTCCCCTGCCCGACGGTTGTCCCCGTGCAAAACGTTAGGCGCCATTTCGCCGGCCGCGCCGCCACCTATCAGGCCGACTGCGGACGCGGTCTGTGGGCCTGGCAGCGCCGGCGGGAAGAAGCCCGGCTGTTTTCCCTCACCGGCCCGGTCGCCGGCCGCACGGCGCTTGATCTCGGCTGCGGCAGCGGCTTCTACGCCCGTCGTCTGGCGGACCGGGGGGCGGAGGCGGTGACTGCGGTGGATTTGTCGCCGGAAATGATCGCGGCTTTGGATGACCCGCGGATCGCCGCCAGGGTCGGCGATCTGGCCACCGTCCGCCTGGAGCGCCGCTTCGATCTGGTTATCCTGGCCGGCGCCCTGGAATTCTCCCCCGCCCCGGCGGCCGCTCTGGCCAATGCCGGCAACCATCTGGCCGAGGGTGGCCGCCTGGTCGCCCTGCTGCCCCGGGACAACTGGGCCGGCCGTCTTTACCGGCGCTTTCACCGGCGCCACGGCATCACCGTCGGTCTGTTCAGCCGCCGCGACCTCGATGGCCTGGCCGCGCCGGCCGGACTGGCGGTAGAAGCCTGGCGAACCGTCTTCCCCTTCGCCGCCGCCTGCCGGATGGTCCGGCGATGAGCCGCATCCTGTTCCTGGTCAACGGTTTGGGACTTGGCAATGCCACCCGCTGCCAGGCGATCATCGACAGGCTGCGGACGGCCGGCGCCGACATCGCCGTCGCCACCTCGGACAACGGCCTGTGGTTCTTCGAGGACCAGCCCGGACTGCGGTCGCTGACCGCCATTCCCTCGCTCCGCTACGGTGCCAGCCAGGGCCGCATCAGCATCGCCGCCACGCTGGGACAACTCGCCGCCATGCGGGCCACCCTGGCCGCCGCCGAACGCGCCGTGGGCGAGGTGATCCGCAGCTTCCGGCCGCGGGTCGTGGTCTCTGACTCGGTTTACGCCCTCGGCCCGGTGCGCCGCGCCGGGCTGCCGCTCTGCGCCGTCAACAATGCCGACATGGTGGTCCGCGCCATGGCCGCCTTCGCTGACCGGCCGCCGGGGGTACTGCCGCAATTCCTTGCCGTCGAACTGGCGGACTATCTGTTTCATCGCTGGCGGCCCGATCTGGTGATCAGCCCCCGCCTCGACCCGACCGACCGCCGTCAGACCGGCAATCAACACGCCGTCGGCCCCATCGTCCGCGACGGTTTTGTCGGCGATGCCGCCCCTCGCGGCACCCCTAAGCGGGTGGTGATCATGTTGTCGGGATCGGCCTTCGGCACGCCGGTCTCCCTGCGCCATACCCATCCCGGCCTGCAGATCGACATCATCGGCCGCCGCGGCACCGACAGCCCCGGGGTGGTCTATCACGGCAAGCTGCGGGACAGCCGCTCGCTGATGCGTCGCGCCGACCTGCTGGTGGTCAACGGCGGCTGCAGCGCCGTCTCCGAAGCGCTGATGCTGCGCAAGCCGGTGGTGGTGATCCCGGTACCGCGCCATGCCGAGCAATGGATCAATGCCCGCATCGTCCGTCATCTCGGCGTCGGCTTCGAGGCTGCCGAGGCCGAACTTGAAGACGCCATGGCCGGCGCGTTGGCCCGCATCGACAGCCTGCGGGACGCCTATCGGGCGCTGCCGGCCTTCACCGACGGCGCGGCAGAGGCGGCGATACTCATCCAGGGGCTGATGCGTCGATGAGGTCGGTGATCCGCTTCGGCCAATACGGTTCGGTGGCCGCCCTGTCGGCGGCCTCCGACTGGCTGGCCTTCAGCCTCCTGGTCTCGGCGCTGGGCGCCGGCCATCTGGCCAGCCTGATGACGGCGCGGATCATCGGCGGTCTGGTCTCCTTCGCCGCCAACCGGCACTGGACCTTCTCGGGCGGCAACACCCTCGGCCTCAGCCGCAACGGCCGCCGCTTCCTGCTGCTCTACGGGTTTTCCTATCTGCTGTCGGCGGGGCTGTTCAGCCTGCTGACACAGGGCTCGCTGCCCGCCTACCCGGCCAAGCTGATCACCGACCTGACCTGCTTCCTGGTCAATTTCGCCGTCATGAAGGCTTATGTCTTCGCCCAGGCGGTCGAACCACGCGACTTCTGGAATGGCCGCATCCTCGCCTGGGAGGCATCGCGCTATGACGGCCCGCAAAATGTCGCGTCATCGTCGCTGCGCGCCCGTCAGGACCTGGCCCTGGCCCTGCTGGCCCCGTATCTGCCCGGCCGCCGGGTGGTCGAACTGGGCTGCGGCAGCGGCCGTCTGGCCGAACGCCTGATCGCCGCCGGCGCCATTTCCTATCACGGCTACGACCTGTCGCCGGTGGCCGTCGCCGAAGCCCGCCGCCATGTCCCGTCGCCGCAGATCACCTTTTCCGAGGCTCCGGTCGACGCGGTGCCGGCCACCGGCGACGCTCTGGTGATTTCCCTGGGTTTGCTTGACTGGCTGGCCCCGGACGAGATCGCCCGGGTGCTGGCGCTTGGCGCCGACGGCCTGTGGCTGCACAGCCTGTCGGAAGTTCGCCCGTCACCGCAGCAATTGATCCATCGCCTCTACAGCCGCCTTGCCTACCGCGCCGGCTACCGTCCCGCTTACCATCGGATCAGCCAGATCGACGCCCTGCTGGCCGGCCAGGGTTTGCCGCCGGCCCGGGTCTTCCGCCACCGGTCTCTCAGGTTCGGCGCCTTCATTGCCAATTTTGATCCGCCGCCCGCTTGCAGTCGCCTTTGGCGGTGACCTTGCCGTCTTCGGTTTTAAGAAAATAGCCATAGTCGTCGATGCTGACGGTTGTCTTTACCGGGCGGCCATCTTTCCCCGGCGTTTCAATGTCTTCGACGATGCTGATATCGGTCTTGCGCAAGGTGACGCGGCCGGCGCCGTCCTGCCAGACATCACCAAAGCGGTGACCATCGAACAGTCCCGCTTTGGCGTCCCAAATGAAACTTATCTGGAGAGGCTTCGCGCCGCCATCCCGATACTCGCAAACATACGTTACCGGATTGGCGAAAGCCGGGCCGGCCACCAGGAGCAGAAGGAAAAGAAGGACCGGCACCGGGTTACTGCGGGCAGCCGCAACTCAGCTCGCCGCGGTCCCCGCCGGCGGCGGCCGGACCAAGCGCCGACAGATATTCGGCAATCTCGATGGCTTCCTCATCGGTGACATTGAGGGCGTTCTCATGCATCGGATCCTTGGGACCGGTGATCGGCCGCACCTCGGTCTTGAAGTCCTTGATCTGGCGGAACAGATAGCCGGCATGCTGGCCGGCCAGGCGCGGTACCAGATCCTTGCCCTGGCCGTTGTCGCCATG
>DUZF01000072.1 GCA_013349665.1 Rhodospirillaceae bacterium | reverse complement strand
AGGCCCTGGCCGCCGCCTGGGGACTGGACGCCGAACGCGTCGTTTGCGGCTGCGGCTCGGATGACCTGCTGCAGTTGCTGGTGCATGCCTATGTCGGCAGCGGCGACGAGGTGCTGTACAGCGAGCACGGTTTCCTGATCTATCCCATCGCCGCCAAGGCGGTGGGGGCGACGCCGGTGGCCGCCGCCGAGACCGAGCTGACCACCTCGGTGGACAGCCTGCTGGCCAAGGTGACGCCGCGGACCCGCGCCGTCTTCATCGCCAATCCCAACAATCCCACCGGGACCTATCTGCCGGCCGAGGAAATGCGGCGCCTGCGCGAGGGCCTGCCGGACGGCGTGTTGCTGGTCATCGACGCCGCCTATGCCGAATATGTCAGCCGCAACGATTACAGCGCCGGCGCCGACCTGGTGGACCAGCGCGACGACGTGGTGATGACGCGGACTTTCTCCAAGATCTACGCCATGGGCGGGCTGCGCCTCGGCTGGGCCTATTGTCCGCCGGCGGTGGCCGAGGTGCTGAACCGCATCCGCGGACCGTTCAATGTCTCCTCGGCGGCCCAGGCGGCGGGGTTGGCGGCGGTCGAGGATGCCGGTTTTCTCGACCTGTCGCGCCGCCATAACGATTATTGGCGGCCCTGGCTGGTCGACGAACTGACCCGGTTGGGGCTGGAGGTGGTTCCCGCCGTCGCCAATTTCATCCTCGTCCGCTTCCCGCCGACAGGCGGGCGGAGCGCCGCCGAGGCCGATGCCTTTCTACGCCGGCGCGGCATCATCGTGCGTGGCGTGGCGGCTTACGGGCTTCCGGATTATTTGCGCATAACGATCGGCAGTGGCGATGAAATGCGGGCCGTGGCGGCCGCGCTCGGCGATTTCATGGGGGCATGATGGCAACGGTATTCGAAAAAGTCGCCATCATCGGCATCGGCCTTATCGGCTCTTCGCTGGCGCGGGTACTGCGCGGCCAGGGGCTGGCCCGTCTGCTGGTGGCGCTGGACGCCAATGCCGACCACCGGCGCCAGGCCGTGGAACTGGGCATCGTCGATCTGGCGACCGACGCCATGGACCAGGCCGTGACCGGGGCCGATCTGGTGATCATTGCCGTGCCGATGGGCGCCTATGCCTCGGTGGCGGAGGCGATGGCGCCGCATCTCGGCAAAGGGGCCATCGTCACCGATGTCGGTTCGGTGAAGCTGGCGGCGATCCGCGATATCGGGCCGCTGCTGCCGGAGGGTGTGCATTTCATCCCCGGCCATCCCATCGCCGGCACCGAGCATTCCGGCCCGGCGGCCGGGTTCGCCGAACTGTTTCACGGCCGCTGGTGCGTTCTGACGCCGCCGCCCGGCACCGACGAGACGGCGATCCAACGCGTTGTCGGCTTGTGGGAAGCCGGCGGCAGCATGGTAGAGATCATGGATGCCGGCCATCATGACCGGGTGCTGGCCATTACCTCCCACCTGCCGCATCTGATCGCCTATACCATCGTCGGCACCGCCACCGACCTCGAGACCTCGCTGCAGCAGGAAGTGGTCAAATTCTCCGCCTCGGGGTTCCGCGATTTCACCCGTATCGCCGCCTCCGATCCGGTGATGTGGCGCGACATTTTCCTCAACAACCGCGAGGCGGTGCTGGATGTCCTGCAGCGCTTCAATGAGGATCTGACGGCCTTGCAGCGGGCCATCCGCTGGGGCGAAGGCGACAAGCTGCAGGAATTGTTCAGCCGTACCCGCGGCATCCGCCGCTCGATCATTGATGCAAACCAGGCGTAGAAGAACTTTGCCTGCCGAGTAACCCTGCCGGAAAATACATCTAAGGTATAATATTTGAATAGGCTCTGGCCTATTCATCCGGTTATATCTTTTCGTATCTTCGCGTAGTTTCTGCGCTGAACTTGCCGCCACACTGAGCCGGCGGCATTTATCGCCCTCGGAGCATCGGCAGATGACGACCACCAAAGGCCCCAAGACCCTCGCCACAGCAGCCGATCCGGCGAAAGTGGCGGCCGCGAAAAATCCGCTCAGGAAGCCCGCCGCCCGCAGGCAGGTCCTCGACGCGGAGCCGGAGGCGGTTACCGAAGTGCCCCTTTACTATGTCGGCATCGGCGCTTCGGCGGGTGGCCTGGAGGCCTTGCGGCCCTTCATCGCCGGCCTGCCGACCCATGCCAATATGACCTATATCGTGGCGCAGCATATGTCCCCCGACCACCGCAGCCTTATGGTGGAACTGCTGGCGAGGGAAACCACCCTGAATGTCGAGGAGGCGAGCAACAACCTGCCGCCGAAAGCCGACACCATTTACGTGGCGCCCCCCAATTCCGACGTGACGGTGACCAACGGCAAGCTGCATCTCAGCAAGCCGACCAATACCGTCGGTCCCAAGCCGTCAGTGGACCGGTTTTTCGTCAGCCTGGCCGACGATCAGGAAGACCATGCCATCGGCATCATCCTTTCCGGCACCGGTTCCGACGGCGCGCGCGGCATCAAGGCGATCAAGGCGGCGGGCGGAATCACCATCGCCCAGGAGCCGAAATCGGCCAAATATGACAGCATGCCCAACGCCGCCATCCGCGCCGGCGGCGCCGATCTGGTGTTGCCGCCTCACGAAATCGCCCATCAACTGAGCGCCATCGTCCAGCGGCCGCGGGCGTCCATCATCGACGATCCGGATGAAACCCCGCCATCGACGATCCGCGGCATCATCCGTCAGATTGCCACCCATACCGGCATGGATTTCTCGAATTACAAGGATGCCACCATCTCGCGGCAGATCCTGCGACGGATGGCGGCGATGCAGGTGCCCAGCCTTGACGCCTATGGTGAATACATCGCCAGGAACCGCAAGGAGCTCAACGAGCTGGCGGCGAATTTCCTGATTTGCGTGACTTCGTTCTTTCGCGATCCCGATTCGTTCGTCGCCGTTCGCCGCATCCTGCGCGAAGTGCTGAAGACCAAGCAGCCCGGTGACGAGATCCGGGTTTGGATTCCCGGCTGCGCCACCGGCGAGGAGGTCTATACCGTCGCCATCATCATCGCCGAGGAATTGGGCGAATACCGGGACAAGTATCGCATCCAGTTATTTGCCACCGATATCAACAGCGATTCGGTGGCCACGGCACGGGCCGGCATCTATCCGGAAGCGGCGCTGAGTGAACTCGACAGTACCCTGATCGCCCGTTATTTCTCGACCCAGGACGGCATGTACAGGATCGACCAGAGCCTGCGCGACATGACCCTGTTCGCCCGCCAGGACCTTGTGCAGGATCCGCCCTTCGTGCGCCTTGACATGATCAGTTGCCGCAATCTCCTGATCTATTTCAAAGCGGATCTGCAAGAGCGGGTGTTGAAGATCTTTCATTATTCGCTGCGTAACAACGGCATCCTTTTTCTCGGCAAGTCGGAGGCGGTCGGCAAACTCGGCAACCTGTTCGCCGAGAAAGACCGCAAGCACAAGATCTTCCTCAAGCGACAGGTCGCCTCCCCCATTGTCGGAAGCTTTCCGCGCCTGCGCGCCGTCCAGGGTGTCGGCGCAGGCGAAGTGCTGTCGGACAAGGCCATGGCGACGCCGGCCTCGGTCCTCGGGCAGGATCGCCTGTTCGAGCTTTACACCCCGCCCAGCCTGCTGATGACCGGAGCCGGCGATCTTCTCGAGGTTTTCGGGGACTGCGGCAGTTTCCTCACCATCAAGACCGGCAAGCCCGACTTCAGCGTCTTTACCCTGATCAAGCCGGCTTTCCGCGCCGAATTGCGCGCCTTTGCCCATCGGGTCGGCCGCACCAAGCAGAGTTCGACATCGAGCCCGGTGGAACTGGTCGAGAACGGCAAACCCAAATATTACCGCATGGCGGTGCATTCCGTCGGTCAGTCGGCCGATGAAGCCGATCTGTTGCTGGTCTGCTTCGAAGACGCCGAGGATCGGCGGGTGCCGCTGGTGGATGGCGTAGAGTCGACTCTTGACGCCACCCGTCACATCGCCGAACTCGAACAGGAAATCGTCCTTAACCGCGAGAACCTGCAGTCGGTGATTGAGGAGTTGGAGACAGCCAACGAAGAACTTCAGTCGCTCAACGAAGAAGCGCAGGCTGGGAATGAGGAGCTGCAGGCCTCGAACGAAGAACTGGAGACCGCTAACGAGGAACTGCAGGCCTCGAACGAGGAATTGATTACGGTCAATGATGAGCTTGGGTCGAGAACTCTGGAGTTGAGTGAGACAAATAACGATCTTTTTAATATTTTAAATAGCCTATATAAGGCACTGCTGGTCATAGATCGCAATCTTATTGTCACCCGCTATAATAGCATCGCCATGGAATTTTTTGATATTGCGGCAAATACAAAGCCAAATCTTGCGACGGTGACGGCTCACTTTCATGCTCCCGATATGCTGGATCATATCGGCAAGGTCCTCAGGACAGGAACGCTGGATGAACTGGAGTTCCGCCGCGAAGACGGTAAGTCCTTCCTGCTCAGGCTGACACCCTTTACCGACAGCACTCACAAAGGGATCGACGGGGTGGTGATGACGATCATTGACATCACCGAAAGAAAGATCGCCGAGGACCGGCTGAGATTGTCGGCATCGGTCTTCGAACATGCCTCGGAAGCGACGGTCATTACCGATGCCAAGAACAGGATCATTTCGGTCAACAAGGCCTTTACGGACATTACCGGCTACACGGCCGAGGAGGCCATCGGGCAGACGCCTCGCCTGATGAACTCGGGATTGCATCCCAAGGAATTCTTCCAGCATATGTGGCACAGCCTGTTGTCCACCGGTGTCTGGCAGGGTGAAATCCGCAATCGCCGCAAGAATGGCGATATCTACACCGAGTGGCTGTCGATCAATGTGTTGAAGGACGAGAATGCCGAAATCGTCCGCCATATCGCCGTGTTCAGCGACATCACCGATGCCAAATTGGCGCAGGAAACCATCGAGCGCCAGGCGACATTCGATACCCTGACCGGCCTGCCCAACCGCAATCTGACGATGGACCGGCTGAAGCAGCTGATGTCGTTCAATCGCCGCCAGGGCCGCATGTTCGCGGTGATGTTCATGGATCTCGACCACTTCAAGCTGGTCAATGACGCCCTTGGCCATGCCGCCGGCGACGAGCTTCTGGTCAAGATCGCGGCGCGCGTCAAGGGCGTGCTGCGCGATTCGGATTCGGTGGGCCGGATGGGCGGCGACGAGTTCATCGTGTTGCTGGGTGAAATCAACAGCGTCGAAGACATCGTGCCCATCGCCACCAAGATTCTGAGCGAGGTCCGCCAGCCCCTGCTGGTGGCCGGTCACACCCTGCAGACGGCGACCAGCATAGGCATCACCGTCTATCCACTGGATGGCGATACGCCCGAGTCGATGTTGAAAAACGCCGACAGCGCCATGTATGAGGCGAAAAAGAACGGCCGCGACACCTTTTGTTTCTTCACCAGCCGCATGCAGGACGAGGCAAACAAGCGCCACTGGATTGACAGTGAACTGAATACCGCGGTCAGCGACGAACGCCTGCATGTCTACTACCAGCCGATAATTCAGCTCGATACGATGGCCTTGGTCGGGGCCGAAGCCCTGCTGCGCTGGCAGCATCCGACAAAGGGGTTCATCCCTCCCGACGTCTTCATCCCGGTGGCCGAGCAGAACGGGGTGATCGGCAAGCTGAGCCAATGGGTGTTCGAAACCGGGCTGGCGGACTGGCAGCGCTGGACCACGGAGTCCGCAACCCGGATGTCGCTGGCCTTCAACCTTTCGGCGGCACAGTTCGTGGCGCGCAATCACATCGAACAGTTGATCCGAATGCTGGCCGCGAGCGACCTTGCCCGTGAACGCAATATCACCGTTGAGATCACCGAAAGCCTGAAACTGTCGGACAACACCGAGTATCTTGAGATTCTGCGGCAAATGCGGGAGTGCGGCTGCCGCGTCGCCATGGATGACTTCGGTACCGGCTATTCGTCGCTGAGCTACCTCAAGCGGTTGCCCATCGACATCATCAAAATCGATAAGTCCTTTGTCTGCGACATCACCAGCGACCCCGCCGATGCCGCGACGGTCCGCGCCATTCTGCAGATGGCCTCGGCCTTCGGCATGACGACGGTGGCGGAAGGCGTCGAAACCGAAGAACAACTGGCGTTCCTGAAGGAACATGGTTGTGACTTCGCGCAGGGTTTTCTGTTCAGCCGACCGCTGCCATTCCCGGAGTTTACCGCATTCGCGCGGCGGTGGGGGCAGGTGCCCTCTACGACATCTATGATTACGTCGTAATGTGAGAGCGTACTTTCGGCCTCCGAAGTGGTAAATTTATAAATCACTGCGCTGCGTCTGCGGTCTGTCCCGCCGTGGCCGGCGTTACGGCTTTACGGGGCAATCAGGGGGGCTGCCATGATAAAAAGACGCTCTTTTCTTATCCTATCGACCGTTATCCTGTTGTTCGGAAGCCTAGGAGGTGCCCGCGCTGAAGAGTTTGGCACCCGGGATGACGCCAAGGCCATGGTCGAGAAGGCTGCTACGTTCCTGAAGGCGCAAGGCAAAGAGAAAGCTCTTGCGGAATTCAGTAATCCGAAAGGTCAGTTCATTGACCGGGATCTTTATATCATTGCCTACTCACTTGACGGGATCCGTCTCTCGCATCCCTACAACCCGAAATTGGTTGGCAAGACCGTGACGGATGTGACGGATTTCGACGGCAAGCAATATGGCCTGGAGATTATCCAGACCGCCAAAACCAAAGGCACCGGTTGGGTGGATTACAAGTTTACCGATCCGGTGACCAAGAAAATGGCGGACAAGAGCCTGTATGTTCAGAAGGTCGATGACACAATTCTGGGTTGCGGTATCTACAAGCGTTGACCTTGGTACTCATTCAGCGATCGTTTTTCTGCGCGGGGGCACTGGAATGTCGGGTTTTATCCAGCAAATCAGGATCAAACAGAAACTGGCGGTGGCGCCGGTTCTGATCGTCCTCGCCGCGGTCGCATTGGGCGGGTTGGTCTGGAAGATGACGGCTGCCCAGGATAGCGCGTTGGATCAGCTCTATCATGAAGGTTTTGCCAGGAAGCAGCTGATCAATGATTTCGCCGGCACTCTGATCGCCATCAATGGCGGCCTTTACCGCTCCATCACCTGGCAGAATGCCGGGGTCGGGGAGAAAGTCGTCAAGGACTCGATCGACGCCACGGCTGCCTTGCTGAATGGTGTGCCGGGTCAGTTGGAGGTCCTCGACAGAGCCGTTGGAACGTCGACGGAACAGCGCGCTATGCTGGCCGACGTTCGTACGGCGGCGTTGGCCTATGTGAAGAAGGCTCGCGAGGCCATCGAGATGATCGACGGCGACCCGGTCATGGCGGTGACATTGCTGCGCCAGACCGAGCGGCTGTATGTGAAAGTCGACCAGACGGTCACCGACTGGTCGGGCTTGCAGAAGCGGGAGAGCGACGCCCTGTTTGAAAAAACCAGAGAGAACTCCCACAGCTCCGTGGTGTGGTTTTTTCTGACCATGGCCGGAGCGTTCTGCTCGGCCATTGTCATTATCCAACTGGTCGGTCATGGGATCTCGGCCGATATCAGTAAAATGACGCTGGTGATGAGCCGCCTGGCATCCGGAGACACCGATGTGACGGTGCCGGCGTCGTCGCGGCGCGACGAAATCGGAGATATGGGCCGCGCCGTCGAAGTGTTCAAAGACCACGCCATCCAGGCCGAACGGGTCCGTGGCGAGCGGGAGGAGGAGCGGGCAAGGGCGGCGCAAGAAAGGGTGACCGCCATCAACGAGTTGTCGGATGTCTTCGAGACCACGGTGAGCGCCAAGGTCGCCGCCGTCGAGCAGGCCACCCATGGGATCGGTATGACCGCCCAGGCGATGGCCAACCGATCGCAAAACAGTGGCGGCCGTTCGCTCGATGTCGGTGAGGCGGCGGCGATCACCAACGAACGGGCGGCGGATGCGGCGGAGTCCACCCGCCAGCTGTCTGAATCGGTAAACGAGATCGCCCGGCAGATCGGCCATTCCAGTCAGGTTTCCCGCCAGGCGGTGGGGGAAGTCAACGCCATGTCCGAACGCATGGGCGGATTGTCCAATGCGGTCAGGACCATCGGCGAGGTCGTTCAGTTGATCAACGATATCGCCAGCCAAACCAATCTTCTGGCCCTCAATGCGACCATCGAGGCGGCCCGGGCGGGAGATGCGGGGAAAGGCTTCGCGGTGGTGGCCGGTGAAGTGAAGAACCTGGCCAGTCAGACGGCGAAGGCGACGGATGACATCGCCCGGCAGATCAATGCGGTGCAGGATTCGACACGCTCCATGGCCGACAGCATCGGTTCGGTGGTGGAAACCATCCGCTCTCTCGATCAGGCGTCCTCCGCCATTGCCGGCGCGGTACAGGAACAGGAGGCGGCGACGCGGGCCATCGCCGACAGCATCGGCGAGGTCGCCGTGCAGGCCCAGAAGGTTTCCGCCAGCGTCGCCGAGCTTGCCAAGTCGTCGACCATGGCCTGCGCCGGCACGGTGCGGGTGATCTGGAGTGCTGGCAGCCTCGCCGAGGTGGTGCGCGAACTCAACCAGGAAGCCGTCGGTTTCATCGAGCGGGTTCGCCGCTGAGGATGGTGCCACGGGCAGGGACGCCCATGCCACTCACCCATCTACTTGAAGAATCAGTGGCACGGGCGTCCCTGCCCGTGGGGCTAAGCCTAAGGTCATATGCCGTTGGGCTTGCTTACTAGGTCCTCAGGATAGGTTACTATCCTATTGTTCTACCTCAAGTGACGAACTCGTTGGCTGTCCGGTTGAAAGATGCCGGGGCCAGGCCTTGGCGGCCGCGTCACGGGTTTCGGTCGCGGTTTGGGTGATATCGTGAACACGCTGACCACCTCCTTCGTAAATTTTACCGGTCTGCCGCAATGGCGACGGGGCGATCTCAATAATCTTGCGCTGTTCGCGACGCTGGGGGCGGTCCTTGCTCTGATCGGATACCTGTTTTGGAGCGGCTATGAGACCAACCTCCGCGCGGCGTTAATCACTACCGACAATCTGGCCATGATCCTGGCCGACGATATCGAGAGTTCATTCGATCGGGCGCAAAGTGATCTTCGCGGCCTGGCCCTGCAGGTCACCGGCGAGGATCTTTCCGGTCATGTCCCGGAGGCGCGGCGCCGGGACATCGAGGCGCGGATAGCTGCCCATTTGTTGGCTTTTCCGGCGATGGTCAACTATCACGTCTTTGACGCCAATGGCCAAGTCGTGTTCGGGGCGGGAAAGGCTAACCGGACGCAGGCATTTAATGTGAGTGACCGAGCCTGGTTCCAGCAGCTGCGCGACGATCCCCGCCGCGATTTCGTTATGTCCGACCTGCTTGTCGCCAAATCCGCGCAAAGCCAGGCGATCATTCTCGGTATTGCCATCCGCGACGGTGACGGCCGGTTCGTGGGGGTGGTCAACGCTGTCGTCAATCTCACTTATTTCCAGACCCTGGTCGACAGGCTCGACATTGGCACCAAGGGGATGGTTGCCGTTCGGCGTAAGGATGATGGTCGTCTGATCCTTCGCCGCCCGCCCATGGGCGCGGAGGACAATGTCAAACGCGTCTCTTCGCGTCGGATGCTTACGAGCTACCCGTTGACCGTAACCGTCGCCTTGGCCGCCGACGACTTTCTGGCGCCATGGCGAGCGCAGACAGCTTTGCTCGGGGTAACGGCCCTGGTGCTGCTCGTTTCTCTGATCAGGCTTTATCGCCGCGAACAAAGCGCGCGCGCGCGCGTCGGAAAGATCGCCGAGGATTTAAAGCAAAGCGAGGCCCATCTCAGTGACGAGGCGGCTCGCCTGGATCTGATCCTGTCCTCGGCCGGTGAAGGAATCTATGGCATCGACGCCAACGGTCATTTTCTCTTCATCAACCCGTCCGCCCGTCGTTTTCTCGGCATCGCCGACGATGTCGACCTGATCGGGCAGTCGGCTCATGCCTGGAACAGGCATAGCGGCGCCGACGCCAGGCCTTGCTCCAATGATACTTGCCATGTGATACGGACGATCCGCGACGGCATCAGCCGCCATTCGGACAACCAATTTTTCCGCCGTCAGGACGGGACCTTGTTTCCGGTGGAACTGTCGGCCAATGCCATGGTCAGGGATGGTGCCTGCTCCGGAGCGGTGGTGACCTTTCGCGATATCTCCGACCGCAAGGAGGTGGAAGCGCGGCTCCGTGACAGTGAGGAACGCTTCCGCAGCCTGGTGGAAGGCACCACCGACTGGGTGTGGGAAACCGATAAAGATCATCGCTTCAGCTGGATCTCCCAGTCACTCGACCCGGTGCTCGGCATTCCGTCCACGACCCTTCTCGGCAGGCTTCGCCGGGACCTGGTATCGCCCGAGCACGAAATCGAGGCGTCCCAGTGGCAGGCGCATCTCGCGGATCTTGATGCCCGTCGGGCCTTCCGCGACTATCGCTATTGGATACAGGCCAGCGATGGGCAGGCCAGATGGATCAGCGTCAGTGGCGCGCCTCGCTTCGATGAGCGGGGGGGCTTTCTCGGTTATCGCGGCTGCGGAACGGACATTACCGCGCAGGCCGACACGGCCCAGCGTCTGAGGATGCTGTCGACCGCGGTCGAGCGGTCGCCGGTGTCGGTGGTCATTACCGATGTGAACGGCACCATCGAATACGTTAACTCGCACTTTACCGCGGTGACCGGCTACGAGGCGGTGGAGGCAATCGGCGGCAATTCCCGCATGGTCTCGTCGGGACTTACGTCGATCGAGACCTACCGGGACATGTGGGCGACCATCACCGCGGGGCAGCGGTGGGTCGGCGAACTGCGCAATCGGCGCAAGAGCGGTGAATTGTACTGGGAGATGGTGGTGATCGCCCCGGTGCTGGACGATGGCGGGAAGGTCTCCCACTATGTTTCCATCAAGGAAGATGTCACCGAACGCCGCGACCTGCAGGACAAGTTGAAGCAAACCAACTCTGACCTGGAGCAGTTCGCTTATGTGGCGTCGCATGATTTGCGCCAGCCGTTGCGGATGATCAGCAGTTATCTGTCGATAGCCCAGGACCGCCTTGGTCCACAGCTTGATGACGACACCAGGAAGTACTTCGGCTATGCCGTCGGCGGAGCCAAGCGGATGGACCGGTTAATCCTCGACCTGCTCGACTATTCCCGCACCGGGAAACGCGCCGAGTCGGGCCCGGTGATGCTTGCCGAGGTGGTCGCCGATGCCCTTGCCAATCTGACGGTGGCGATCAGTGAAGCCGAGGCGGAGGTCGTCGTCGCCGAGGACTTGCCGACGGTGAAGGGCGACGAGATGGACCTGATCCGCCTGTTTCAGAACCTGATCGGCAATGCCGTCAAATACCGGGCGCCGGAGCGCCGTCCGCGAATTGAAATCGGTTGTCGCCGCTCGGGCCCTGACCTCCTGGTCACGGTCAGCGACAACGGCATGGGCATCGCGCCCAGTGATCGTGAGCGGGCTTTCGGCATCTTCCAGAGACTGGTGCCCAAGGACCAATATGAAGGCAACGGCATCGGTCTGGCGGTATGCAAGAAGATCGTCGAGCAGCATGGCGGACGGATCTGGATAGAACCCAGTCAGGGAGAGGGAACGACCTTTATTTTTTCCTTACCTGCCGCCTGAAAAGCTTTTGTTGTATGCCCCTAAAGCTGTAGCACGCGACCTGTTTGCTAAAGCGGTTCCGCCTTGGCGGCGGCGGCGACGATGATGTCGCCGAATTCACGCAGGAACACCGAGCCCTTGACGGTCCGCTGGATCAGTACGCTGCGGCGATCGGTGTCGTCCAATTTGCGGCGGACCAGACCGAATTCGCCCAGGCGGTCGAGGGCGCGGGTCACCGCCGGTTTGGAAATGTTGAGGGCGATGGCCAGGCCGCGCACCGTGTGCGGCGGCGGCGACAGATAGACGGTCAACAGCAGGGCCATCTGGCGGGCCGACAGATCCGGCGCCTCACGCCGCACGCTCTCGACGATTGCTCCGCGCCACAGATCGAGAGCCTGAACTGCCTTGAGATCGATACCCATGCCTAGGATTGCCTAAATCGTTTCGCGGACGAAATTAGCTGAGGCTTGCCCCGGCGGCAATCGCAAAGCGTTGGTGGACAAAACGATAGAGGGCACGCAAAGCGGTGGCCTCGCCGCCTTCGGGGCGTCCATGGCGCGGCGCCGGGTTCCAGGCGAACAGGTCGAGATGCGCCCAGGGGGTGGTGGGCGAGACGAATTCCTGCAAAAACAGGGCGGCGGTGATGGCGCCGGCGAAAGGGCTGTCGGAGGCATTGGTGAGATCGGCGATCTTGCTGTCGAGCAGGCGGCGATAGGGTGCCCACAGCGGCAACCGCCAAAGGCGGTCGCCTTCCACTTCGCCGGCCGCCAGCAGGTCCCCGGCGAGGATATCGTCGGGGCTGAACAGGGCCGGCAGGTCCGGGCCCAGGGCCGTCCGCGCGGCGCCGGTCAAGGTGGCGAGATCGAGCAGCAAAGCGGGTTTTTCACGGTCCGCCTCGCAGAGCGCATCGGCCAGCAGCAGCCGGCCTTCGGCATCGGTGTTGCCGATTTCGACGCTGAGGCCCTTGCGCGTGCGGATCACGTCGAGCGGGCGGTAGGCATTGCCGGAGACGGCGTTCTCCACCGCCGGAATCAGCAGGCGCAGGCAGACCGGCAGTCCGGCATCCATGATCATCTGGGCCAGGCCAAGGGTGATGGCGGCGCCGCCCATGTCCTTTTTCATCAATTTCATATTGGCTGATGATTTCAGGTCGAGGCCGCCGCTGTCGAAGCACACCCCCTTGCCGACCAGGGTCACCTTCGGCGCCTTGTCGGGTCCCCAGCGCAGGTCGATCAGTCGCGGCAGTCGCGGCGAGGCGCGGCCGACGGCATGGATGGCGGGGTAGTTTTCCTGCAGCAGGGAGTCGCCGACGATGGCACGGCAGCGTCCGCCGGCCCGCTCGGCCATCGCCATGGCGGTCGCCGCGAGTTCCTCGGGCCCCATATCCGAGGCCGGCGTATTGATCAGGTCGCGGACCAGAACCGTGGCCGCCACGCTGCGCGCAACATGGCCGCGGTTGGCGTTTGCCGGCCAGGCCAGCAGCGGCCAGTCGCGGCCATTGCGCCCGAGATAGCGGGTGAACTGGTAGCAGGCCAATTCCCAGGCCATGGCCGCGCGGTCGGCGGCATCCGGCGCCAAGGTGGCATCCAGGCGGTAAAAGCCTTTGCCAAGTTTTCCCGGCAGATGCGCCCAACTCCACGGGTCGGTGTCATCATGGCCGAACAGCACGCGTTCGGGGCGGCCTTTGGCATTGCCCAGCAGGCATAGACTGCCCGGCTCGGCGGTGAAATTCTGCGCTTCGATCCAGGCTTTTGCCGCCGTCGCCTGCAACGGCAGCCACTCGGCGAATTGCTCGCGGGACAGCGGCAGGATGGCGACGGCGTCAGCGTCGACGGCTTCGGTGAGATATTTGACCATGGCCACAGCATGCGCAAAGTTGGTGGCGAAGAAAAGAGGCTAGCCGAGGGGGAAGGCTTGGCCGATCATGGCCGCAGGTAAACTTCCCGGAGGCCGAGCATGTCCAATCTCACCCTGGTCATCGGCAGCAAGCGCTTCTCTTCCTGGTCTTTGCGTCCCTGGCTGGCCCTGTCACAGGCCGGGCTGGGGTTCGACGAGGTGGTCATCCGCTTGCGCCAGCCCGACAGCAAGGCAAAGATCCTGGCCCATTCGCCCAGCGGCAAGGTGCCCCTGCTGAAGGACGGCGATCTCATGGT
>DUZF01000071.1 GCA_013349665.1 Rhodospirillaceae bacterium | reverse complement strand
TGCGGGTGGGGCCGATGACCCCGATGGCGCCGACGATCTGGTCGCGGCTGTTGTGATAGGGGGCGACGATCACCGTGCAGCCGGAAACCCGGAACAGGTCGTTCTCGGCGCCGATAAAGATCTGCACCCCTTCGGCGCGGTTGGTGAGGTCGAGCAGACGCACCAGCGTTTCTTTGGTTTCCAGCGCCTCGAACAGACCGCGGATGCGTTCCAGGTCGTTGAGCGCGGTGACGTCGTCGAGCAGATGCGACTGGCCGCGCACGATCAGCTGGCCGGCATTGTCACCGCCGGCCCAGGTGGCCAGTCCGGCCTCAACCACCTTGCTGGTCAGGCCGTCAAGCTGCACACGGTGGGATTCGAGATCGGCCAGGATCTGTTCGCGGGCCTCCTCCAGGGTGCGGCCGACCACCCGGGCATTGAGATAGTTGCCCGCCTCGACCAGCACCGAGGCCGTCACTTCGCGCGGCAGTTCGAGGATGCGGTTCTCCACCACGCCGTCGTCGGTGACCAGCACCACCAGGGCGCGGCTTTGGCCCAGCGGGACGAATTCGATATGCTTGAGGGACACCTGGGTTTTCGGCGCCAGCACCAGCCCGGCGCAGCGCGACAGCCCGGACAGGGCGGACAGCGCCTCGCCGAGCAGGGTTTCCAGGCTCCTGCCGGTGGCCTGGCACTGGCTGTCGATGCGCTCGCGCTCGCCCTCCGACAGCTTGCCGACCTCCAGCAGACCGTTGACGAACAGGCGCATGCCCGCCTCGGTGGGCAGGCGTCCGGCCGAGGTATGGGGGGCAAACAGCAGCCCCGAATCCTCGAGATCCGACATCACATTGCGGATGGTCGCCGGCGACAGGGTCACCGACAGGCGGCGCGACAGGGTCCGCGAGCCCACCGGCTCGCCGGTCTCGACATAGGCGTCGACGATTTCGCGAAAGATTTCCCGCGAGCGTTCGGACAGTTCGATGACCTTCTTACCGCGCGTCATGCGGCGTCAACCAACGGGACCATGGGTATACTGCCATTTCAAACGGTTGCGCCGGATCACAGACGAATGCCCGCGGACCTGTACGACCGGTGCTGGAATTTAGTGACGCCGGACCACCCCGTCAATGCGAGGACGGCCAAATCCCCATGGCTTCTCGCCGCTGCCGTCATCTGCTAGGTTGTCACCCCTTTCCATTCCCCAGAGGTGTCCATGAGACCGTCGGGCCGTCAACCCAACCAGCTTCGCTCCATCGTTCTCGAGCCCGGCTTCAGCAAATACGCGGAAGGGTCCTGTCTGGCCCGCTTCGGCGACACCCATGTGCTGTGCACCGCCTCGGTGGACGAAAAGGTGCCGCCGTTCCTGCGCAATACCGGCAAGGGATGGGTCACCGCCGAATACGGCATGCTGCCGCGCGCCACCCACAGCCGCACCGACCGCGAGGCGGCGCGCGGCCGCCAGACCGGGCGGACGCAGGAAATCCAGCGCCTCATCGGCCGCTCGCTCAGGGCGGTGACCACGCTGACGGCGATGAGCGAGATGCAGATCAAGGTTGACTGCGACGTGCTGCAGGCCGACGGCGGAACCCGCACGGCGGCCATTACCGGCGCCTGGGTGGCCCTGCATCTGGCCTTGCAGTCGGTGGTCGGCAAGGGTCAGCTGGCGGCCCTGCCGCTGTCGGGCCAGGTGGCCGCCGTCTCCTGCGGCCTGGTGAACGGCGAGGCGGTGCTCGATCTCGACTATGCCGAGGATTCGACCTGCCAGGCCGATGCCAATTTCGTCCTGACCGCCGACGGCGGCATCGTCGAGATCCAGGGCACCGCCGAACAGGATCCGTTCCGCCAGGACCAGTTCCTCCAGCTGCTGGCCCTGGCCCAGCAGGGGGTGACCCGGCTGGCCGAACTGCAGCGGCTGGCGCTGGGCCTGTGAGCGGGCGGCTGTTCACCGGCGGGCGGCTGGTCATCGCCAGCCACAATCCGGGTAAAGTCAACGAAATCGCCGCCCTGCTGGCGCCGTTCGGCACCGATGTCGTTTCGGTGGCGGAACTGAACCTGCCCGAGCCCGAGGAAACCGGCGCCACCTTCGTCGACAATGCCCGCCTCAAGGCGCTGGCCGCCACCCGGGCCAGTGGCCTGCCGGCCCTGGCCGACGATTCCGGCCTGGTGGTGGACGCCCTGGGCGGCGATCCCGGTATCCGCTCGGCCCGCTGGGCGGGTCCGGCGCGCGATTTCCTCGAGGCGATGCGCCGCGTCGAGAAGGCGCTGACCGGCAAACGGGACCGCCACGCCCGTTTCATCTGCGCCCTGGCCTTGGCCTGGCCGGACGGCCATGTGGAATGCTTCGAGGGCCAGGTGGAAGGCCATCTGATCTGGCCCCCTCGCGGCAAACAAGGCTTCGGCTATGATCCGATGTTCATCCCGAATGGTCGTTCTGAAACTTTCGGTGAAATGTCTCCGGCTGAAAAGCACGCGATAAGCCACAGAACCGCGGCTTTCCGCAAACTGGTGGACGGTTGCTTCCGACCGCCGCCATGACGCTTGGGATCTATTTCCACTGGCCGTTCTGCCTGTCGAAATGCCCCTATTGCGACTTCAACAGCCATGTCGCCCAATCCATCGATCAGGCGGCCTGGCGAACCGCCCTGGAATCCGAGCTCGATCATTTCGCCCGGCAGACAGCCGGACGCTCGGTCGGCAGCATTTTTTTCGGCGGTGGTACGCCGTCGCTGATGGCGCCGTCGACGGTCGGCGCCCTGATCGAACGCGTGGCGGCGCACTGGTCAACGGCCGAGGACCTGGAAATTACCCTGGAAGCCAATCCGGGAGCCGTCGACCGGGAGCGCTTCGTCGACTTTCGCGCCGCCGGCGTCAACCGCCTGTCGCTGGGACTGCAGGCCCTCAACGACCGGGACCTGGCCTTTCTCGGCCGCGGCCATGATGTCGCCCAGGGGCTGGCCGCCGTCGACCTGGCGCGCCGGCACTTTCCCCGCATGTCGTTCGACCTCATTTATGCCCGCCCGGGCCAGAGCCTCGCCGACTGGGAGGCCGAGCTCGGCCGCGCCCTGACCCTGGCCGCCGACCACCTGTCGCTGTACCAGCTGACCATCGAACCGGGCACCGCCTTCCATCCGGCGGAAAAGCGCGGCGACTTCACGCTGCCTGACGATGATCACGCCGCCACCCTGTTCGAACTGACGCAAGACCTGACCGCCGCCGCCGGCCTGCCCGCCTATGAGATTTCCAACCATGCCCGGCCGGGCGCCGAATGCCGCCATAACCTGCTGTATTGGCGGGGCGGCGATTATGTCGGCGTCGGTCCCGGCGCCCATGGCCGCCTGACCGATCGTTCGGGCGTCACCCGCGCCCTTCGCCAGCACAAGACCCCCGCCCGCTGGCTGCGCGACGTCCAGATTTGCGGCCATGGCACGGCGGAGGAGGAAGCGCTGGACCTGGCCACCCGCGGCGCCGAGCGGTTGATGATGGGGCTGCGCCTGAGCGAGGGGCTGGCCGACCCGCTGGCATTGCCCATCGACCGTTCCGGCCTCGAAACCATGGTGGCGGAGGGTTTCCTCGGCTGGAGCTCGGGCCGCCTGGCGGCGACGCCCAAGGGCCGGCTGATCCTCAACGCGGTGATCGGCCGCCTGCTGCCGGCCCTGCTGGCGCTGACGCTGCTGGCCCCCGGCCTGGCCGCCCGCGAGGCGGCGCGGCCGATGGAATCCGGGCAATTCGCCGCCGGCGCCGCATACCAGCTGTGCTTCACCCCGGGCGAGGACTGCACCGGACTGATCGCCGCCGCCATCGCCCGGGCGCGGAACCGCGTGCTGGTCCAGGCTTACAGTTTCACCTCGCCGGAAATCGCCGAGGCCCTGGTCGAGGCCCATGGCCGCGGTGTCGATGTGCGGGCCATCCTCGACAAAAGCCACCGCCGCGAACGCCACACCGCCGCCGCCATGCTGAGCCGCGCCGGGATTCCGCTGGCCATCGACGATACCGTCAGCATCGCCCATAACAAGGTGATCATCATCGACGACGATGTCGTGATCACCGGCTCATTCAATTTCACCAAGGCGGCACAGGACCTCAATGCGGAAAATGTCATCCTGCTGCGCGGCGATGCCGGTCTGGTGACCCGCTACACCCTGCATTGGGTCGAGCGCTGGCAGGTTTCGTCGGCGTATTAATACACCGCCTGGAATGATGCCGGGGCCGGGGCCACCTCGCGGGGCGGGCCGCCCGCCACCACCTCCATCACCGCGTAACCGCGCTCGTTGGTGCCGTCGGATTTCAGGCGGAACAGACCGTCGACCCCGGCAAAACCGAGCGGATTGATCAGGGCCTGGTGGGCGAACGGCCTGGGGCCGCCGCGCCGCGCCAGCACCGCCGCCAGGGCCGTGGCGTCATAGCCGATGGAGGCCAGACGCGGCGGCCGGGCACCGAAGGCCTTGGCATAGCGGGCGGCGAAATCGGCATGCGCCGCCGGTGCCGCCGCCGCGTACCAGCCGCCGACCAGCGCCGGTTCGCTTTCCGGCCGGCTGTCCTCCCACAGCATGGTGCCCAGCAGACGGGTTTGCGCCGGATCGATGCCCGCCGCCGCCACCGCGGCGGCGGCGGCGCGCAGGCGACTTCCCTCGTCGGGCAACAGCAGGGCATCGAAGCCGACCTCTCCGGGTTGCCGCGAGGCGTTTTTAAGCAGCCGCTTCAACGGCCCCGCCAGATCGGTACCGGCGACATCGTAATATTCCAGCCCGGTGATGCTGATGCCGCTCTGTGGTCCCTGGTTCTTGAGATATTCGGCGACGGTGCGGCCGTAATCGTCTGCCGGCGCCAAAATCCCAAGGCGGGTCCGCCCCTGGCTGCGGGCCTGGTCGACGACCCGCGCCGCCTGAGGTCCGGGCAGGAAGCCCAGCACATAAACCCCCGGCGCCGCCACCTTCTGATCGGCGGTCAGGGCCAGCATATTGATGCCGGCCGGGGCGGTGACGGCGGAAGCCGCCTTGGCCTCGCCCGAGAACAGCGGACCGATCACCACCCCCGCATGCTGGGCCACCGCCAGCCGGGCGGCGGCGACGGCGCCGTCCGGCGTCCCCTTGGTGTCGAACGGCAGCAGGGTGAACTGGCCGTCGGCCAGTTCGAACAGCGCCATCTGGGCGGCATTGAAGAGGGCGGCGCCGATGGCCGCCGATGGTCCGGTCAGCGGCAACAGCAGCGCCGCCGTAGTCGACGCCGGCGGTGCTGCGACAGCGGGTGGGGCGGCACTGACCGGCGGCGGCGGGGGCGGCGGCGGCGGCGTTTCGACCCTCGGCGGCGGGGGCGGAGGCGGTGCTGGAGGCGGCACAGCCGCCGGCGGCGACGACGGCTTGGCTGTGGCGCCGCCGAATGGTAGTTGTGAGCAGGCGGCCGCGCCCAGGCTCAACGCCAGCACCACGCACATCCGGGCGGCAAAACGAGGCAACGGCGATGCAAGACGGCGCACAGGCGCACTCCCGGGACAAAACAGCGAGGCGACAGCCTACCCAGGCCCCGATGGGAAGTAAACCGGCCGCGGGGTTATATCTTGTGGCTACGCCCATCGGCAATCTCGACGATATCACGCTGAGGGCGATCAAACTGCTGTCGGCGGCCGACCTGATCGCCTGCGAAGACACCAGGATGACCGCCAAGCTGCTGACCCTGCTGGGATTGCCGCGCCCACCGCTGACCCCCTATCACGACCATAATGCCGAGCGGGCGCGTCCCGCCCTGCTGGCCCGCCTGCGGCAGGGCGCGGTGGTGGCGCTGGTCTCCGACGCCGGCACGCCGCTGCTGTCCGATCCCGGCTTCCGCCTGGTCCGCGACTGCCTGGCCGAGGGACTGCCGGTGACCAGCCTGCCGGGCCCATCGGCCCTGCTGCCGGCGCTGCAGCTGTCGGGATTGCCGTCGGAGCGCTTTCTGTTCGCCGGCTTCCTGCCGCCCAAGGCGGCGGCCAGACGCCGCTGCCTGAGCGAGCTGGCCCAGGTCCCGGCCAGCCTGGTGTTCTACGAATCGCCGCGGCGCCTGGCCGCCGCCCTGACCGACATGGCCGAGATCCTCGGCGACCGACCGGCGGCGGTGGCCCGCGAATTGACCAAGATGCATGAGGACCTGCGCCGCGACCGGCTGAGCGTCCTGGCCGGCCACTATGCCGAGCCGCCCAAGGGCGAGGTGGTGGTGGTGGTCGGCCCGCCGGAGGAGGCGCCGCCGGAAAGCCCCGACAGCCTTGACGCCCGGCTGACCGCCGCCCTCTGCGAGATGTCGCCGCGCGACGCCGCGGCGCTGGTCGCCGCCGCCAGCGGTTTGCCGCGCCGCCAGGTCTATGCCCGCGCCATGGTCCTGGCCGGCCGATGACCGGGGCCCGCCAAAGGCGCGGTGAATCGGCGGAGCGCCGTGGCCGCTGGGCGGAATTTCTGGCGGCGGCGCGTCTGCGCCTGGCCGGCTACCGCATTCTCGCCCGGCGTCTGGCGGCGCGACGCGGCAGCGGCGCGTCGGAAATCGACATCGTCGCCAGCAAGGGAGCGGTCATCGCCTTCATCGAGGTAAAAGCCCGCCCCAGCCTGGCCGCCGCCGCCGAGGCGGTATCGGTCCGCCAGCGCCGCCGCCTGCTGCGCGCCGCCGCCGGTTTCCTGGCCGGCCGGCCGCAACTGGCCGGGCTGTCGCCGCGCTTCGACGTGCTTCTGATAGCGCCCTGGTCATGGCCGCGCCATCTCAAGGACGCTTGGCGTGACGAGGCATGAATGAGTATGCTGAAGAGGCAGTCTTAACAGCTTCGAGGTACGCCGCCGTGGTCCGTCGTCCGTTTGCGTCACTTGCCTTGATCCTTAGTCTGGCCGCCTGCGACCCGGTGACCGGCACCGTCGTCGGCGGCGCCGCCGCGGTCGGTGTCGGCGCCGCCGAGGAACGCGGCTTCGAGGCGGCGGTCGACGACGCCAAGATCCGCACCGCCATCAATGCCTTGTATTTCGATCATGATTTCGACATGTACCGCGGCCTGACGATGACGGTGACCGAGGGACGGGTGCTGCTGACCGGCACGGTGAAACGGCCGGAGGCCCATATCGACGCCGTGCGCCTGGCCTGGCAGGCGGCCGGGGTGCGCCAGGTGATCGATGAGATCCAGGTGACCGACAAGTCGGACGTGACCGATTACGCGACGGATGTGTGGATCGCCAACAATCTCAGAACGCGGATGATGTTCGACCAGAATATCCGCAACATCAATTACACCGTCGATGTGGTCAACGGCGTTGTCTATCTGATGGGCGTCGCGCAAAGCCAGGAAGAACTCGACCGTGTCCTTGCCCATGCCCGCGATATCGGCAATGTCAAACGGGTGATCAATCACGTCCTGCTGAAGACCGATCCGCACCGCCATAATCTGTAACACCGGGAAAGACTTTCGGCATGAGCCTGTCCGTGGCCATTCAGATGGATCCCATCGAAAGCGTCGATATCGACGCCGACAGCACCTTCGTCCTTGCCCTGGAGGCGATGCGGCGCGGCCACCGGCTTTACCACTATCTGCCGCAGAATCTGTCGTTTCGCGCCGGCCGGCTGTCGGCCTGGGCGCGGCCGCTGGCGGTGCGCCGGGAAAAGGGCAACCATGCCACCCTGGGCCCGCCGGCCCAGCTGGAGCTGGGATCGATGGACGTGCTGCTGATGCGCCAGGACCCACCCTTCGACATGGCCTATATCACCGCCACCCATCTGCTGGAGCATATCCACCCCAAAACTCTGGTGGTGAATGATCCGTTCCATGTGCGTAATGCTCCCGAGAAACTGCTGGTCACCCATTTTCCCGACGTCCTGCCGCCGACCCTGATTTCCGCCGACCGCCGGCAGATCATGGACTTCCGCGCCGAACACGGCGACATCATCCTCAAGCCGCTGTTCGGCAACGGCGGCGCCGGGGTGTTTCATGTGACGCCCGCCGACGACAATCTCAACTCGCTGCTCGAACTGTTCACCCAGCTGTATCGCGAGCCGGTGATCGTCCAGCGCTATCTGCCGGAAGTGCGGCGCGGCGACAAACGCATCATCCTGATTGACGGCGAGCCGGCGGGCGCCGTCAACCGCGTCCCCAAGACCGGCGAGGCACGCTCCAACCTGCATGTCGGCGGGCGCGCCGAAAAGGCGACGCTGACCACCCGTGACCGTGAAATCTGCGCCACCATCGGCCCGACGCTGAAGGAGCGCGGGCTGATCTTCGTCGGCATCGACGTGATCGGCGACTACCTGACCGAAATCAATGTCACCTCCCCCACCGGTGTCCAGGAAATCAACCGGTTCGACGGCACCTGCCTGGAGGCGGCGATCTGGGACGCCATCGAGGCCCGCCGGTGAGGAAATCCATTCTGACCCTGGGCTCTGCCGTCTGCCTGCTGGCCGGCAATGCCCTGGCCGACCCGGTGGAACTGGAGCTGGTGCTGCAGAACCACAAATTCTCACCCGACCAACTGGAACTGGCGGCGGGTGAAAAATATGTCCTGGTGGTCAAGAACCTGGACAACACGCCCGAGGAGTTTGAAAGCGCCGACCTCAACCGCGAGAAGGTGGTCAAGGGAAGGGGCGAGATCCGCATTTTCCTCGGACCGCTGGACCGGGGCAGTTATGCCTTCATGGGCGAGTACAATCCCGAGACGGCACGGGGCCGGATCACCGTCAAGTAATACCGGGCTCCGAGAAACAGACACGGTTTCGACCGCCGCGCTTGGCCTCATACATGGCGTCGTCTGACTGTTTCAGCAGGCCGTCGTCGGTGGTGGCGTCGTCGGGATAGATGGCGACGCCGATACTGCAGCCGATCCTGCATTCGATACCGCCCAGAACGAATGGCCGCGACAGGCTGTCGACGCATTTTTCGGCCACCACGGCGACACTTGAGCGATCGCTCAGCGATTCGATGATGATGGCGAATTCATCGCCGCCCAGGCGCGCCACCGTGTCAGCCTCGCGGACCAGATAGGACAGCCGCTTGCCCACCTCCTGCAACAGCAGGTCGCCGATGTCATGGCCGTGGCGGTCATTGACCGCCTTGAAGAAATCGAGATCAAGGTAGAGCACGGCAAATTTTCGTTCGAAGCGCTTGGCTTCGCGGATGCATTGCAGCAGGCGCTCGCGGAACAGCACGCGATTGGCCAGCCCGGTCAGCGGATCATGCAAGGCAAGGCGCTCGAGGTCCTCTTCGAGGCGTTTCTGCTGCGTGATGTCGGAAAAGATCCCGACATAATGGGTGACCCGCCCGGCCTTGTCGTGAATGGCGCTGATGCTCAGCCATTCGGGATAGATTTCGCCGTTCTTGCGACGGTTCCACACTTCGCCCTGCCACTCGCCGGACTCTCTCAGGTCGCGCCACATTTCGTCATAAAACGCGCTCCCGTGCCGGCCCGAGCGCAGCAAGCGCGGTTGCTGGCCGATCACCTCGTCGGAGGCGAATCCGGTGACTTTGCAGAAGGCGGGGTTGACCACCTGAATGTTCAGCTCGGCGTCGGTCACCATGATCCCGGAAAGCGCGTGACGAACGATGCGCTCGCCCAGTTTCAGCTGCTGTTCCATGGCCTTGCGCCGCGAAATGTCGCGCAAGATGCCGACCAGGTGGGACCCGGACTCGCCAGGCAAGGGGGCCAGCGACAGCTCCAGCGTGAAGACTTCGCCGTCGCCCCGCCGCCCGGAAAGTTCGACGGTTTCCCCGGCCGGCGGCCGGGAGGCAAGGGTCTGGTATTCGGCGAGGACGGCGCCGGCCCGTGCCCGATCATCCTCGGCGATCATCAGGGCCAGGGCGTCCTGGCCCAGCGCCTCCTCCCTGGAGATGGCGAAAATACGTTCAGCGGCGGCATTCCAGAAGGCCACCCGACCGGAGGAGTCGATTTCGACGATGGCGTCCTGGGCCGCCGAGGTCATCCGCCGCAGGCGCAGTTCGCTGACCATCAGCCGTTCCTCCGCCGCCTGATGGTCGCGATAGGTGCGCGCGGCGCGGAACAGGGTGATCAGGAAAATAGTGAACAGCCCGCCACCCATGCCGGCGAGAATGACCACCGACTGCACCAGATGGCCGGAGAGGATCGTTCGGCGTTCCGTCATGTCGTAATAGACTTCGATGGCGCCGAAAAACCTGCCTTGCCGCATGATCGGCACATAGGTCTCGACCACATCGACTTTTAAGACCCGCCCCTCCAGCGCTGCCCCTTTCTTTTCGACAATGTTGGAAATGACTTGGTTATTCATGACCCGCTGGCGGAAATAGGCGGCGTTATTGATCGCCCCCACTTCGTCAGGATCAGAGGAAAACACCACCTCGGCCGCGGCGCTATAGACCTTCAGCCGTTCGATATGGAAGGCCTTGAGCAACCGCATGGCCTCTTCCGGCAGGTCGCTGTCCTGGACCGTGGTCTCCGTCAGTTCGCCAAGGCCGTCGACGGTTGCCGCCAAGTGCCGGCAGACGCGCACCGCCTCCTGCTCGCCGAAGGTCATCAGGAGATTGTCATAGCCGGGATAGACGATGCCGACGTCCAGGAGCGGAAAAGCCAGGACGATGACGATGCCGGCGGCCAGCATGCCGCGCAGGAACGGCACTTTGCGGATCACCGCGCCAAGGCTCGCCGGTCCGGTCAACGGTTTGGCCGTTCGTTCCGGAACTTCGAAATCGTCCAAATAAAACAACCCCCGATGAATCCTGAAATGACAACAATGACAATATGTACCTAAATTACGACAAGTGAAACTCTTCCCGCCAGGCCAAAGCCAGCAGCGCCGCCGCCGCCGCCGGCCCGATCGGCAGCGACAGGCCGAGGCCAAGGGGACGCAAAAACAGCGGCATGCACCACAGCACCGCCAGCAGCGTCACCAGACGCCGGGACATGATGCGCCCCTGATGGTCGGCGGCCAGCCAGGCCAGACCGAGGCCGAGGATCGTCAGGTCGTAGTCCAGCAGAAACGGCGTCGCCAGAAGGGTGCCGGCGGCCAAGGCCGCCCCGCGGACGCCGGGCGGGCGGGCGCCACGCCACAGCCGGAAAACAGCGGCGCCGGCCAGCGCCGCCGAAATCCCCTGTCCCAGCCAGGCCGCCGCCGTCGGCACCCCGAGGAGCCTGAGCGCGGCGAACACGGAGGCCATCTTGCCCCAATCGACACCGCCCTCCTCCAGCACCCGCCGGGCAAACCCGGCCTCGGCGAAATAGGCCCGCCAGCAGTCCGTGCCGGCGATGCCGAGACTGAGCGAGACAATCGCCAGGACGCCGGTGACGGCGCCGCCGAAGGCCCGCCAATGGCCGCCGGCGATCAGGGCCAGCGGGATCAACAGCCCGAGATGGGGTTTGTAGCTGAGCCCGGCGAAGGCCAGCCCGGCGAGAAACGGGCGGTCGCGCAGCAGCAGCAGTCCGAGACCGAGAAGCGAGGCCGACAGCAGCGCGTTCTGGCCATCGGCCAGCGACAGGAAACCGGCGGGAAAGGCCAACAGCAGGCGTAACGCCATGGGGTGGCGCAACCGGCGGCGCAGCACCGCCCAGGCCAGGGCCAGTTGGGCGCCGCCCCAAAGGAAAAAAGAGGGACCATAGGGCAGCAGGGCCAGCGGCCACACCAGCAGAAGTCCGACCGGCGGATACAGCCACAGGAACGGCGCCGCCGCCCGGCCGAGCAGGGCCGCCTGGGCGGCCTTCAGCCGGGCGAAATCGTAAGGCGCCGCCCAGCCCTGGTCATGGATCAGCGACGAGACGCTCCAGAAACCGAAAAAATCGGCGCCGAGCGGCGTGCCGCGCGGGTCGACCAGGCCTTCGGCGGAAATCACCCAGACGACCCCGGCCAGCAGGTACAGGGCGATGAAGATCAGCGGATAGGCGGCGAGACGGCGCGGCGTCAGCCAGTGACCGGCGGCCGGCGTCGATTCTGCAAACCCGCCTTTGGTCATGGCCACCATCCCGTGCTAGGAATTGATCGTCTGCCCATTGGGGCCGGCCAATCGAATAGGGACGCGGTCACCAAAATGAAAGTGGATAGCATGCGGGCCATCGACCGGTGGGTCGGCGTGCCGTTGTGTTTCTTGCTCACGCTGCTGTTCCGCCTGATCGGCGCGACCGCCGCGCCGAGCCTCACGCCCAGACGGCTATTGTTCATCGAACTGTCGGAAATGGGTAGCACGATCCTTGCCGACCCGGCGATGACCAAGGCAGTCCGCCTGTTCGGCACCGAGACCTTCTTCCTCATCTTCCGTCGCAACGCGCCCAGCCTGGCGCTTCTCGGCACCGTGCCGGCGGCCAATGTCTTTACCCTGCGCGACGACAATCTGCTGCATCTGGCCGCCGATTGCCTCGACTTCTACCGCTGGGCCAGGCAGCGGCGCATCGACACGGTCATCGACCTCGAGCTGTTCTCGCGCTTCACCGCCCTGTTGTCCGGCCTGTCCGGGGCCCGCCTGCGGGCCGGCTTCCACCGCTTCCATAATGAAGGGCTGTATCGCGGCAATCTGTTCACCCATCGCGTCGCCTACAATCCGCATATCCACATCGCCAAGAACTTCATCGCTCTGGTCAATGCCCTGAACGCCGCCGAGGCCGAGGTGCCCTATTCGAAGACGGTGATCACCGAGGACGAAATCCACCTGTCGCCGATTTCCATCGAGGCCGAGGCCAAGGACGATATGCGGCGCCGGATTCTCGACGCCTGCCCGGCCTACGACGCCGGCCGCCACCGCCTGGTGCTGATCAATCCCAATGCCAGCGAATTGCTGCCGCAACGGCGCTGGCCGGCGGAAAATTTCGCCCGCCTGGCGCGCGCCGTACTGGCCACCTGGGACGACGTGCTGATCCTGATCACCGGCGCCCCGGAAGAGGCCCCCGAGGCCGAGCGCCTGCAGGCGGAGGTCAGCCATCCGCGCCTGGTCAGCTTCGCCGGCCGCCAACGCCTGGAGGAACTGCCGCGGCTTTATGCCCTGTCCCGGCTGATGATCACCAATGATTCCGGACCCGGTCATTTCGCCGCCGTCACCGGTTTGCCGGTGATCGTTCTATTCGGTCCGGAAACCCCGGCACTTTACGGTCCGCTCGGCAACGCCCGGACGATGACCGCCGGTCTCGCCTGCTCGCCCTGCGTATCGGCCGCCAATCACCGCAAGACGGCCTGCAGCAAGCCCCTGTGCATGTCCGCCATCACCCCCGAGCAGGTTTTCGCCGAGGTCCGCACGGTATTGGAATCTTAGCCGCGCATCGCCGTTGCGCGGCTCTGGCGCGTTGAGCGCCCCGGAGCGAAGCGGAGGAGCCAAGCTGCCGGAGGCGGCGCCCGGCGACTGAGGGACTAAATTTTTTTAATCAACTTCCGAATGGCGGGATCGGCGGATAGGTGACGCCGGTACCGCCCAGCCCGCAATAGCCGGAGGGGTTTTTCGCCAGATATTGCTGGTGATAGTCTTCGGCGAAGTAAAATTCCGGGCAGGCCATGATTTCGCTGGTGATGCGGCCGTAGCCGGCGGCCTCCAGCTTCTTCTGGTAGAAATCGCGGGTCATTTCCGCGGCATGCTGCTGTTGCGCCGAAAAAGTGAAGATCGCCGACCGGTACTGGGTCCCCAGGTCATTGCCCTGGCGCATGCCCTGGGTCGGGTTGTGATTTTCCCAAAAGCAGCGCAGCAGGTCCTGATAGCGGACCTGGCCGGGATCAAACACCACCAGCACGGCTTCGGTATGGCCGGTGCCGCCGCTGCACACTTCCTCGTAAAGCGGATGGGGGGTGGCGCCGCCGGCATAGCCGACCGCCGTCACCCAGACGCCGGGCAGGGTCCAGAACTTGCGCTCGGCCCCCCAGAAGCAGCC
>DUZF01000070.1 GCA_013349665.1 Rhodospirillaceae bacterium | reverse complement strand
TCAGTCTGAGGAAAATCGTCGCCCTTGTAGAAAAGCGGTACCCGTTCGTGCCGCGCACAGGCATATGCGAAACAATCTCCGAAATTCAGGGCCGCCGGATGGCGCGACCTGCCGTAACGGTCATAGGCGTCGATAGCAAGAATGCGGGTTTCGGCGGCGACGGCGACGACGGTGATTCCCATGAGTTTCAGATAATCCTCGACAGCAGAGCCGGCATCGCGCGCGGTCAAACCCAGAATGCGCATCACCGCGATAACCGTTTCCCAGACCACCAGAGGCGAGGTGATCCGTTTCGGGTAGTTTTGCATGCGCGAAAGCAGGGCCCGGGCATCGCTTTCATCGGTCAGCATCGCGGTAAGAGCGGAAGCGTCAACGAACATCACTCGTTCCCGTAAAGGCTGTCAATGAAGGTCTTGTCGGCCGGCATTCCGCTGGTGGGATTGGCGCGGGCTTGCAATGCCCGGCAAAAATCGACCCCCAGATCGACCAGGGACGGTGTGGCGCGTTCTCGCTCCAGCTCATGCAACAAGGCCTGGCGAACCACTTCGGTCTTGCTGACCTTCTTGATGGCCACAAGCCGGTTCGCCAATCGGTCGACTTCAGGATCCTTGACAAAGAGAGCCATTAAATATCTCCAATGCATATCCGAATATAACATAGGGATATCCCCTTGTCACGACATCTCAATCATCTCGGTTCGAATAATGGAAAATCCTTCGCCGACCTGGAGTGAGCCTGCCAGGGAAGGGGGCGAACATCCGGAATGCCAGGGGTGGTTTTGGCGAAACCGCACCCGGTTGGTGTGCGTCAGTGCGGTGGCGGAATGCTGAGAGGTGCCGATCTCACTTCGGATATGGGGTGAGCGGTTTGGATGGAACGAGGAAAATAGGTATAGAAATTGTTGCATTCCACCTCCCTCAGCCGCATATTTTTACCGATGGAATTTCAGTACGGCCCAGAGAAAAGTGCCGCCAATAAGGCCAAGCACGGAATTGATTTCGGCGCTGCGCAAGAGCTTTGGAATGATCCTTAGCGGCTTGAGATTCCCGCGAAACAGATGGACGAGCCTCGTTTCCTGATAATAGGCAGAATAGGCGAGACGTTCTGGTCTGCTGTTGTGACCTGTCGGGGTGAGAACGTTCGGCTGATTTCTGTTCGGCGTTCACGCATTGAGGAGGTGGAGTTCTATGAAAACCTCTGACTTTGATAAAAAATTTGATGAAGGCGAGGATGTCACAAGCCTTCTGGATCTGAGCCGTGCCCGTAGACCTGGATTGGACCAAAAGCGAGTGAATGTGGATTTTCCCGTTTGGATGGTGCAGTCCCTGGATCGGGAGGCTCATCGGCTTGGTGTTACTCGGCAAGCTCTCATCAAATTGTGGTTGGCCGATAAATTAGATCACCGTGGAGCCTAACGGGCATTGAGTTGGGCGACTTGCCACTCCTGCCTGAGATGGTGCCCGATCATCATGGCTCTCCAGGCGCAGCCATAATCTCAGCAACGGCAAACTCCGTTCATCCCGGGCCTTGCCTCCGAGGTCAGCGTTCTTTTCGGGGTGCGAAAAGATATTCGGGGGTAAGTGTGGGTTGTTCCAAAAGAGAAGGGGCAAAAACAGCAGAAAATCGCCATTTTTGCCCCTCTAGCTGGCTCCCAGGGAGGGATTCGAACCCCCGACCAAGCGGTTAACAGCCGCTTGCTCTACCGCTGAGCTACCTGGGAATAGATGGACACCCGTCGGGTGCCCATCGGTATTCCGTTTCCCATGACCGGGCGGTGTCCTAACCGCCGCCGCCGAACAGGGTCCGCCTTATAACAAGGTCGGGAAGTTTCGTGCAATCCCTTTTCGGGACTGCCCAAGACATCCCGCAAAACGGCGGAATTTGGAGGCCGAGGCCGGAATCGAACCGACGTACAAGGATTTGCAGTCCTCTGCATAGCCACTCTGCCACCCGGCCCCTGTCCGAACCGCGGAGGTATCGACACCGCCATCCGGTCATGAGGGGGCGTTTATAGACACTCCTCGGGCAGGGGTCAAGTCGTGCCCGGCGGTTTTACTTTGGAAGCGGGATTGCCTTTGAACAACCCGGTAGGTATAAATCGCTTGTGTTGCGACCCTGACGGATGGTGCGGGCACCATCCGTCAGGGTCGCAACATGTCGCAAACAGGTGGTGGGCCGATCCAGGATCGGACCACAAGGCAGGCCATGCGTCGCGTGGCTACGCCGCCGCGTTGGCGGTGTTTGGAAATACCAGGAGCCTGCAATAATGAATTTCGCCGCCGCCCGTCGTAACATGGTGAACTGTCAGATCCTCACCAATCGCGTTACCCATCCGCAGTTGATCGACGCCCTCGAACAGCTGCCGCGGGAACTGTTCGTGCCCAAGCAATGGCGCAGCACCGCCTATCTCGACGACGATGTCGATCTCGGTGCGGGGCGCTATCTGATGGAGCCGATGGTCTTCGCCCGCTTGCTGCAGGGCGCCGATATCCGGCCGACCGAAGTGGTTCTCGACGTCGGCTGCGCCACCGGCTATTCCTCGGCGGTGCTGGCCCGGTTGGCCGGCGCCGTGGTGGCTCTGGAAGCCGACTCCGATCTTGTCAGTCGTGCCGGCGCTGCCCTGGCCGAGCTTGGGGTGGACACCGTGGCGGTGGTCAAGGGCCCTCTGGCCAAAGGTGATGCCTCCCATGGGCCATATGACGTCATCATCCTTGAGGGCTCGGTGGAGCAGATCCCCGACAGCCTGACCAGGCAACTCGCCGATGGCGGCCGCCTGGTGGCGGTGGTCGGCGCCCCGGGTGAGGTCGGTCGGGCGACATTGCTGCTGCGGGTCGGCGAGGTGTTTTCCCAGCGCATCCTGTTCGATGCCTCCATCGCCCCATTGCCGGGCTTCGAGTCGGCGCCGCGGTTCGTCCTGTGACGGGGAGGCGGTGCCGCCGGGTGGCGCCGCCTATGCCCCTGTCTTATGTCCAGGGGGCGCTCTTCGATCTCAAGGAATCGCTCAAAGTACTTGATATTTCTATGTAAGCGGCTATCGTGTCCCTAGGTGTCAGAGGAGGGACGCCAGGGGCTTTGGCCGATTCTATCTTTGATCAGGAGATCTATGCGTAAGACTTCATGCCTGACGGCCATGTATATCATGGCGGGCCTTACCGTTCCCGGATCCGCCGGAGCGGAAACTATGCAGGAAGCCCTGGTCTCCGCCTATAACAGCAATCCCACCTTGTTGGCGCAGCGGGCGCGGCTGCGGGTCGCCGACGAGGGGGTGCCGCAGGCCTTGGCCAACTGGCGCCCCAGCATCAAATTGTCGGGCGACTACGGCAAGAACCAGACGACCACCAACCAGAGCCGTGTGTCGCAAGCCGGCACCTTCACCTCGACCCCCAAGGATGCCGGACTGACGGTAACCCAGGCGCTGTATCGCGGCGGCCGCACCACCGCCCAGACCCGACAGGCGGAGGCGACGGTCGAGGCGGAGCGGGCGGGGTTGGCGGCGACCGAGCAGACGGTGCTGCTCAATGTCATCACCGCCTATATGGACGTCGTGCAGTTCCGCGCCGTGGTCGAACTCAGCCGCAATAACGAACAGGTTCTGCAGCGCCAGCTGGATGCCACCAATGACCGCTTCCGGGTCGGCGAAGTGACGCGGACCGACGTCGCGCAGGCCGAATCCCGTTTGTCGGCGGCGCATGCCGACCGCCGCCAGGCCGAAGGCAATCTGGCGGCGGCGACCGCCACCTACAGCAAGACCGTCGGTCACCCGCCGGATACCCTGTTCGTCCCCGGGCCGACCGAGAAACTGCCGGCCTCGGTCGACGCCGCCAGGACCGCCGCCGAGCACGACAACCCCAACATCATCAACGCCCAATACAATTACGTCGCCGCGACCCATGGCATCGATCTGGTCGCCGGCGAGCTGCTGCCTTCGGTGACCCTGACCGGGAACGCCGCCAAGAACTTCGATTACCAGGGCGAGGGGCCGGTAGAGCGGGTGCTTCAGGCAACCGTCAATCTGACTGTGCCGATTTATCAGCAAGGGCAGGAATACGCCCGTCTGCGGGCGCAGAAGCATAGCGCCGGACAGGCCAGGCTGACCGTCGACGTCACCCGCCGCGACGCCATGGAATCGGTGACCAAGGCCTGGGAAGGGCTGCAGACCGCGCGGGCGCGGATCAGCTCCTACAGTGATCAGATCCGCGCCGCCGAAGTGGCGTTGGAGGGAGTCACCCGTGAATCCCAAGTCGGTTCTCGCACCGTGCTGGACGTACTCAATGCCGAACAGGAATTGCTGACCGCCAAGGTCAATCTGGTCCAGGCGCAGCATGACGAGACTTTGGCCAGCTATCAATTGCGCTCGACGGTCGGACAATTGACGGCGCGGGCCCTCGATCTGCCGGTGCAATACTACGATCCGGTGATACATTACGAAGATGTCAGGGACCAATGGTTCGGCGCAGCCATTTCGCCGGCCTATTCGGATGAGGTTAAATGATCGGGGACGGGGGGAATTTGGCTACACTTTCCTTCCGGCGGCAACGCCCAGCGGGGATTGGTTGAGCCATGAGTGACGACAAGGCCCAGCAAGAACCTTCAATGGAGGACATTCTCGCCTCCATTCGAAGAATTCTTTCCGAAGATGACGCCGAAGAGGCGACCAAGGCAGCGGCGCCGGCGCCGAAGCCCGAGCCGCCCAAGGCACCGCCTCCGCCCGAGCCCGAGCCCGAGCCCGAGCCGGAGCCCGAGCCCGAGCCGGAACCCGAGCCGGAACCGGAGCCGGAGCCCGAGATGGCCTTCGAGCCCGAACCGGAACCCGAGCCGGAACCGGAGCCGGAGCCCGAGCCGGAACCCGAAGTCGTGTTTGAGCCGGAACCGGAACCCGAGGAAGATGTCTTCGAACTGACCGAGGACATGGTGGCCGAAGACGAACCCGAGGAGCCCGAGCCCTTTGTCTTCGACCCCGATCCGGGGCCGCGCTTCATGCCCATGCCGGAGGAACTCCACGAAAGTATTCTGGCGCCGCCGGTGCAGGCCGCCTCGACCTCGGCGCTGGCCGAACTGGCCCGTGCCGTCGCCCGCGAGCGCGGGGTCGGTCTCGGCAATGGCGGGATCACGCTGGAGGATATCGTCCGCGAGATCCTGAAGACGCTGATCAAGGACTGGCTGGATCAGAACCTGCCCTACATGATCGAGCGGATCGTCAAGAAAGAGATCGAAAAGATGGTCAACAGGGCGGAAAAGCTCTAAAACCTCCATCGTCGTTTCTCCCCGGATGATCCAAGTCCGGGGGACGCCCCCTGTCACTGTTTGCGGAGTCGCGTCAGGCGATGCTCGAGAAGACCTATCGACCCGCCGAGGTCGAAGCCAGGCATTATGGACAATGGGAGTTGGCCGGCGCCTTTGCCGCCGACGAGGCCTCGGGGTTCGCCCCCTACTGCATCATGATGCCGCCGCCCAACGTCACCGGCAGCCTGCATATGGGTCATGCCCTGACCTTTACCCTGCAGGACATTCTGGTCCGCTACCAGCGCATGCAGGGGCGTGACGCCCTGTGGCAACCGGGCACCGATCACGCCGGCATCGCCACCCAGATGGTGGTCGAACGGCAGATGGCCGAGGAGAAGCTGACCCGTCATGACCTCGGCCGCGAGCGATTCATCGAACGGGTCTGGCAATGGAAGGCGCAATCGGGCGGCACCATCACCGGCCAGTTGCGGCGCCTCGGCGCCTCGCCCGATTGGGCGCGCGAACGCTTCACCATGGACGACGGTCTGAGCCTGGCGGTACGCAAGGTCTTCGTCGACCTCTACGGGGCCGGGTTGATCTATCGCGACAAGCGCCTGGTCAACTGGGATCCCAAGCTGCACACCGCCATTTCCGACCTCGAGGTGGAGCAGCGCGAGATCCAGGGCCATATGTGGTACCTCAACTATCCCATCGACGGCCTGCCGGGACGTTTCATCACCGTTGCCACCACGCGGCCGGAAACCATGCTGGGCGACACCGCCGTCGCCGTGCACCCCGATGATCCACGTTTCGCCGATTTGGTCGGGCGCCATGTCCTGCTGCCGCTGGTCGGCCGGCGCATCCCGGTGGTGGCCGACGAATATTCCGATCCGGAAAAGGGCACTGGCGCCGTCAAGATCACGCCGGCCCATGATTTCAACGATTTCG
Organism: Rhodospirillaceae bacterium; assembly: GCA_013349665.1. Classification (GTDB taxonomy): domain Bacteria; phylum Pseudomonadota; class Alphaproteobacteria; order Rhodospirillales; family Magnetospirillaceae; genus DUZF01. Next base: position 7,728 of record DUZF01000070.1, on the reverse strand, counting down.
AGGTTGGGCGGCGGCACAATCTGGAGATGGTCAACGTGCTTGACCGCGATGCCCGCATCAACGACAACGCGCCGGCTGCCTATCAGGGTCTTGATCGCTACGAGGCCCGCAAGAAAGTGGTCGAGGAATTCGAGGCGCTGGGCCTGCTGGTCAAGATCGAACCGCATGTGCTGATGATGCCCTATGGCGACCGCTCCGGGGTGGTCATCGAGCCCTGGCTGACCGACCAGTGGTTCGTCGACGCCGCCACCCTGGCCAAGCCGGCCATCGCCGCCGTCGAAGAGGGGCGCACCCGTTTCGTCCCCAGGCATTGGGAAAACACCTATTTCGAATGGATGCGCAACATCCAGCCATGGTGCATCTCGCGACAAATCTGGTGGGGTCATCAGGTGCCGGCCTGGTACGGTCCCGACGGCAAATATTTCGTCGCCATGGACGAGGCCGAGGCGGTGCGCCAGGCGGCGGCGCATTACGGCTCCGCGGTGTCGTTGCGGCGCGACGAGGACGTGCTCGACACCTGGTTCTCCTCGGCATTGTGGCCGTTTTCCACCCTCGGCTGGCCGGACAAGACGCCGGCGCTGGCGCGCTATTACCCCACCGACGTGCTGGTTACCGGCTTCGACATCATCTTTTTCTGGGTCGCCAGGATGATGATGATGGGCATCCATTTCATGGGCGAGGTGCCGTTCCGCGACATCTACATCCATGCCCTGGTGCGTGACGAGCGCGGCCAGAAGATGTCGAAGTCGAAGGGCAATATCATCGACCCCCTGGTGCTGATCGAGTCCTATGGCTGCGATGCGCTGCGCTTCACCCTGGCGGCTCTGGCCGCCCAGGGACGCGACATCAAGCTGGCGGAGAGCCGGGTCGAGGGCTATCGCAACTTCGCCACCAAGCTGTGGAACGCGGCGCGGTTCTGCCAGATGAACGACTGCCGGCCGGTGCCCGGTTTCAATCCGGCCACCGCCGAATTGCGCGTCAATCGCTGGATCGTCGGCAAGCTTGACGAGGCGGCCGCCAAGGTCGCCCAGGGCATCGAGGGTTACCGCTTCAACGACGCCGCCAATGCCGCCTATCAGTTCGTCTGGAACAGCTTCTGCGACTGGTATGTGGAATTGTCCAAGCCGGTGCTGCAGGGCAGCGACGAGGCGGCCAAGGCGGAGACCCGCGCCACCGCCGCCTGGGTGCTGGGCGGCATCCTGCATATCCTGCATCCCTTCATGCCCTTCATCACCGAGGAATTGTGGGAGCAGATGGGCGACGGCAGCGGCCGCCTGATCGGCGCCGCCTGGCCGCGGCCAGGCTTCCAGGACGAGGCGGCGGCGGCCGAGATGGACTGGCTGGTGCGCTTCATATCGGCCATCCGCGCGGTGCGTGCCGAAATGAACGTGCCGCCGGGAGCCCGGGTCGCCCTGCTGGTCAAGGGGGCGTCCGCCGACACGGCGCGCCGCCTGGCGGTGCACCGCGATATCATCCTCATGCTGGCGCGGGCGGCCAGCCTCGAGGCGACCGAACAGACGCCGCTGAAGGATGCGGTGCAGGTGGTGGTGGACGAGGCGACGGTGGTCATTCCCCTGGCCGAGGTCATCGACCTGGCGCAGGAAAAGGCCCGCCTAGCCAAGGAAATCGCCCGCCTGGCCGGCGAGATCGACAAGGTCGACAAGCGCCTGGCCAATGAGGGCTTCGTCGCCAAGGCGCCGCCCGAGGTGGTGGACGAACAGCGCGAGAGGCGGGCCGAATGGGCCGTCGCCCGCGACCGCCTGAGCGAGGCGCTGGAGCGGTTGGGGTCGGCATGACGGCGGTGCATTTCTGGTACGAGTTCGCCAGCACCTATTCCTATCTGGCGGCCATGCGCATCGAGGCCGCCGCCGCCGGCCGCGAGGTCGTCTGGCGCCCCTTTCTGCTGGGGCCGATTTTCGCCGCCCAGGGCATGAGTGATTCGCCGTTCAACATCTATCCGGTCAAGGGCGCCTATATGTGGCGCGATATGGAACGGCTCTGCGCCGCGGCGGCGCTGCCCTGGCGTCGGCCCAGCCAATTCCCGCGCAATGGAGTGCTGGCCTCGCGCCTGGTGCTGGCCTTGCCCGAGGCGAGCCAGCGGGCGGCCTTCAGCAAGGCGGTCTATACGGCCAATTTCGTCGACGACCTGGACATCGCCCAAGCCGAGGTGCTGGGCGATCTGCTGCAGGCGCTGGGACTGCCGGCCACGGCGTTGATGGAAAAGGCGCAAAGCCCGGAAATCCGCCAGGACCTGCGCAACCAGACCGAGGAGGCCGGGCGGCTCGGCATTTTCGGCGCCCCCAGCTTCACCGTCGACGGCGAATTATTCTGGGGTCAGGACCGTTTGCAGCAGGCTCTGGCCTGGTAACTGCGGTTAGCCCCCAACCCTGGCACTTTCCGCGGCGGCGGCGGCGGACAGCTGCGACAGCGCCTTGTCGGCGGCCACCCGTGCCTTGGCATTGGCCAGCCAGGGGGCGGCCAGACGGCCGGCTTCACCGTCCAGCGCCGAGATTTCGCTCGCCGTTTTGGCGAGGTCGCCGTCTTTGGCCTGGCTTTCCGCCCGCGCCACCACCGCCTGCGCATCCGATCCCTTGCCGTCGATACGCCTGAGGCGGAACAGGCCGGCCAGCTGGTTCAGGCTGCGCTGCCAGAGGTCGCCTTCCGGCGGCGCCACCGAGGCCCGCAGGCAGTCGGCGGCCAGGGTCGGCACCAGCGCCAGCAGGACGTCCCGCCGGGGGATGCCGTTGGCGGCGAAAGCCGCCAGGGCATCGAGATCGGCGCTGTCTTCGGCGGCGGCCAGACGGCGCGCCGCGCGCAGTTCGATTTCGTAGGAGTCGCCGCGGTTGACGGCGTCGCGCAATTGCCCGACCACCAGCAGCAGCGCCTGGGAGGAGCGATTGCGTTCGGACAGCTGGCGGGCCTCGCGCTGCGCCTGCTCGGCCTTGTCAGCCAGACGGAGGATGGCGCCCTCGGGCGGCAGGGAGCGCTTGACGGCCTCCAACTCGGCGTTGAGGCGGGAGATCTCGGCGGCCAGGCGCGTATCGGCGCCGGCGCCGGCGCCGGGGGTTGCCTGGCTTTCCACCGCCGCCAGGCGCTGGGTCAGGTTTTGCAGCAATGTCCCATTAGCGTTGCGCGACTCGGCCTGTTCGATGGCGGCCATGCGGGCGTGAACGTCGTCGGTGGCCCGTTCCACCAGGGACAGGCGGCGGTCCATATCGCCCAGCAGGCGAGCCGACAGCGTCGGCCAGGCGACCGCGGCGGCGGCCAGGATGCCGGCGGTGACCAGGACGCCGCCGGCCAGGCCGGCCAGGAAGGCATTGCCGGAGGACTTGGCAGCGGGAGCGGGCGGCGGCGTTTCCGCCTGGGGTTGTTCTGTCATTCGCGGACTATAGCAAAGGCCGGTGCCGGGGAAGAGGGGAAATCTAAAGAAAGCCGCGCACCAGTTCGACGAAGCGTTCGGTCTGGTCGGCATGCGGCCAATGGCCGGACTGGCCGATTTCGGTCAGGCGTGAGGCCGGGAACAGGCGGTGGATCAGCGGTTCGTCGCGCGGCCGGATATAATCGGAATGCTCGCCGGCGAGAAACAGGGTCGGTCCGTCGAAACTGCCGTGGACGGCGGGAAAGGCGATCAGTTCCGGCAGATCGGCGGCGATGCCGGCGAGATTGACCCGCCAGGACAGCCGGCCATGGTCGATCAGCAGATTCTGCATGAGAAAGGCCCGCAGCCTGGGATCGGTGATGACGGGGGCGATCTCGGCCTCGACGGCGGCGCGGCTTCCCGCCTTGGCGAGATCGACCCGGCGCATGGCGCGGATATAGTCGGGCATGATTTCCCGGGTATAGCTGACCGGGGCGATGTCGACGACGATCAGGCGCTCCACCAGTTCCGGCCGCTTCAGCGCCAGAATCATCGCCGTCTTGCCGCCCATGGAATGGCCGAGCAGGTCGGCCGGCATCAGGCCGCGGCGCTGCATATAGTCGGCGACGTCCTCGGCCATGCGCTCATACCCCATGTCGTCATGCCAGGGCGAGGCACCGTGATTGCGCAGGTCCAGGGCATGCACCTGGCGGATGTCGGCAAGCTGGCGGGCGATGGCGTTCCAGTTGCGGGCCGAGCCGAACAGGCCGTGCAGGATGATCAGAGGGTCGCCTTCGCCGGTGACCAGGGCATTGAGTTCGACGGTCGTCATTCAGTAATCTACCAGTCAGATGGAGAATGCTTGACGCTTACAACAAGCCTGTGTGATAGTTTGCCTGAAATTTACGAAAACTAACTGTTGTTATCGGGATACGCTGATGTTCTGGCGCCTGTTTTTGCTCTTTCTGGCTCTGTCGGCGGTGACGCCGGCCCAGGCGGAGACCGCCTTGCTGAATGTTTCCTACGACCCGACGCGCGAGCTGTACCAGGACGTCAATCAGGCCTTTGCCCGGGTCTGGAAGGACAAGACCGGCGAAACGGTCAGGATCAATCAGTCCCATGGCGGCTCCGGCAAGCAGGCCCGCTCGGTGATCGATGGATTGGAGGCCGATGTGGTGACATTGGCCCTGGCCTATGACATCGATGCCATCGCCGACAAATCCGGACTTCTGGCCCGCGATTGGCAACGCAGATTACCCGAAAACGCTACACCCTACACCTCGACCATCGTCTTCCTGGTCCGCAAAGGCAATCCCAAACATATCAGGGATTGGGACGACCTGGTGCAGCCGGATGTGCAGATCATCACCCCCAATCCGAAGACCTCCGGCGGCGCGCGCTGGAATTACCTGGCGGCCTGGGGCCATGCCCTGGCCAAATCCGGCAATGACGAAGGCAAGGCGCGGGATTTCCTGACCAGGCTGTACCGCAATGTGCCGGTCCTCGACTCCGGTGCCCGCGGCGCCACCACCACCTTTGTCCAAAGAGGCATCGGCGACGTCCTGCTGGCCTGGGAGAACGAGGCGATCCTGGCCGTCGAGGAACTGGGCAAGGACCAGTTCGACCTGGTGGTGCCGTCGCTGTCGATCCTGGCCGAGCCGCCGGTGGCGCTGGTCGACAAGGTGGTCGACAAGCATGGCACCCGCGCCGTCGCCGAAGCCTATCTGCGCTTCCTGTTCAGCCCCGAGGGGCAGGAACTGGGGGCCCGCCACCATTATCGTCCACGCGATGCCGCCGTTGCCGCCCGCCATGGCGGTCAGTTTCCCGCCGTCAGGCTGGTGACCATCGATCAATTGGGTGGCTGGCAGAAAATTCAGCAGATACATTTCAGCGATGGTGGCGTATTCGATCAGATCGCCGGTTCGATGAAGCAATAGATGGCAGCAACCAAATCATCCGTCGTGCCGGGCTTCGGCCCGACCCTCGGATTTACCCTTTTCGCGCTGGGCCTGATCGTCCTGATGCCGCTGGCCGCTCTGTTCCTCAGGGCCTCGGGCATGGGCTGGCAGCAATTTGTCCAGGCGGCGTTTTCGCCTCGCGTGATGTCCGCCTATGCCCTGAGTTTCGGCGGTGCCCTGGCGGCGGCGGCGTTCAACGCGGTGGCCGGGCTGTTGCTGGCCTGGGTGCTGGTGCGCTACCGGTTTCCCGGGAGGCGCCTGATGGATGCCATGGTCGATCTTCCCTTCGCCCTGCCGACGGCGGTGGCGGGCATCGCCTTGACCACCCTCTATGCCCCGAAAGGCATGCTCGGCGGTCTGTTGGCCGGGTTGGGGGTCAAGGTGGCGTTCACCCCGCTGGGGGTGATGGTGGCGATGGTGTTCATCGGGCTGCCCTTCGTCGTGCGCACCGTCGAACCGGTGCTGCAGGATATCGACGCCGACTGGGAGGAAGCGGCGCTCAGTCTCGGGGCCAATCGTCTGCAGGTGTTCCTGCGGATCATCCTGCCGTCCATCCTGCCGGCCCTGGTCACCGGCTTCGCCCTGGCCTTCGCCCGGGCGTTGGGCGAATACGGCTCGGTGATCTTCATCGCCGGCAATATCCCCGGCGTCTCGGAAATCGCCCCGCTGCTGATCGTCACCAAGCTCGAGCAGTACGACTATGCCGGCGCCACCGCCATCGCCGCGGTGATGCTGGTGGTTTCCTTCATTTTGCTGCTGATTATCAACACGGTGCAGAAATGGCAGCGGAGGCTCTACCAATGAAGCCGTCGCTGACCGAGGCGCCCTGGGCGCGTTACGCGCTGACCGCCGCCGCCCTGGCGATCGTCCTGCTGTTCCTGGCGCTGCCGCTGTTCGTCGTGTTCAGCGAAGCCCTGGCCAAGGGGGTCGCGGTTTATGGCCGCGCCCTCTCCGATCCCGACACCCTCTCGGCCATCCGGCTGACCCTGACGGTGGCCGCCATCGCCGTGCCCTTCAATCTGGTGTTCGGCGTCGCCGCCGCCTGGTGCGTGGCGAAATTCGACTTTCCCGGCAAAAGCATCCTGGTGTCGCTGATCGACCTGCCGTTCTCGGTGTCGCCGGTGGTCTCCGGCCTGGTCTATGTACTGTTGTTCGGCGCCCAGGGCTGGTTCGGCCCGTGGCTGGCGGCGCATCACCTGCAGGTCATCTTCGCCGTGCCCGGCATCGTGCTGGCCACCGTTTTCGTCACCTTTCCCTTTGTCGCCCGCGAGCTGATCCCGCTGATGGAGGAGCAGGGCACCGACGAGGAGGAGGCGGCGGTGGTGCTCGGCGCCGGCCCCTGGCAGGTCTTCTTCCGGGTCACTCTGCCCAATATCAAATGGGGCCTGCTGTATGGCGTGCTGCTGTGCAACGCCCGGGCGATGGGTGAATTCGGCGCCGTCTCGGTGGTCTCCGGCCATATCCGCGGGCTGACCGTCACCACGCCGCTGCAGGTCGAGATCCTCTACAACGAATATAATTTCACCGCGGCTTTCGCCGTCGCTTCGCTGCTGGCCCTGCTGGGCCTGGTCACCCTGGTCGCCAAATCCGTGGTGGAATGGCGGTTCGGTGGGGAACTCGCAGCCAACCGCCGTCATTAGGACTGTGATGATACAGCTCGACCAGGTGTTTAAATCCTTCGGCGGCTTCGCCGCGCTTGACGGGGTCAGCCTGAGCATCGCCGAGGGCGAACTGGTGGCTCTGCTCGGGCCCTCGGGTTCGGGCAAGACGACCTTGCTGCGCATTATCGCCGGGCTGGAGTTTCCCGATACCGGCAGCGTGCTGTTCGACGGCGGCGATCTGACCCGGGCCACCGCCCGCGACCGCCGTGTCGGCTTCGTGTTCCAGCATTACGCCCTGTTCCGCCATATGACGGTGTTCGACAATGTCGCCTTCGGCCTGACGGTCCGCAGCCGCGCCACCCGACCGGGCAAGGCCGAGATCGCCGAACGGGTCCATCGCCTGCTGCATCTGGTGCAGCTGGACGGTCTTGCCTATCGCTATCCGTCGCAGCTGTCGGGCGGCCAGCGCCAGCGGGTGGCGCTGGCCCGGGCCCTGGCCATCGAACCCAGGATGCTGCTGCTGGACGAACCGTTCGGCGCTCTCGACGCCCGCGTCCGCAAGGAGTTGCGGCGCTGGCTGCGGCGTCTGCATGACGATCTGAAGATCACCGGGGTGTTCGTCACCCATGACCAGGAAGAGGCGCTGGAAGTGGCCGATCGGGTGGTGGTGATGAACCGCGGACGCGTTGAACAGGTGGGAACGCCCTCGGAGATCTACGACCAGCCGGCGACGCCGTTCGTCTATCAGTTCCTCGGCAACGTCAACGCCATCAACTGCCGCATCACCGGCGGTGTCGCCCGTGCCGGCGAA
>DUZF01000069.1 GCA_013349665.1 Rhodospirillaceae bacterium | reverse complement strand
CCGGAAATCTCCTTCTGTTCGAAGGCCACCGCCAGATAGCGCAGGCGATGCACCAACTGGTCCGGCGCCGGTGCCGGACGCCCCAGGCCGATGGCCGGAGGCGCCGAGGTGTAGGGCAGCAGGGCGCCGAGATTGGCACCGCGCCGCAGATTGTATTCGTCGCGGGTGATCAGCCCCTCGTCGAGCAGGCGGCGCAGCGTCTGGAAACGCAGGATAATGTTGGCATCGTCGGGCGACCCGATTTCCCCCGGGGTAAAGCCCGGCGGCGGCGGCACGTTGAGCTGCGGCGGCTCGGACGGCGGCGCCTGGTAACCGCCTTTCGGACGCGCGGCCAGGGCCGCCAGATGCTGGCGGGCGATGTCGCCGATGGTGCGCCGCTCGCCCGCCGGACCGACGCCGACCAGGGCGGTGTCCTGCGGGTTCATCGAGGCCAGGGACTGGAAATACTGGCGCGCCAGATCCGGCCGGGCGGTATTCTCGTAAACCACGCCCAACGCCAGAATCGCGTAGGGGTCCTTGGGATTGCGCCGCATGGCGTCGGTGGCCAGTTCCTCGGCCTTGATGAAATCGCCCTTGCCCAGCGCCGCCATGGCCGCCTCGCTGGACTTTCCTTCCTCCCAGAAGGTGGCGTCGTTCCAGAAGCGGTCGCTGTCATAGGCGGCGCCACATCCCGAAAGGCTTGCCGCGATCAGGGCCGATAACGCCCACCGCCTTGCCAACGCCATTCCCCCTGCCCCTTTTTTCGCCTGTTGCGGAGAAAGCATGACAAAGCTACCGACGGTGCGCAACAGATTGCGCCGTCCGCTTCCCATTTTCCGCAGTTTGGCTATTATTGCGCGCGGAGAGTGCATGGGCAACGAAACAGAACTCAAATTCCGCCTCGACAAGCCGGCGAGTGAACGGCTCAGGCGCCATCCCCTGATCCGTCGCCTGAAACACGGCAAGGCCGTCACCCGGCAGGAAAAATCCGTCTATTTCGACACTCCGGGCAATGACCTGCGCAGCCGGCAAAGCGTGCTGCGCGTGCGCTCGATCGGCGGGCGGCGGGTACAGACGCTGAAATCCGCCGACCCGTCGGGAGCCGCCTGGACAAGGCATGAGTGGCAATGGGACATCTACGACGATCAGCCGGATTGCCGCCTTCTCGCCTCGACCCCATTGTCCATGGATTTTCCATCCTCCCGCCTGCAACCGGTGTTCAGTACGGAAATCCGCCGCACCACCGTTGTCTTCGGCGAAGCGGACTGGCAGATCGAGATGGTCCTCGACCATGGGATAGTGCGGGCCGGCAGCCTCACCTGCCCGGTCAACGAAGCCGAACTGGAATTGAAAGCCGGCGACCCGGCGATTCTGTTCCGCGTTGCCCAAGACCTTTTCGGCAATATTCCCGCCGTTCTGTCGCTGGCGACCAAGGCCGAACGCGGCTTCGCCCTGCTCGACCAGGCGGCGCCCAAGCCGGTCAAGGCCCAAGCGGTGGCGCTGGCGAAGGACCAGAGCTCGGCGGCGGCCTTTCGCCGCATCGCCCTCTCTTGTATCGGCCAACTGGTGGCCAACCAGGAGATCCTGGCCGCCACCGGCGACCCGGAAGCCGTGCACCAGATGCGGGTGGCGGTACGCCGCCTGCGGGCCGCCATGTCTCTGTTCAAGGGCTTTCTCGATACGCCGGAGACCGTCGCGGTAAAGGAGGATCTGCGCTGGCTGCAAAGCCATCTCGGTCCCGCCCGTGATGCCGAAGTGTTCATCGCCGAAGTCCTTGATCCGGTGGCCGCCGCCTTTGCCGGAACCCCCGGCTTCGACCGTCTGCGGGCGCATTACGCGGCCAGGCGGGAAACCCTGACGGCGGCCGTCATCGGCCTGCTGCGTCACCGGCGCCTGACCCAGACCCTGCTGCGCCTGGGCGCCTGGGCGGAAGGCGGCGACTGGCAAAGATGGGAGGGCGGCGCGCAACTGGAGCATCTGCAGCGGCCGGTGATGGAGGCCGCCGTTCAGGCCCTGACCAGGCGCGACCGCAAGGTCACCAAGGGCATGACAGACCTCGAGCAACTCGACGACCACGCCCGCCATATGTTAAGAATACAGGTTAAAAAGCTTAGATATTCTATTGATTTCTTTTCATCTCTTTATTCTGTTTCGCGTGCCCGCAAGGCTGCCGCGGCCCTTGGCGAGCTGCAGGACCACCTTGGTCTGCTCAATGACTTCGCCGTGGCCCGGGACATTCTGAAAAGCCAGGCCGAAAAGCAGCGGGACAAGACCTTGCTGTGGGTATCGGGAATGATTGCCGGCTGGCACGCCGCCCGTATTCCCGGCCTGTTGCGGGACGCCGCCGGAGACTGGGACGCCTACCGGAAATTGCCGCGCCTGTGGTCCGGCCGGTCAGCCGGGAAATGAGGTGCCGACAAAAATGGCGGTGCCGACGATGACGACGCCCCAGATGATGATATTGGCGAAGGTACGAAACCCCTGACGGTCGCCGGCCTCACGCAATCCCAGGACATCGCAGAGGCGATCCCCCGGCCACAGGAACCAGTTCATCATTCGACTTTCTTGCCGTCGAGATCGTCCGTCAAGCGCCGCACCTCCGCTTTTTCCCGCTTCTTGGTCGCCTTGTCGCGACCGAATTTGACCCGGTTCACCTCGGCCTGCCTGGCCTCGGCGTCACGCTTTCGCGCTTTGCGATAACCGTTGAGATTGACCACGTCGCCCACGGGACCCACCTCCGGCCCAGCCATTCACCCGTCCAGTGTAGTCCCCCCGGGCTCCGCCGATCCAGTACGGACTTTTATCGACAGGCGCAAGGGATGCTCCGACGGCGGCAACCGGCTTTCCGGGACACTGCCCCAGCAACAGCCGACGGACGGCGACGGCCCGATCACCTGATCCGACTCTTCACCGGCGCAGGCCGACAACATGACCGACAGGCCGAACAGGATGGCAGGAAAGCGGCGCATTCTCCTGGATAGCATGGTCCGTGGCGAAGTGCCGCCTGGGCGGACGGGGGATGGCCTTTGGTGAAAGACGCCGACAGAGGAAGATCCCCTTGCGCGGGGCCAAAACCTTCTGCTATAGCTCCCCTCCCCTGAGATTGGGGGTGTAGCTCAGTTGGTTAGAGCGCCGGCCTGTCACGCCGGAGGTCGCGGGTTCGAGCCCCGTCACTCCCGCCACTCTCCCGCCTGTTTCGGCCGCGGCGGTGGCCTTTCGGCCTCTGGCACCCGCATCGGCGAGGCCGGTAATGGCGGCGCGGCCGGTCGGGTGGCCGGCAGTCGCGGCGCCGCCGGCGGCGGCCCCGACGCACCGGCTCCGACCTCGGCAACCTCCTCCCGCACCGTCAACCCCAGATCCACCGGGCGCAAGGCCCCGGCATGGGTTTGATCCAGCAGATCGAACAATTTTTCGCGGGCGTCGAGGAATTCATCAAGGGTGAGCGCCCCCTGCCGGCGCCGGTCGATCTCGCGAAAGGCCGCCACCCGGCGGGGGTCCGCCATTTCCGCGCGAAGTCCGGAATACGGCCGGCGCAAGGCCGGCCAGGTGACGAATTCGTCGAGGCTGACGCGGCCGTCGCCCCGCCGGTCAAGAATGCTGAACACCGCGGTCCACTGTCCCTCCACCTCATCCCGCTGCAATCGGCCGTCGCCGTTGCGGTCCAGGCGACGGAACGTCTCCCAGGCGATCGGCGGGTCCGCCACCGCCGCGAGACCGGGGGCGTCCTTCACCGCGCGGTCGGTAAAGCCACCGCCGCATCCTCCCGCCAGCAGACAGGAGGTAACCGCCAAAACCGCGCGAATTCTCACCGGAGAGGCCTTTCATTACTATCACAGCAAAGTCTCGGATGGCGCCGCCCCGCAGACCAGGGAAATTCCGGCCGTTTACGGATGGCACAAAACGCCAGGCGGGAGTAGGCTGAAGGGGTACCAGTAACTGCCGGGCGGGGCGGACCACCGATGAGCAACTCCGGATTTCCCGAAGCCGTCTTCCTGCGGCGCGCCGATGGCACCGGCTATGGCTTCTTTTACCGCAGCGATGCCGACTATCGCCATGCCGTCGACAGCTTCGTGCGACCCATCCTGCGCAGCTTTTCCGGTGCGCCGGTTCCCGGGCAACCGGCTCCGCAGGCCCATCTGAAGACCGCCATCGCCACTTTTCTCGGCCAGGCCTTCGACAAGGCGGTACCCGCCGAGGTCGGCGCGGAAGGGGTGTCACGGGCGGTTGCCGCCTGTGTGGCGGATGTTTTCGACAGCCGAGCCCCGCGGGTGGTGGTCATCGAACGCAAGGACGGCCCTCTGGCGGTCCGCCCCGGAATCGAATTCATGCGTCATCCCGGCTTCCCCTTGGCCATTGTCGTCGATGCCGATGCGCATGGCGGCGAGGCGCATTTTTTCACCTCCGACACTGACTACCGGCGGGCCGCCCAGGCACCGCCCGGCCCCCGCTGCTGGCTGCCGCAGATCGTTTTCCGCCTTTACGCCCGCACGCCCTCGGTGATGGCCGGCCGACCGCTGGCTGACGGCACCGAAGGACGCCACAGCGTTGAATTCCGCGGTATCTCCTTCGGCCTGCCGGCGCCGCTGGAGGAGCGGGCCGGCGTCTGACCCCGCTACAATTCCAGACAAACCAGGACGTCGTTCGCTAAAAGCCGACGCACGAACAGGGATGCCGTCCGACATCCCTTGAAGAACGACGTCAAATTTTACGAACATCCGGAGCATGGGAGGCGTTGGACTGGCAGTTTCGCAAACATTGCTGGAGTTAGTGCGATGCCAAATGTTCCGACATCCGGATCACCTGCCTCCGCCGCCGGCCCTGCCGCGGCCTCCACCCAGCCCGCACCCTCGGAAGGAATCGCCAATATCCAGGTGGCGCCGGATGCGGTCTCCACCGTCACCGGCAGCGGCCAAGGCAACCTGATCATCGGCTTCCCGGGGAACACCCTGCAGGCCGGTCCGGGAAATGACATCCTGGTGGTCACCAGCCTGTCGCCGCCCGGCGCTACCGCCACACCCACCACCGCCGGCGGGACCGGCGGCAGTGCCTCCGCCGGCAGCCAGGGGGCATCCGCCAGTTCGTCCGGCGGCACCGCCACGGCGACACCCGCGGCGCCACCACCACCACCACCGGCGGCGTCGACAGGAGCCACCGCCAACGCGCCGTCCTCCGGCGAAGCCACGGCGACTCCCGCTTCCGAAGTTACCCATCTGATCGCCGGAGCCGGCCATGTTGTCCTGGTCGGCGGTCCCGAAGCCGATGTTTTCACCGACGGCACCGGCACCGCCTATATGGTCGGCAATGGCGGCGGCGACACCTTCCAGCTGGGCCACGGCAGCGATGACGTGATCGTCGGCTTCACCCCCGGCACTGACCATATCAGCCTGGCATCAGGCATGAACGCCGCCCTGGTGCTGGCCACGGCGCATGAGGCCAGCGCCGGCGCGCCGACGGCAGCCCCGGCCGCCGCGGCAACCACACCGACCCCGGCTATCCCAGCCGCCGCGGCAACCACACCGGCCCCGTCAGCACCGGCCCCGTCAGCACCGGCCACCTCACCTCCGGCGGCCGCCACCGAGCAACACAATACGGTGATCAACCTACCGGACGGTCATTCGGTAATATTTCTGGGGCTCGATCCCAGCACTCTGCACGCCGATTCATTCCTCAGCTAGCCAGGGATCGGAACTCTATTTCTGAAAAGTGGGGACGGCCTTCGTGTCACGCCGGCACGGAGGCCGGCGCCACGATGAGGCGAAAAAGCTCAGGCGGTTACGTCGATGACGGTGCCGACTCCCGGAGGCGGGGCGGATTGCACATTGCCGGTCACCAACTGGACCACCGCCTGCTGCTGTGCCGCCGCGTCCTTGACGGCCGCCAGAGCCAGCTGCTGCGAGGTCTGGAGGGCCTGCGCTTGCGATAGCTGAGCTGCGGTTGTTGCCACGTCCATGACACCCTCCTAGTGGTGAGGAACATTAATTATAGGTTGCTTACCCCGGAATCTCCAGAAAATTCAAATGCCGGCCGTCGCCTGCCGGCCGCCGTTGCCGCCGTCGGGACGGCGATGGCGAATACTGTTCCGCCACCGGGAGACGAGGACACGCTGACCTGATGATCGAGCAGGCGGGCCAGGCGCCCAACGATCGCCAGACCCAACCCCATCCCCGGCGAGCGCCCCGGGAGACTGCGCGGGCGGCTGTGAAACTCGCGGAAAACCCATTGCCGGTCGGCTTCGCCAATGCCGACCCCGCTATCCCTCACTTCGATCCTGACCACCCGGCCATGGCGCCGGCAGCCCAGCAGCACGCCGCCCCGCTCGGTGCATTGCAGCCCGTTGGCCAACAGTTGACGAAGAATCCGCTGCAGAAGCAGCGGGTCGCTCAGCACCGCAAGCGACGATTTGACCACCCGCAGGCGAAGCCCGAAGGCCGCCGCCTGCTCCTGGAATTCAAGGTCCAGGCCATCAAGGAGCGAGGCCAGGGAAAAGGCGGCCACCTCCGGCTCGACCAGCCCCGCCTCAAGTTTCGATATCTCCAACAGGTTGCCGAGCTGGCTCTCGAGCATCGACGCCGCATCCTGGATCCGGCCGATCAGTTGCCCATCGACGCCGTCCGGCCGGCGCGCGGCAAGAATGCCGACCAACATCACCAGCGCCTGCAGAGGCTGGCGCAGATCATGATTGCCGGCGGCCAGATAGCGCGACTGCGCCTGCACCGCCTGGTCCAGCGACAGCTTGGCCAGACGCAACTGTTCAGGCTTGCCGACGCCGCCGCGGATCAGACAGACTTTGACGCCGTCGGCCGATGCCGACCAGACCGCGGTCAGTCCGCGCGACCCCAGGGCATGGATGTCGGCCATCAGGTCCTCGCGGCGGCGCCCGCGCTCCAGATCCAGCCGCGGCGCCAGGGCCGCCATGCGCCGGTTCCACAACACCAGGCGGTCCCAGGCATCGAAGATAAGAATACCGTCGGGAATTTGGTCGAAAGCCGCGGCAATCAGGTCTGCACCCTCTGCCGGACAGGCGTCCGCGAGCATCGTTCTCATGACGGTTCTTCGCCGTTATTGACAACGATAGCTTAGAGACTGCCCGGCAAAAGAGGCAATATTACAAAGGGCTTACATCGCCTCAAGCGCGCCGCGGCTTTCGGCGGCGACCGCCATCACCGCCGCCTGCAATTTGCCGAACGCCCGGTTCTCGATCTGGCGCACCCGTTCCCGGCTGATGCCATAGCGCTGGCCAAGTTCCTCCAGCGTCAGCGGGTTTTCCCGCAGCCGGCGATCGGCGATGATATCCCGCTCGCGCGGATCCAGCACCTTCAGCCCGGCGCTCAGCAAGCGATTGCCGAACTGGGTTTCCTCGCGTTCGGCAAGTTGCACTTCCTGATTGGGCCGCTCGTCCGGCAGCAGATCCTGCCGCTCGACCTGGACATCGGCGGAGACCGGCGCGTTCAGCGACGCATCGCGACTGCCGATACGCTGGTTCATCAGACGCACCTCGGCCACCGGAACCTGCAATTCCTCGGCGATACGGCGCTCGTCCTGCTGGCTGAGCGACTTGGCATCCATGATCTGCAGCTTCGCCTTGACGCGGCGCAGATTGAAAAACAGTTTCTTATGGGCGGCCAGGCTGCCCAGGCGCACCATCGACCAGCTGCTCAGCACATATTCGTGCAACGCCGCCTTGATCCACCACATGGCATAGGTGGCCAGGCGGAAACCACGGTCAGGATCGAATTTCTTGACGGCCCGCATCAGGCCCAGATTGCCTTCGCTGATCAGATCGGCCAGCGGCAGTCCGTAATGGCGGAATCCAAGCGCCATCTTGGCCACCAGGCGCAGGTGACTGGTCACCAGGCGGTGGGCGGCGCTGACATCAGCCTGTTCCTGCCAGCGCTTGGCCAGCATGAATTCCTCTTCCGCCTCGAGGACGGGAAACGCGCGGATCTCGCGCAGATACTTGGCCAGACCGCCGTCGGCGGACAAAACCGGCAAAGAATTGGTGGCAACGGTCATATTTTTACTCCCGGAAACACGACAACCGACGCGCCAAGGCTTACGCGATGGCGGTAGATACAAAGCGGGCGCTAACCGGGATGATGAACGATCAAAGTCATTGTCATATCCTCACGCAGAAGCGACACGACGGATGCCCATCCACTGGATCGGGCAGCCGGACCGGCCCCGTAACGGGCGCCGAACCTGAATGAATTCTGCAACAACCCACCCTTAGAGTCAAGCATTCCACCGCATGGTCAACCGGAGGCGCGATCCCGGCACCGGTCAGGATGGATTGGCGTATCCTGCCCGAAAGACCAATGTTCACCGGGCCCTGCCACTCCCAAATCAGTCGCCATCAGAACCGGCAATTGTGTCCAAAATGAGGAGAAGGAATGCGCATTGCACAGGTGTCGCCTTTGCATGAGGCGGTTCCGCCAAGACTGTACGGCGGCACTGAACGGGTTGTTTCTTATCTGACCGAGGAACTGGTGGCCGAGGGCCATCAGGTGACGCTGTTCGCCAGCGGCGATTCCGTCACCTCGGCCATGCTGGTCCCCGGTTGCCGGCAGTCTCTGCGCCTCGATCCGCGGGTCCGCGACCCCTCGCTTTACCATCTGATCCAGATCGATCAGGTGGTTCGCCGCCAGCACGATTTCGACATCGTCCATTTTCACGGCGAGCATCTGCATTATCCCTTGGTTCCGCTGCTTGCAGTGCCGCTGCTGACCACCCTGCACGGCCGCCTCGACCTTCCCGACCTGATCCCCTTCTATGAAACCTTCCGCCAGGTGCCGGTGTCGTCCATTTCGCACCACCAGCGCCGGCCGCTGCCCGGCATCGGCTGGCTGGGCACGGTCCATCACGGGCTGCCGGAGACTCTGCTGCGGCCGGGCCGCGGCAATGGCGGCTATTTCGCCTTCCTCGGGCGTATTTCGCCGGAAAAGGGCATCGAGCGGGCGGTCGCCATCGCCCGCCGGAGCGGCGTTCCGCTGAAAATCGCCGCCAAGGTCGACGCCGCCGGGCAAGATTACTACGACAGCATCCATCACCTGCTCCACCAGCCGGGAATCGACTTCATCGGCGAAATCGGCGAAAGCGAGAAAGCCGCCTTTCTCGGGGACGCCCTCGGGCTGCTGTTTCCCATCGACTGGCCCGAGCCGTTCGGTCTGGTGATGATCGAGGCGATGGCCTGCGGCACGCCGGTGCTGGCCTTCCGCCAAGGCTCGGTGCCGGAAATCATCGAAAACGACGTCAGTGGCGTCATAGTGGACACGGTCGAGCAGGCGGTGGCCGCCGTCGGACGCTTGCTGACGATCCCGCGCGAGCGCTGCCGCGAGAGTTTTCGCCGCCGCTTTTCCGCCGCCCGCATGGCCCGGGACTATCTCGGCCTGTATCGCCGGTTGTCGCCGATGGCCGCGGGCAAGGTCCTGGCGCCCCAGAGGGAGAGCATGGGGGAGCCATGAGCGATATCATCCGCCACCAGGGCATGGCCTATATTCTCGCCACCTCGCCCCGGCTGGAAACCCGCACGCTGACGCTCAAGGACGGCGACAGCTTCGCCGTTCTCGACCGCTATGGCGACACCACCCCCATCGGCCGCGGCGAGCAGGGCGTCTACCACCGGGGAACCCGGGTGCTGTCGCATCACGAATTCCGCCTCGACCGCCAACGCCCCCTGCTGCTGTCCTCTACCGTCCATGAGCGCAATGCCTTCATCGCCGTCGACCTCACCAATCCCGACATCCAACTGGACGACGGGACCCTGCTGAAACGCGGCAGCATCCATATTTTCCGCACCCTGTTCCTGCTCGACGGCGCCTTCCATTGCCGTACCCGCCTGCAAAATTTCGGCGAACGGGTGGTCGACACCGAACTGAGCTATCTGTTCGACGCCGATTTCGCCGATGTCTTCGAAGTGCGCGGCATGACCCGCGCCGCCCGAGGCGAACGGCAGGTCGAACGGAGTGGGGAAGGCATCACGCTGACCTATACGGGGCTCGACGGCGTCATCCGCTCTGCGCGCGTCACCTTCTCGCAGGCGCCGACCTCGCTGGACGGCAATGCCGCCCGCTTCAGCCTCAGCCTGGCGCCCGGCCATGTGATCGAACAGTTTCATCTCGCCGCCTTCACCCCGGACCATGCCGAGCAGCCCTCGGCGGCCAGTTTCGATCTCTGCCAGCGGACCCTGGTGGACCGCCTGCAATTTCCGGCGGCCTGCCGGGTAACCAGCGTCAATGACCAGTTCAATCATTGGGTCGCCAGGTCCACTGCCGATCTGGCAATGCTGGTCACCCAGATGCCGGACGGCCCCTATCCCTATGCCGGCGTCCCCTGGTTCAGCACCGTCTTCGGCCGCGACGGGCTGATCAGCGCCATGCAACTGCTGTGGATCGAGCCCGCCATCGCCAAGGGCGTACTGACCATCCTCGCCGCCTCCCAGGCCGAGAGCGTCGATCCGACGCGTGACGCCGAACCGGGAAAAATCCTGCATGAGGCCCGCTACGGCGAGATGGCCAATCTCGGCGAAGTGCCGTTTTCGCGCTATTACGGCAGCGCCGATGCCACCCCCCTGTTCATCATGCTGGCCGCCGCCTATGCCGAACGCACCGGCGACGACGCGCTGCTGCAGCGGATCTGGCCCAACATCCTGGCGGCGTTGAACTGGATCGACCGTCACGGAGACGTCGACGGCGACGGTTTCGTCGAATACATCCGCCGCCGCCCGGAAGGCCTGATCAACCAGGGATGGAAGGACAGCGACGATTCCATTTCCCATGCCGACGGCAGCCTCGCCGAAGGCGCCATCGCACTGTGCGAAGTGCAGGCCTATGTGTTCGCCGCCAAACGCGGCGCCGCCCGCCTCGCCCGCCATTTTGGCGACCATGACCTCAGCCAGCGACTGGAAGACCAGGCTGAAACCCTGAGGCGCAAATTCGAGCATGCGTTCTGGGTGGAGAGCCTGGGCACCTACGCCCTGGCGCTGGACGGCGCCAAACATCCCTGCCGGGTGGTCGCTTCCAATGCCGGCCATGCCCTGTTTTGCGGTATCGCCTCCCATGAGCGGGCCAAACGGGTGGCCGCCACCCTGCTCGCCGAGCCGATGTTTTCCGGTTGGGGCGTACGGACATTGGGGAAAAAGGAAAAGCGCTACAACCCGATGTCCTATCACAACGGCTCGGTCTGGCCGCATGACAATGCGATGATCGGCGCCGGACTGGCGCAATACGGTATCATGGGTGGCGTGCAGTCGATCTTTTCCGGCATTTTCGACTCCGCCCTGTCGGTCGACCTGCTGCGCCTGCCGGAACTGTTCTGCGGCTTCGACCGGCAGAACGGACAGGGCCCGACCCTGTATCCGGTGGCCTGCATACCCCAGGCCTGGGCCAGCGGCGCGGCGTTCATGCTGCTGCAGGCAAGCCTGGGGCTGACGCTGAGGGCCCGGCCGGCCCGCATCATCTTCGACCGTCCCTGCCTGCCCGCGTTCCTGCCCTCCATCGATCTGATGGATATCCGCGTCGACGGCAGCCGCGCCGACCTGCGCCTGTCCCGCCACCCCAGCGGCTGCGTCACCGTCGAGGTCCTGGCCCGCGACGGCGAGGTTGAAGTGCGGGTGCTGATGTAATCGCCAATCCCCCACTTCACAAATCGGGTATAGGCCCCTATGTTGTTGCCATCTTTAGAGTGATTTCAAACCATCAAGAGGTAACCATGGCTGTTGAGCTTCCCGCGCTGCCTTTCGATCCCAAGGCGCTTGAGCCGCATATGTCGGCGAATACCCTGTCCTTCCATCACGGCAAGCACCATGCGGCTTACGTCAATAACTACAACAACCTGATCAAAGACACCGCCAATGCCGCGAAGTCATTGGAGGATGTGATCAAGGAAGCCGCGAAAGATCCGTCAAAGGCCGGCCTGTTCAACAACGGCGCGCAGATCTGGAACCACAGTTTCTTCTGGAATTGCCTGAAGCCCAATGGCGGCGGCAAGCCGACCGGCCAGCTGGCGTCGAAAATTGATGCCGATCTCGGCGGCTTCGACAAATTCGTCGAGGAGTTCAAGACCGCCGCCACCACCCAGTTCGGCAGCGGCTGGGCCTGGCTGGTGCTGGAGAACGGCAAGTTGAAGGTGACCAAGACCGCCAACGCCGACACCCCGATGGTGCATGGGCAGACGGCGCTGTTCACCGTCGACGTCTGGGAACACGCCTATTATCTGGATTTCCAGAACCGTCGCCCCGATTTCGTGGCGAGCGTGCTGCAGAACCTGGCCAATTGGGATTTCGCCGCGGCCAATCTGGCCAAAGCTTAAGGTTTAATCTACGGCGATGAGGGCCGCCGCCACCCGGCGGTCCTCGGCCGCCAGCAGATTAAAGGTGCGGCAGGCGGCGCCGGTATCCATCACATCGATGGCAAAGCCGGCATCGCGATAATGGCGCAGCACCTCCGGCGGCACCGTCAGGATGCGCCGCCCGGTCCCCAGCAGCAGGATTTCCACGCGGGGCATCGCCGCCGACATCTGGGCCAGACAGTCGATGCTGATCGTTTCGGCGGCGATTATCGACCAGGCCAGCGTGCCGGTCGGGAAAACCAGGATCGAGCCGTCATGGCGCCGGCCGGAGACACGGAAGCCGCCGTCACCATAACTGTGGATGACCTGCCGGCCGGCGGCGCTGAGCGGACTGAGTTCCATGCCCTGCATATTGGGATTTAAGGCCTGGCGTCAACCGGCGGAGCGTCGGCCTTGATGAAATGCGCCCTGGTCGCCCCCAGCCACATGACGATCGGGCTGGACACCAGCACCGAGGAATAGATGCCGAAGACGATGCCGATGGTCAGCGCCAGGGCAAAGTTGTGCAGGGTCTCACCACCGAACAGCAACATCGACAGCACCACCATTTCGGTACAGCCATGGGTAATGATGGTGCGCGACATAGTGGCGGTAATGGCGTTATTGATGATTTCCGGGACACCCGCCTTTTTGTATTTGCGGAAATTTTCGCGGATCCGGTCGAACACCACCACCGATTCATTGACCGAATAGCCCAGCACCGACAGCACGGCGGCCAGCACGGTCAGCGAAAAGTCCCATTGGAAAAAGGCGAAAAAGCCGAGGATGATGACCACGTCATGCAGGTTGGCGATAATCGCCGCCAGGGCGAACCGCCATTCGAAACGGAACGCCAGATAGGCCATGATGCCGGCGCAGACCAGGGCCAGGGCGATGGAGCCGTCGGTCACCAGTTCCTTGCCCACCTGAGGGCCGATGAATTCGACGCGGCGCAGTTCCACCGAACCGTTGCCGGCGCGCAGCGCCGACAGCACGCTTTCCGACATCTGGGCCGAGGACACCCCTTCCTTCAGCGGCAGGCGGATGATGACGTCCGACGAGGTGCCGAAATTCTGCACCGAGCTTTCGGCGTAGCCGGCCTTGGCCAGATCGGCCTGGACCCGGCCTGGTTCCGCCGCCCCGGTGTAATGCACCTCGATGACCGTGCCGCCGGTGAATTCGACGCCGAAATTCAGCCCCTGGGTGGCGAGGAAATACAGCGACAGCAGAAAGGTGATGAACGACACCACGGTGGTCGACCGGGCATAGGTCATGAACGGGATGTCGGATTTGAAGCGGAAGAATTCCATGGTCCCGCCCCCGCTCAGATGGAAATTTTGGCAAGCTTGCGCCGGCGGCCATAGGTCGTATTGACCAGGGCGCGCGACACCAGGATGGCGCTGAACATCGAGGTAAGAATACCCAGACACAGCACCACGGCGAAACCGCGCACCGGACCCGAGCCATAGGCGAACAGGGCGATGCCGGCGATGAAATTGGTGACGTTGGAATCGAGGATGGTGGCGAAGGCCCGCTGGTAGCCGGCATGGATGGCCGCCTGAGGCGTCTGCCCGCCGCGCAATTCCTCGCGGATACGTTCATTGATCAGCACATTGGCGTCGATGGCCATACCGACGGTCAGGGCGATGGCGGCGATGCCGGGCAAAGTCAGCGTCGCCTGCATCAGCGACAACAGGGCGACCAGGAACAGCACATTGGCGGCCAGCGCCAGGGTCGAGAATAGGCCGATCAGCTGATAATAAATGGTCATGAAGACG
>DUZF01000068.1 GCA_013349665.1 Rhodospirillaceae bacterium | reverse complement strand
CTCGACCCGGCCAACCACCAGCGCCATTCGGGAACCTCGAAGGACGGCGAGCGGCGCCACTGGTACGCCATGCCCTACGGCGAGCGTTATGTCTGGGGCGCCACCGCCGGAATGTTGGTTAATCTCTACGAGGTACTATCCGGCCCATGCGGA
The DNA here is from genome assembly GCA_013349665.1 of Rhodospirillaceae bacterium. GTDB lineage: Bacteria > Pseudomonadota > Alphaproteobacteria > Rhodospirillales > Magnetospirillaceae > DUZF01. The sequence goes on along the minus strand of DUZF01000068.1, from coordinate 13,980 downwards.
TCCTGATCGAATACATTCTGCCGGTGGTCCTGCCCACCGTCCTGTGGCTGGCCTGGCTGGTCTATGCCCAGGGACGGGCCAAAGGACAGGCCAAGGGGCAGGAAAACCTCGACTGGCAGGCGGTTCCCTGGACCTGGCTGCTGGCGGCCGGGCTGGCCCTGGCCATGGTGATCGCCACCGGACTGACCCTGACCGAGGGCTATCGCACCGGCGGCTACCATCCGGCGGCCATCGACGAGCATGGCCGCATGATCCCCGGCAGGATCGACTGAGATGAACGGCGACGACGCCCCCGGCACCACCGGCGACGGGCCGGTCGGGCAATTGCCGCCGCAGGCCTGGATGACCGACGACGCCACCCGGGCGGTGGTGGCGGCGCTCACCGCCGACGGCGCCGAGGTGCGTTTCGTCGGCGGCTGCGTGCGCGACGCCGTCCTGCGCCGCCCCATCCGCGACATCGACATCGCCACCCATGACCCGCCGGAACGGGTCATGCTGCTGCTGGAACGCGCCGGCATGAAGGCGATCCCCACCGGCATCGAACACGGCACGGTGACCGCCGTGACCGGCCGGGCACATTTCGAGATCACCACGCTGAGGTCGGACGTCGAGACCTTCGGACGCCATGCCCGGGTCGAGTTCACCGACGATTGGGCAATCGACGCGGCGCGGCGCGATTTCACCATCAACGCCCTGTTCTGCAGGCCCGACGGCTCCATCTTCGACCCCTTCAACGGGCTTGCCGATCTCGGTGCCGGCCGCGTGCGCTTCGTCGGCGACGCCGGCCGGCGCATCGACGAAGACCTGCTGCGGCTGTTGCGGTTTTTCCGCTTCAACGCCCATTACGGACGGCCGCCGCCGGACCTGACGGCGCTGGCCGCCTGCCGGTCCCGCGCCCATAAACTGCCGACGCTGTCCGGCGAACGGGTCTCGGGCGAGATCTTCAAACTGCTGCAGGCGCCCGATCCCGCCGGCGCGCTGCTGCTGATGATGGGCGAACGGGTCCTCGGCCATCTGCTGCCGGAAATCCAGGATATCGGGCGGCTGAGAATTCTCACCTTTCTGGAGACCCGCGGCATCGTCCATCCCTGGGTGGCCCCGGATGCCTTGCGCCGGCTGGCCGCCGCACTGACGGTGGATGCCGCGGGCGCGCGGGCGGTGGCGGCCCGCCTCAAACTCTCCACCCGCCAGAGCGATCGACTGACGGCGATGGCGGCGCCAGCCGAATTGCCCGATCCCGGACTCGACGCCGCGGCGGCGCGCCGGTTGCTGTATCGCCTCGGCGACGCCCGGCTGTTCGTCGATCTGCTGCTGCTGGCCTGGGCAGGCCGCAAGGCGGTGTCGGGTCAGACCCCGGCCGGCGAAACCGATCGCTGGCGGACGCTGCTGGACCTTGCCACCGGCTGGACGCCGCCGGTCCTGCCGCTGCGCGGCCAGGATATCCTGGATCTCGGCGTACCCAGGGGCCCGAGAATCGGCGCCCTGCTGGCGGAGATCGAAGGCTGGTGGATCGACGGCGACTTCTCCGCCGATCGGCGCAGGGCGCTCGAAAGGCTAAGACAGTTGGTCGAAACCTCGCATTAAGCAACGCCTGCGACTATGCCGGCTCGGCTTCCCGAGCGCGGAGTTTTCATGACGGCTGTTTGTGTGTTTTGCGGCGTCGGCCCAGGCCATGGCGACGACTATCTGGAGGCCGCCAGAGGCCTCGGGCGGCTGCTGGCCGAACGCAACCTCACCCTGATCTACGGCGGCGGCTCGCGCGGCCTGGCCGGAGCGCTGGCCAACGCCGCCCTGCGGGCCGGTGGCCGGGTGGTGGGGGTGATGCCGCGCCAGCATTGGGATGCCGAGGCCGGACATCGCGGCCTCAGCGACCTGTTCCTGGTCGGCAGCGACCAGGAACGCCTGGCCAAGATGATCGACTTGGCCGACGGCTTCCTCACCCTGCCGGGCGGCGTCGAAACATTGGAACAGGTCTTCACCCTGTGGCGGTGGCGCCAGACCGGACGGCATGCCAAGCCGATGGCCATCCTGGACGTCAAAGGTTTATGGTCTGGGCTGACGACGGTCCTCGAGGGCCTGGTGCGGGAGAGCTTTGTGAAGCCTGCCGAGCGCGCTATGCTGCGGGTGTCGTCCGATGCCGGGTCGTTGCTGGAGGTCCTTGCCGCCGGCCTTGCGGTGCATTGAAACCGTTTTTGGGGAGTGAATTCGTCGATGGGGTTCGTTCGCGCTCCCGCCGTCGCCGGCATGTTCTATCCGGCCGCCCCCGACGAGCTGGCGGCTGATGTCGGGCGCCTGCTGGGTCAGGCAAGCTGTCCGCCCGGACCGCCACCCAAGGCGGTGATCGCGCCGCATGCCGGCTACGTCTATTCCGGTCCGGTGGCGGCCAGCGTCTATGCCAGCCTGCGGCCGGTGCGCCACCAGCTGTCCCGGGTGGTGCTGATGGGACCGTCGCACCGGGTGGCCTTCCGCGGCATCGCCACCAGTTCCGCCGAGTGGTTCGAAACACCTTTGGGCAGGATCCCCGTCGACCATCGGGTGGAGGCCTGCCTGGCCGCCATCCCCGGCGTCGGAGTTCTTGACGCCGCCCATGCGCAGGAACACAGCCTTGAGGTCCATCTGCCGTTCCTGCAGATCGCGCTGGAGCGGTTCAGCCTGGTGCCGCTGGTCGTCGGCGAGGCGTCGGCGGAAACAGTGTCGGCGGTGCTCGATGCCCTGTGGGGCGGCGATGAGACGCTGATCGTCATCAGCTCGGATCTCAGCCATTATCTCGATTACGGCGCCGCCAGGCGTATCGACGACCGCACCAGGCTGGCCATCGAAAGTTGCGACGGGCAGGCCATCGGCAGCGACCAGGCCTGCGGCCGGCTGCCGATTCTCGGCCTGCTCGACCTCGCCAAACGGCGGGGGTTGGCGGTCACCACCGTCGATCTGCGCAATTCGGGCGATACCGCCGGGCCGCGCGACCGGGTGGTGGGCTACGGCGCCTGGGCCTTCGTCGCCGCAAACAACGGCAATTGGGCCGGCCATGCCGGGACGCTGCTGGCCCTGGCCCGCCAGGCCATTACCTGGCGGATCGCCGGCCGCGGCTCCGCCCCGAGGCCGGAGACCCTGCCGGCACCGTTGCAGGCGCCGGCGGCGGCCTTCGTCACCCTGTCTCTGCACGGCAGGCTGCGCGGCTGCATCGGTTCGCTGTCCGCCTGGCGCCCGCTGGCCGAGGAGGTCGCCGACAACGCCGTCAAGGCGGCCCTCAACGACCCCCGTTTCGCCCCCGTCAGCGAGGCCGAACTGGACGGGCTGGAGATTTCGGTGTCGGTGCTGACGCCGGCCGAGCCGATCGCCTGGCGGGACGAGGCGGACCTGCTGGGCAAATTGCAGCCCAGGCGCGACGGCCTGATCATCGACGACGGCCAGCATCGCGCCGTTTTTCTGCCGGCAGTGTGGGAGCAGTTGCCGGATCCGCATGACTTCCTTGCCCATCTCAAACAGAAAGCCGGCCTGACCCAGGCGCCGCTGCCCGCCGGCTGCCAAGCTTTCTCGTTCCGCGCCGTAGAGCTGAAACAGGATAATCCGTGACCGATTACGATGATTTGCTGACGCCGCTCGGCCGTCTGGCCCGGCAGGCCGGGGACGCCATTCTCGAAGTTTATGCCGCCGACTTCAGGGTTACCGCCAAAAGCGACAGCTCGCCGGTGACCGAAGCCGACCTGCGCGCCGAGGGAATTATTCTGGCCGGCCTCGCCAGGCTGACACCGGAGATCCCGGTCATTTCCGAAGAGGCGGCGGCGGCCGGCTCCCTGCCGGAGCTCAGCGGCAGCCGCTTCTGGCTGGTCGATCCGCTGGACGGCACCAAGGAATTCGTCAAGCGCAACGGCGAATTCACCGTCAATATCGCGCTGGTGGAGGACGGCCGGCCGGTCCTCGGCGTCCTCCTGGCGCCGGTGCTCAGCCGCCTGTTCTGCGGCCGTCCCGGCCGGGCGACGCAGGCCGACGGCACCTCGCCGGCGCACCCGATCCAGTGCCGGGACGCGCCGAAAGGCGGCTTGGTGGTGCTGTCCAGCCGATCGCATCGCGATCCCGACCGCTTCGCCGAATTTACCGGCCGCTTTCCGGTGGCAGAGGTCCGCCAGTCCGGCAGTTCGCTCAAATTCGCCCTCATCGCCACCGGCGAGGCCGACCTCTATCCCCGCTTCGGCCCCACCTGCGAATGGGACACCGCCGCCGGCCAGGCGATCCTCGAGGCCGCCGGCGGCCGTGTCACCGACGCCGAGGGCAACCGGCTGGACTATGGCAAACCCGGCTTCGCCAACCCGTCATTCATCGCCTGGGGAAAGGTGTCTTAACCTCTGTTATTTGGACAGATTAAACGGATGAGAACGGATTTTCTTCACCCCTGCAACCGCGCCGATATAAAATTTAATGGCGCCTTCGGCGCCGAATTTTTGCTATCCGTGTGCATCCGTTGGCATCCGTTCTTATCCGTGTCCCTATGACCATCGTCGCCGCCGATCCCCGGTCCATCGCACAAGCCGCCGAACTGCTGCGCGACGGCCGGCTGGTCGCCTTTCCCACCGAAACCGTCTACGGCCTGGGCGCCGATGCCACCAATGACCGCGCCGTCGCCGCCATCTTCGCCGCCAAGGGACGGCCCAGCTTCAATCCGCTGATCATCCATCTGGCCGCGGCGGAGGCCGCCGGCGAACTGGTGGCCGTGGATGACCGGGCAGCGGCACTGGCCCGCCGCTTCTGGCCCGGCCCCCTGACCCTGGTCCTGCCGCGCCGCCCCGAGGCGGCGGTGTCGCTGCTCGCCTCGGCCGGCCTGGACAGCCTGGCGGTGCGGGTGCCGGCGCATCCGGTGGCGCTGGCCCTGCTGGCGGCGACCGGACGCCCCCTGGCGGCGCCCAGCGCCAATCCGTCGGGACGCATCAGCCCGACCACCGCCCGCCATGTGGCCGGCGATTTCGATCCGCCGCCGGCGATGATCCTCGACGGCGGCCCCTGCGCCGTCGGCGTCGAATCGACGGTCCTCGACCTTACCGGCCGGCAAGCTGTGCTGCTCCGCCCCGGCGGCATCGCCCGCGAAACCCTGGAGGAGGAACTCGGTCCGGTGGACACGGCGGCGGCCACCGCCGACCCGCGCGCCCCGGGCATGCTGGCCAGCCACTATGCGCCCGCCCGCCCGGTCCGCCTGGATGCCGAACAGGCCCGCCCCGGTGAGGCGCTGCTCGGTTTCGGCGGCCGGGCCCCGGCCGACTGCCTCAATCTCAGCGCCGAGGGCGATCTGGCGGAAGCGGCGGCCAACCTGTTCGCCATGTTGCGGCGTCTGGATGCGCCGCCGCAACGGGCCATCGCGGTGATGCCGATCCCCCGCCATGGGCTGGGACTGGCCATCAATGACCGCCTGCGCCGCGCCGCCGCGCCCCGCCCCTCGTCGCCCCTTGTACGGCGGGACGGTTGAGGCTAAACCCATTGTATGACGGATGACCTCTTAGACCGCCTGGAAGCCGTTGTCGGCACCGCCGGGCTGCTTGCCGACGCCGAGCGCATGGCCCCCTATCTGGAGGAGGAGCGCGGGCTGTATCACGGCCGGGCGCGGGCGGTCATCCGCCCCGCCGACACCGCCCAGACCGCCGAGGTCGTGCGCCTCTGCGCCGCGGCCGGAGTGGCCATCGTCCCGCAAGGCGGCAATACCGGCCTGTGCGGCGGCGCCGCGCCCGACGGCACCGGCAGCCAGGTGGTCCTCAGCCTGCAGCGGATGAACCGGTTGCGTTCGGTCGATCCGCTCAATTTCACCATGACGCTGGAGGCCGGGGTGATTCTGGCCACCGCCCAACAGGCGGCGGAAGCCGCCGACTGTCTGTTCCCCTTGAGCCTGGGTGCGGAAGGCAGCTGTCAGATCGGCGGCAATATCGCCACCAATGCCGGCGGCAGCGGCGTCTTGCGCTACGGCAACACCCGCGATCTGGTCCTCGGCCTGGAAGTGGTGCTGCCGGACGGCCGGGTGTGGAACGGTCTGCGCGCGCTGCGCAAGGACAACACCGGCTACGACCTCAAGCAGCTGTTCATCGGCTCGGAAGGCACGCTGGGGGTGATTACCGCCGCGGTGGTGAAGCTTTTCCCCAGACCGCGCGACGTGCAGACGGCGTTCTGCGGGCTGGCCGGTCTCGACAGCGCCCTGGCCTTGCTGGCCCGCGCCCGCGCCGCCACCGGCGACCAGTTGACCGCCTTCGAGCTGGTGCCGCGCATCGGCCTCGAACTGGGCTGCGCCCAGGTGCCGGGGGTGGCCGATCCGCTGAGCGCGCCCCACGACTGGTACGCGCTGATGGAAATATCGTCGTCGCGGCCCGAGGGATCGCTGCAGGAGGCTATGGAAGGGCTGCTCGCCGCCGCCATCGAGGAGGGCGAAGTGGCCGATGCGGTGATGGCCGCGTCGCTCGACCAGGCGCAGGCCCTGTGGCGCATCCGCGAAAGCGTGCCGGAGGCGCAAAAGCGCGAGGGCGGCAGCATCAAGCATGACGTCTCGGTCCCCAATGCCTCGGTTCCCGAGTTCATCCGCCGCGCCACCGCCGCCGTCGAGACGGCGCTGCCGGGCGTGCGGGTGGTGCCCTTCGGCCATGTCGGCGACGGCAATATCCATTTCAATCTGTCGCAGCCGCCGGCCGCCGACAAGCAGGCCTTCATAGGCGAATGGCAGCGGATGAACCGCATCGTCCATGACATCGTGGTCGCCATGGGAGGCTCGATCAGCGCCGAGCATGGCATCGGCAAGCTGAAAAAAGACGAGCTTTGCCATTACAAGGCCCCGGTTGAGCTTGAAATGATGTCGAAAATCAAGGCAGCCTTGGATCCGCAAGGGATCATGAACCCGGGAAAAGTCGTCTAAGTCGAGCTGATGGTAATCGTCCGCTACATTCTGCGCCAACTGACCGTAAGCACGGTGTTGGTCACTATCGGCTTGACCGCGATATTGTGGCTGACCCAATCGCTGCGTTTCGTTGAACTCACCGTCAACAAAGGCGCCTCGCTCGGACTGTTCCTTAAGCTGACCATGCTGGTGATGCCGAACTTTCTCACCGTCATCCTGCCGGTGTCGCTGTTCGCGGTGGTGCTTTTTACCTACAACGCGCTGATCACCGACCGCGAGATGGTGGTGCTGCGCTCGGCCGGGGCCAGCCACTGGCTGATCGCCCGCCCCGCGTTGATCCTCGCCGGATTCGGCACCATCCTCGGTTTCATTCTCAATCTCTGGGTCATCCCCAGCACGGTCGAGGAATTTCACCGCCTGCAATGGGCGCTGCGCAATTCGGTCACCGGCATCGTCCTGCAGGAAGGCCAGTTCAACCAGGTCGGCCAGGGTCTCACCGTCTATGTGCGGTCGCGGTCGCCGGAGGGTGAATTGCAGGGCATCATCGTCTATGACCGGCGCAACCCACAACGCAAGGTCACCCTGATGGCCGAGCGCGGCGCCCTCATCAAGACCGACATCGGGGCACCGAAAGTGTTCATGATCAACGGCACCCGCCTGCAGGTAACCCCCGGGTCGAACCGGCTGTCGTTGCTATATTTCGACAATTATGCCATGGAATTCTCGGACTCTTCCGATACCGGCGAGGAGCGTTCGCGCGACGCGCGGGAGCGGTCGACGGAAGAACTTTTTTCGGTCAGCGAGAGCCAGGTCGGGCCCGTGCTGTTCCGTCAATTCCGGGTCGAAGGTCACCAAAGATTGGCGTCGCCGCTATACCATTATTCATTCGCCTTCATTGCACTGGCCAGCATGTTGTCCGGCTGGTTCAACCGCCGTGGCCAGGCCGGCAGGGTGGCCCTGGCGATAGGCGCGATGGTCGGGCTGCAGGCCCTGGCGCTCGGCCTCTCCAACCTGGTGACCCGTGACATTTCCCTGGTGCCGCTGATCTATCTGCTGCCGCTGGTGCCGATTGCCGCCGGCGCCTGGGTGCTGCACGCGCCGTCGCTGGTCAAATCTCCCGACGCCGGTGACCGCCAGTGACGATGGCCGGATTGTCCCGCTCGCTTCCGGCGATGGTCTGCTCCATGGTCCTGGCCGCCGCGCTGGCCCAACCCGGCCAGGCGGCACAATCGCCGCCGGCGGCGCCGGAGAGCGGCCAGCCGGCAGGCAAACCGGCAGGCAAGCCAACGGGGCGCAAGTCGCGGGCGGAGGCGCAACCGGCGCTGCTGACCGCCGACCAGATCGTTCATGACCGGGATCTCGACATCATCACCGCCCGCGGCCATGTGGAGGTCGATCAGGGCGGGCGCATCCTGCTGGCCGACAGCCTGTCCTACAATCTCAAGCAGGATGTGGTCATCGCCGCCGGCAATGTCAGCCTGACCGAGGATACCGGCGAGGTGACCTTCGCCGACTATATTGAATTGACCGGCGACATGAAGGAGGGAACGGCCAACGGCATCCGCATCCTGATGATCGACGATTCGCGCATCGCCGCCAACCAGGGGCGGCGGCATGCCGGCGACCGCAGCGTCTTCGACCAGGCGGTCTACACCGCCTGCGCACCCTGCGCCGACGACCCGGAAAAGCCGCCGCTGTGGCAACTCACGGCGGCGCGGGTCACCCATGACGAGGTGGAGCATCTGATCGAATATGAGGATGCCTGGCTCGACGTCGACGGCTGGCCGGTCCTCTACACCCCCTATCTGTCCCATGCCGATCCGACGGTGAAGCGGCGCAGCGGCCTGCTGCCGATCAGCGTGGTCAACAACCGGGTGATCGGCGCCGGCGCGCGGGTTCCCTATTTTATCGTCATCGACCCCGGACAGGACGTCACCATCGCCCCCATGGCGACCAGCAAGGACGACCAGATGCTGGCCGTCACCGACCGTCTGCGCACGGCCAACGGCGAAGCCAAGACCACGCTCAGCATCGCCAATCTGTCGGCCGCCGGCTATGCCGGCAACCAGACGGTGGGCTGGCATATGGACGCGCGGGCCCGTTTCGACCTCGACCCGCAATGGCGAGCCGGCTGGGACATACAACGGTCATCGGATCAGAATTACCTGCAGGCCTTCGGCTACCGGATCACCGATCCTTATCTCACCGCACGCCCGTATATCGAAGGATTTGACTACCGCAACTACGCCTCGGTCGAAGGTTACAGCTTTCAAAGCCTGACCAACTCGGTGCTGCCGGCCGGCGCCCAGGCGACACAGAAATCGCCCATCGTGCTTCCTTTAGCCACCTATAATTATGTCGGCGAGCCAGGACCCGAAGGCAGCTACTGGAGTTTCAACACCCATGCGGCGGCGGTCAGCCGCGGCAAGGGCACCGACAGCCGGCGGATCAACACCCTGACCGCCTGGAATCTGCCTTATACCGCCCCCGACGGCGAGGTTTACAAATTGTCCGCCTCGATGCGCGCCGACGCCTATAACAGCGTCAGCCTGCAACCCGGAGACACCCGGCAGCACAATGACACCCGCACCCTGCCGGCGATTTCACTTGATTGGCGCTATCCGTTCACCCGCCTCAACGAGCATTCCTCGGAAACCCTGACCCCCATCCTGGTCGCCGCCGCCAGCCCCTATGGCGGCAATTCACTGAAGATTCCCAACGAAGACAGCCTCGACTTCGAGTTGGACGACACCAACATCTTCAGTCCGTCGCCGGCGTCCGGTTATGACCGGGTGGTCAGTGGCCCGCGCGTCGCCTATGGCGGCCAGTATTCCGTGGTCAATCGCGGCTTCGGCGCCGCCGACCTGCTGGTCGGCCAGAGCTACCAGATGAAGCCGCAGACCATCCTGCCGCAGGGCACCGGCCTCGATCACCGGTTTTCCGACATCGTCGGCCGGACCAATTTTTCGCCGTCGAACAATGTGCAACTGCATTACGGTTTTCGCCTCGATCGTAATACCCTGGTCATTCGGCGCAGCGAATTGTCCACCTCCCTCGGTCCACGCCCGCTCAATCTGCAACTCGCCTATGTTTTCTATGACCGCCTCAATCCCACCAGCCCGTTCCTGGCGCGAGAGCAGGCCAATATGACCCTGTCGGCGCAGATCAGCCACGGCTGGTCGACGCAGATATACCAGACGCAGAATCTCGGTCAGGGCGGTGGACCGTTGCAAAGCGGCGTGCGACTGACCTATGAGGATGAATGCCTGCTGGTCAGCGCCGACGCCGGCAGTCGCCACACCACCAATCAGACCTTTGCCCTCGGGCATTACCTGATGCTGCGAATCTACCTGAAGACCCTCACTCAATTCCCTGTGGACGTATTCTGAGCCATGATCAAGCGCTCCTTCCTGACCACCCTGACCCTCGCCGGCATCGCCCTGTTGACGCTTTTCGCCCGGCCGACCGCCGAAGCCGAGGAGACGCAGCGTGTGGCCGCCGTCGTCAACGAAGACATCATTTCGGTCCATGACGTGGAACAGCGCATGCGCCTGGTCCTGCTGTCGTCCAATCTTCCCGACACGATGGAAAGCCGCTCCCGGCTGGTGCCGCAGGTGATGCGTCGTCTGATTGACGAACGCCTGCAGATCCAGGAGGCGGAACGCCTGAAAATCGGCATCACCGCCAGCGACATCGCCGCCAGCATGGGGACCATCGAACGCCAGAACAACATGCCCAAGGGCAGCTTCGAGCCGTTCCTGCAAAGCCGGGGGGTCAATCCGGAATCAATGCGTCAGCAGGTGCGTGCCGAGTTGGGATGGATGCAGGTGGTGCGCCATGAACTGTCCAGTCAGGTGCATGTCGGTGAGGAAGGCGTCGACACCCGCCTGCAGGCGCTGCGTGCCAATCTCGGCAAACCCGAATACCAGGCGGCGGAAATCTATCTGGCGGTCGACGACCCGAAGCGCGACGAGGAAGTGCGGTCGCTGGCTGACCGGCTGATCGAACAGATGCGCCTGGGAGCGCCGTTTTCCGCCCTGGCCCAGCAGTTCAGCCAGACCGGCGCCTCGGGCGGCAGCCTCGGCTGGGTGTCCGAGGGCATGTTGGACGAGGCGCTGACCCAGGCCCTTGCCAAACTCCAGCCCAATACGGTGACACCGCCGATCCGCACCATCGACGGCTACCATATCCTGATGCTGCTCGACCGCCGGCTGGTCGGCCAGGGCATCAGCACCGGCCCGACCATCGACATTTTCACCGTCGAACTGACCAGCCTGCCCAGCGCCACCATGGCCGAGCGGGATGTCCAGCTGAAACGCCTGCAGGAGGCCCTCGCCCCCGGCAAGAGCTGCGACGACTATGAGCGCCTGGCCAAAGAGGTTCCCTCCGCCACCTACAACCGTGCGGTCAAGATTCCGGTCGCCCAGATTCCCCAGGAGATCGAGGCGATCATCGCCAATCTGCGTCCGGGCGGCGGCCTCAGCGCGCCCATCGATGGCGGCAACGCCCGTCGCCTGTTCGCTGTCTGCGCCCGCGAGGACGACACCGGCGGCCTGCCGTCGCGCGACGCCATACGCCGGCGCATGGAGGACGAACAGATGGATGTGCTGGCAAGGCGCTATCTGCGCGACTTGCGGCGGTCGGCGTTCATCGAGATCCGCATGTGAGCATGACGCGCCCGCCATTGGCGCTGACCATGGGGGAGCCGGCCGGTATCGGCGGCGACCTGGCGCTGGTCTGCTGGCGCGATCGCCAAGCGCTGGGCCTGGCGCCGTTCTTCGTCATCGACGACGCCGGGCGTCTGGCGGCACTGGCCGGGCGCTTAGGGATGGCGGTGCCGGTACTGACCATCGAACGGCCCGACCAGGCGCCGGCCGCCTTTGCCGATGGCTTGCCGGTGCTGCATCGCCCGCTGCCCTCGGCCGTCGAGCCCGGCCGGCCGCATCCGGCCAACGCCGGAGCGGTGATCGGCGCCATCGAAGAGGCGGTGCGACTGGTCATGGACGGCCGCGCGGCGGCGGTGGTGACCAATCCGATCCACAAGAAGGTTTTGGCCGATTGCGGATTCGGCTTTCCCGGCCATACCGAATTCCTGGCGGCGCTGGCCGGTGGACCGCCGGTGGCGATGATGCTGGCCTGCCGGCAGTTGCGGGTAGTTCCGGTGACCATTCATGAACCCTTGCGGCAAGCCGTCGCCAGGCTGTCCACCGAGTTGATCGTCACCACCGGTCGGGTGGTGGCGGACGCGCTCCGCCGCGACTTCGCCATCGCTCGGCCGCGCCTGGCGGTGGCCGGCGTCAACCCCCATGCCGGCGAGGGCGGCGTCATGGGCGACGAAGATGCCGCCGTGGTCGGCCCGGCGGTGCGAATCCTGGCGGCCGAAGGCATCGACATCCGCGGTCCGCTGCCGGCCGATACCCTGTTCCACGAGGAGGCTCGCGCCGGCTATGACGCGGCGCTCTGCATGTATCATGACCAGGCGCTGATCCCCTTGAAGACACTGGACTTCCACGGCGGGGTGAATGTCACCCTGGGCTTGCCGTTCATCCGCACCTCGCCCGACCACGGGACCGCCTTCGACCTCGCCGGCAGCGGCCGGGCCCGGCCGGACAGCCTGGCGGCGGCACTCCGTCTGGCCGGCGAACTGGCCTGCCGCCATGACTGAACTGCCGCCGTTGCGGGAGGTCATCGCCGCCCATGGTCTGGCCGCCCGCAAATCGCTGGGCCAGCATTTCCTCCTCGACCTCAACCTGACGGCACGGATCGCCCGCGCCGCCGGGGCGCTTGACTGCGGCACCACCATCGAGGTCGGCCCCGGTCCCGGCGGCCTCACCCGCGCCCTGCTGGAAGCGGGGGCAGCCAGGGTCATCGCCATCGAACGCGATGACCGCGCCATCGCAGCCCTCCAGCAGGTCGCCGCCGCCGCCGGCGGGCGTCTCGAGATTCTGGCCGGCGACGCCATGAAGATCGACCTGGCAAGCCTGGGCGAGGCGCCGCGGCGGGTGGTCGCCAATCTTCCCTACAACATTTCCACCGCCCTGCTGATCCAATGGCTGAGACAGGCCGGGTCCTTTGCCAGTTTCACCCTGATGTTCCAGAAAGAAGTGGTCGACCGCCTGGCCGCCAGCCCGGGCAGTTCCGCCTATGGCCGGCTGTCGGTGATTACCCAGTGGCGCTGCCAGGTCCGGCCGCTGTTCAATATCGGCCGCGAGGCCTTCATCCCACCGCCGAAGGTCACCAGCACGGTGGTGCAGATCGAGCCGCGCCCGCAACCGCTGGCCGATATTGCAATGGCGACACTGGAACGGGTGACCGCCGCCGCCTTCGGGCAGAGACGCAAGATGCTGCGTTCCAGCCTGCGGGCCTTGGGCGATGCCGAGGCTCTGTTGGCCGAAACCGGCATTGCCCCGACCCTGCGCGCCGAGGATGTCGACCTGGCCGGATTCTGCGCCCTCGCCCAGGCCGTGGAGGCTAGAAACTCACCGGTTTGACGAAGGAACTGGCGTTGCCGGCAATGTCGGTCACCGTACCTGCAAGGTTGACCGAGCCCGACCCCGGCGTTTGCCAGTGGAAATCCAGACGTCGCGGATCCGTCGGATCGATCTGCACCTGGGTCGGCTGGCTGCCGGCCGATACCGTCAGGGACAGGATCGAGCCCAGCGGATCCGGGAACTCGAGCGCCACAGCGGCGTTGATTTGCGGCGACGGCGGCACCACCCAGCTTAACGAGGACAGATCCATCGGGGTGGTGTCGATGCCGATGTCCCGGCTTGCCGAGGCGTCGCTGGCCACTCCGGCGACGACCTGCCTGACCGACAGGGAATGTACGCCGTCGGCCAGTGGACTATCCGGCTGGATGGCGTAATTTCCCTGGCCGTCGGCAACGCCGCCGCCCAATCGCGTCGACCCCTCGTAGAGCAGGACTTGCGCCCCGGCGACCAACCCCGAGCCGACGATATGCGGTTGTGTCACATTGGTCACACCGTCGCCGAGAACACCGTAAGCGTCACCCGCGCCTCACCTTGTTTGGCTGATCACGCGGCAGGAATAATGGTCGGCGACAGATTGGGAGTGGAGGCGATGTCGTGGCCGGGATTGTCGGTGGCTTTTGCCATGTA
>DUZF01000067.1 GCA_013349665.1 Rhodospirillaceae bacterium | reverse complement strand
GCCGGCCCGACGGCGCCATATCCGCCGATGGACGGGTGATGGGCGGCTATCTGCACGGCCTGTTCGCCGCCGACGGCTTCCGCCGGGCCTTTCTCGACCGCCTGCAGCCGGGCGCCGCCGGCGGTCTGGCCTTTACCGCCGAGGTCGAGGCCGTGCTGGACCGGCTGGCCCGGCATCTGGAAACCCATCTCGATCTCGACGGCCTGCTGGCCGCCGCCGGCGCCTGAACATCGGCCAAATGATCGGCCGGAGCAGAGCCTGACGAGACGCCGAAGGGCCCCCTCTCGCTTCGCTTTCCCGCCCATGCGCTGGGCGCCTTGTTTCCGCGGCTGTTTCCGGAAACCTGAGACCCACGCGCCTTCATCCGGCGGCACCCGAAACAAATCGCGGCTGACAGATATTGCAATCATTGCGAGATATAATAGTATTACCATCTCGTCTTGATCTATATCCACGATAGCCAAGGATTCCTCCGCACCATGCCGGTCAATCAGATTTTGCAGATGTTTCTCGGCATGATGCTGGTATCGCTGCCGGCCTCCGCCGGGCAGCCGTTCGGCCCCAACGGCGGCAAAGGAAGCGACTGCGGCACCGCCGATTTCCATTTCGGCATTGACCGCGCGGCGGCGACCGGCTCGCCGGTGACGGCCGTCGCCCACGGCATCGTGGTCAAGGTCGAGGACGACGACAACGCCTTGAACGACGGCGGCGGCCATTGCGGCCGATATGTGGTGATCCGCCATAACTACCCGAACGGCCGGGTGGTCTTCACCCGCTATGCCCGCCTGGGACGGATCGTCGGCGACAACGCCAGGCGCATCGCCGCCGGACTAATCGTCCAGCGAAATGAAAAGATCGGCGAGGTCGGCGGGTTCAGGGAGTTTCATTTCGAGGTCCGCCCGGTCGACCAATACATCGTCGAACGCTTCGGGCCGCATACCATCGACGACCCCAGCATGAACTGGCTGAATGTGCATCCGGTGGATCCGCGCAAATTCGACTTCGAGGCCTTCGCCGCGCCTGGCCGCAACGAATAAGAAAGGCATTAGAACCGGACGCCCAGCCCGGCGCCGAGGAGATAGCGGTTCTGGCCGATGCCGCCCTCGGGCATCGGTCCGGTGGTGCGCCGCGCCTCGGCGGTGCCGATCAGACTGAGGCTGGGAGTCAGGGCATGGTTGACGGTGAAGCTGACATTGACGTCGGACAGCGGCGGCTGCGTATCGGTCAGCCCCAGCCGGCTGGTCGGATTGATGGTGAAGCGTTCCCCGCCATGGGCGGTGCCGAGGCGCAGGCCATAGCTGGTGCCGAGTTCCCCGGGCATGGCGCCGATCGCCGCGCCCAGCCCGGCTTTGACGCCGCCCAGCCCCGCCGCCAGAGTGGCGTCGAGGCGATAGGCTTCGCCGCGCCAGGAGAGGAAGCCGCCGGTCTGCATGTTGTCCGCCTGGCTGGGCAGGGCAACCGCCGGCGAGGCCAGGCCGACGGCGATGCTGCCCTCGTCCCACAGGGTCAGGCGCGAGCCTTCGGCACCGTTATAGGCGGCACCGCCCAGCGACCAGTCATGCCCGTTCAATCCACCGTCGGCCGCCGAAGCGGTGCCGGCGGCGACCAGGGCCAGCAACAGGGAGGAAACGACCACGCTTTTCATCGTCAACCTGCGAACACCTTAATTCCTTGGCGCACAACGGAGTAATATACTCCTGTTGCACTGCGAAGTGAAGATTTGGTGAGCGTTTATGATTCCAGTTCGGAAATCCGCTGAAAGAGATCCAGGGCCTCGGGGTTGGAAAGGGCTTCCTGATTCTTCACCGGCCGGCCGTGAACCACGTCGCGCACCGCCAATTCTGTGATCTTACCGGATCGGGTACGGGGAATGTCTGTGACCGCGATCACTTTGGCCGGAACATGGCGCGGCGTCGTATTATCGCGGATGCGGCGCTTGATCGCCTCGACCAGGGTCTCGTCGAGGACCACCCCCTCCTTGAGACGCACGAACAGCACCACCCGGACGTCATGGTTCCAGTCCTGGCCGATGACCAGCGCCTCGGCCACCTGGTCGAAGGCCTCCACCTGGCGATAGATCTCGGCGGTGCCGATGCGCACCCCGCCGGGATTGAGGGTGGCGTCGGAGCGCCCGTAGACGATGATCCCGCCGCGCTCGTTCAGTTCCACCCAGTCGCCATGGGTCCACACGCCGGGAAACCGCTCGAAATAGGCGGCCTGGTATTTCAGGCCGTCGGGGTCGTTCCAGAATCCGACCGGCATCGACGGAAAGGCCATGGTGCAGACCAGTTCGCCCTTCCGTCCGGTCACCGGCCGTCCGTCCTCGTCGAACACCTCGACCTTCATGCCCAGCCCGCGGGTCTGGATTTCGCCGCGCCAGACCGCACCGATGGGATTGCCCAGCATGAAGCAGGAGATCAGGTCGGTGCCGCCGGAAATCGAGGACAGACAGAGGTCGGCCTTGATCTCGGCATAGACATAGTCGAAGCCCTCGGGGGCGAGAACCGAGCCGGTCGAGGCCAGGGTCCTGAGCGCCCCCAGACGATGGCTGAGCCGGGGACGCAGGCCGCCCTTGGCGATGGCGTCCAGCCATTTCGCCGAGGTGCCGAAAAAGGTCATCGCCTCGGCATCGGCGAAATCAAACAGGATGGAGCCGCCGCCGAGACCGGGCGAGCCGTCATAGAGCAGCAGGGTGGCCCCCGAGGCCAGCGCCGAGGCCAGCCAGTTCCACATCATCCAGCCCAGGGTGGTGAAATAGAAGACCCGGTCGTCCGGCCTGATGTCGCAATGCAGCAGATGTTCCTTGACATGCTGCAGCAAGGTGCCGCCGGCGCCGTGGACGATGCATTTGGGAACGCCGGTGGTCCCCGAGGAATACATGATGTACAGCGGATGATCGAAGGGCAGCCGGTTGAAGACGATATGCGCGCCGGAGTGGCCGGCGAGAAAATCCTCCAGCGACACCGCGCCGGCAATGCCGGCAAGGTCGGGATGCGCCTCGAGATAGGGCACCACCACCACTTTTTCCACCGAGGTCAGACCGGCGACGATGGCCGCCAGCTTGCCGCGCACGTCATTGGCACGCCCGTTGTACCAATAGCCGTCGGCCGCCAGCAGCAGCTTGGGAGCGATCTGGCCGAAGCGGTCGAGCACGCCCTGGACGCCGAAATCGGGCGAGGCCGAGGACCAGATGGCGCCGATGCTGGCCGCCGCCAGCATGGCGGCCACCGCTTCCGGCAGGTTGGGCAGATAACCGGCCACCCGATCGCCGGCCACCACCCCCATCGCCCGCATCGCCGAGGCCAGCCGCGCCACCAGCTGGTACAGCTGGCCATGCGACAGCCGCCGCTTGACCTTGTCCTCGCCCCAGAACACCACGGCGTCGCCGTGATCCTGCCGTCTCAGCAGGTTTTCGGCGAAATTCAGCCGGGCATCGGGAAACCACCTGGCCCCCGGCATGCGGCTGAGGTCGTCCACCACCTCATGCCCGGCGTCGCTGCCGACGATGCCGGCGAAATCCCAGACCTCGCGCCAGAAGGCGCGCGGCTGGTCCACCGACCATTGCCACAGATCGGCCATGCCGGCGGCGCCGACCGCATGGCGGCGGTTGACGCGGTCGAGGAAGGCCGAAACCAGGGCCTGCTCGATGAGGTCGGCGGAGGGTTGCCATAATAATCCGGACATCACGGGCATCCTTTGTCAAAGGCCGCGGGCGGTCATCCAATCCTGGGCGCGCTTCCTGGCCGCCTGCAGCTGCGCCGGATTGAGCCCCCGCCCCGCCTCGTCGCGGTCGGACACCGCGTCTGTGTCGCCCAAACGGACGGCGAGATCAAGACAGGTAAAAGCGCGCTGCGGATCGACCGGCAGCAACCGCCCCTGCTGATAGAGCCGGCCCAGATGGCGGAGGGCTTGCGGATGCCCCTGGTCGGCCGACTGCTGCAACAGCTCCAGGCCCTTCGGCAGGTCGAATTCCGCCACCACGCCGTTGATATGCGCCATCGCCAGGGAATATTGGGCCGGCGCATATCCCTGATCAGCAGCCGCCCGCAGCCATTGCACCGCTTCCACCGTATCGCGGGACGGCCGATGGCCGATGACCCGGGCGGGGTCGCCGCCCAACAGCAACAGCGCCAGCTGGTGGCGGCCCTGCGGACTGCCCAGCTGCGCCGCCTTGCGGAACCATACGGCCGAATCGTTGAGGTTGCGCACCACGCCCTGGCCGTCCTGATACATCTTGCCCAACATCAGCTGGCTTTCGATGTCGTTGCGGTCCGCCGCCTGGCGGTACCAGCGCACCGCCTGCCCCTCGTCCTTGGCGACACCGCGACCGTCGCGGTACAGTTCGCCCAGGGCGAACAGGGCGCCGACACTGCCCTGTTTGGCGGCCTTGCGGTACCACTCGGCGGCATCCGTCGGATTGACGTCGACGCCTTCCCCCTCCTCCTCCATCTGGCCGACCTCAAACTGGGCGTCGGCCAGATTCTTGTCGGCGGCCATCCTGATCCATTTGAAGGCCTGGGAGGAATCGCGGCCGACCCCCTTGCCGTCGCGATAGGCCATGCCGAGATCGAACTGCGCCTGCGGATCGCCGGCCTTGGCGGCGACGGTCATTTCACGCACGGCGCGGACATATTCGCCGCGCGCCATGCTTTGCGCGCCGGCGGTTTCAGCGGTCGCCGCGCCGGCGGCCAGCACGGCCGGCAGCAGGGCGAAACAGAAGACGAGCGGAAGCCTGGGCATGATCATCGGCGCAGTTTCCCACGGCGCCGGATACTTGTAAATCAGCCCCCCTCAAAGATCCTGTCGATGGCCTTGGCAAGGGTCACATCATTGGTGGTCAGGCCGCCGCAGGCATGGGTGGTCAGCCTGATGTCGACCTTGTTGTAGGCATTGCTCCAGTCGGGATGATGGTCCATCCGTTCGGCGACCAGCGCCACCCGGGTCATGAAGGCGAAGGCCTGGCCGAAGCCGGCGAAACGAAACGAGCGGACCAGGGCGTCACCATCCTCGGCGAGGCGCCAGTGAGGCAGATCCAGGGCCAGCCGGTCGCGGTCGGCGTCGTTCAGAGGCTGAGCCATCTCTCCTCGCCAGGTTGTGGTAGACTGCCAATATCTTGACAATGGGGTCTGCCGGCCCCCGCATCAAGGCAAGGAACCTACCGACATGCCGTTGCACAGTCATTTCACCACGCCGCCGGGAACGGCCGATATCGAGGACCTGGCGAACCGCGAGCTGGCCCGCATCCCCTGGGAGCTGAGACGCCATCTCGACGACGTGGTGATCCTGGTGGAGGAGTTCCCCGATGAGGAAACCGAAGACGAAATGGACCTCGACAGTCCCTTCGATATCCTCGGCCTGTATCGCGGAGTGGCGCTGCCGCAGCGTTCGTTGCTTGATCTGCGTAAGGCCAATGACATGATTTTACTCTACCGGCGCCCCATCCTCGACTATTGGTGCGAAACCGGCCAGGACCTGGGGACGGTGGTGCGGCATGTGCTGATCCACGAAATCGGCCATCATTTCGGCTTCAGCGACGAGGACATGGACAGAATCGAGAACGAATGACCGCGGACTGTGCATCTCTGATAAGGTTTGTGTTACATTACTTGCACTATGAGCGAAGATGCCGAGACTCCCGCCCTGCCGCTGGTCCCCGTCGAGGAGGATCAGGGTGACGGTCGTCCGCGCATCGCCTTCGACCACTGGTTCTTCCATAAGTTGGAGGACGTGCATTTCCAGCTGTCGGAACAGACCAACGAACCCGTTATGATCGTTCGCTATGCGAAAAATCCTATTTCGATGACCTTCAAGGGCATCAAAAAGGAATTCTCCATCCCCGACGACAGCGATGACGGGCGGATGCTGGACACCGTCGCCAAAGGCCTGAAGTTCTTCAAGGCGCTGCGCATCGGCGACTTCGTGCCGAAGGAACTGGTCACCCGCGAAGCGTCCTGGGACCTGTCGGACCGCCATGTGAAGATCGCCTATCAGCGCATCAGCGTGCAGCTTGTCAACTGGATGACCGGCGGCCAGTCGGTGGTCACCGACCCCGACGAATTGCTGCAGCTCGCCGATGATCCGCAAATCAAGAAGTCCATCAACAAGGCCTTCGGCGAGGCCGCGGAAAAGCTCGGCCTTGGTCGCGACAACAAGGAAAAGGTGATCGAATACGTCGAGCAGCTGGCCCATGAACTGGCCTATATCGAGGCGCTGCGCGATCGTTTCCGCAAGATCAGCGAGATGGAGGACAAGATCCAGACGTTGCGCCGGCTTTACGGCCGCGAGCGCAGCGTCATGGAGGTGGCCGACCAGGTGGCCCGGCTGGGCGAGCGGGCGGTGGCCGAGCTCAACGATCTGTTTCTCGAGGTCGACGCGCAGACCGGCGAGATCCTTTCGGTGCTGCGCAACCTGCAGGCACAGATCGGCTATATCCGCGACAAACGGGATGATCTGTTCGCCCGCCTGATGGCCTGGGACGACATCCTCGCGCAATGGGCCCATGCCCAGTTGAAGGTGTCGCCGGAAAATCCCGAGCTCCTGCGCCGCACGTATCAGTTCCTGGCGCCGCGTTTCATGATGGTGAAGGAATGGGTCCTGATGAGCAAACTGATCGATCCGCAAAACGCCAAGATGAAGGCCGTCAGCCAGATGGGCAACGCCGACGGCAAGCCGAAAAAATCCTTTCAGGCCATGCGCTGGTAGTTCTCGGCCTGCTTCTGGCGACGACGGCGACAGCCAAACCGCCGCTGGACTACAATCCGTTGCCGCCTGACCCCCCCGGCGCCGGGCGAACCCCGTCGCCGCTGACCGGACCGGGAAACTTCTTTCGCCTTCCCTTTATCGACGAACATGAACCGCTGGTGGTCGAGGACCATGACCTGCCCTATTGGAAGGCCGGGACCGCCGATCCTCTGCTGACCAATGCCTGCCGGCTGGGCGACTTCGTCAGCGCGCCGTTCAATCGCATGCTGGCCCGCTTCACCGGCGGCGACGGGCCGGCGGCGTTGCAGGTGGTGCTGCCGAGCCACCGCCATCTGCTCTATGACCGGCGCAAACTGGCCTCGCCCGGGGCAACCTATTATTTCCGCGATGCCGGCTGGCCGAGCTGCGAGGTCTGGGTCGGCGGCAAGGCGCCGAAGCGGGCGCTCGACAAACTGACCGGCAGCTCGCTGCCGCCGGCCGATCGGAATGCCGCCAAGAAGAAGAAGGCGATGATCGACAGCTGGCCGAAATAGGCCGTAAGAATAGGAGAAACCTTCCCAGCACCATGCTATGTTTAGTTGTAGATTAATAGCTCCTGGACGTTCCCCCTTTGCCATCCCCGCCACTCACCATCTTCGGGCTGGTCCGCACCGCCGGCACCGCCCGCAGCCTGCAGGAGGGAACCGTCGGCGCCCGCCTGATCCTGACCTCGGACGGACGCCTGCCGCCGCCGGCCTGCGACCTGGCGGTGGTCGAATGGGATCCCGCCGCCGCCGATCCGATGGCGGTGCTGAGGAACCTGCGCTTGGGTATCGGCCGCACCACCCTGGCCGTCGCCGCCGGACCGAAACCCGCCGATCTGCGGCGGAGCCTGCGGCGCCTGGGAATCGCCCTGGTGCTGCCGAAACCGCTGACCCCCGACATGGTGCGGGATCTCTGCGCCGGGATCCATGGCGAAACGACTTGACGGGCAGCCGCTTCGCTTGCATGAGATGGCCTCATGGCACAAGAAGCGCAGGTCTCCCCGATTGGCGTCATCCTTCACTCCGGCCGCTCCGGCAGCGAGGCCCTGCTGGAACGCTTCGCCACCGGCCTGCGCGAACAGGGGGTGACGGTCGGCGGCCTGATCCAGCGCTCGGTGCCCCTGCCCAACGGCCACAGCCGCATGGAGCTGGTCGACCTGATCAGCGGCCGGCGTTACCTGATTTCCCAGGATCTCGGCCCCGGTTCAAGTTCCTGCTGCCTTGACCCGAGCGGCCTGGCCGAAGCCAGTGAGGTGCTGCGCCGGGAAATCGCCCGCCGCCCGGCCTTGCTGGTGGTCAATAAATTCGCCGGCGCGGAGAGCGAGGGCAAGGGCCTGCTGACCGATATGTTCGACGCCGTCGACCACGGCATTCCGGTGCTGACCTGCCTGTCCCAACGCTACAAGGCGCAATGGGACCTGCTGACCGGCGGCGCCGGCACCATGCTGGCTCCCGACGATGCCTCCCTCCGGGCCTGGTGGAGCAGCATCCAGTGAAGGTCTTCGGAATCGCCGGCTGGAGCGGCGCCGGCAAGACAACTCTGCTGGAAAAACTGATCATCGAGATCGGCGGCCGCGGCTTCAGCGTCTCGACCCTCAAGCACACCCATCACGCCGTCGATATCGACCGCCCGGGCAAGGATTCGTTTCGCCACCGCGAAGCCGGGGCGATCGAGGTGCTGGTGGCCAGTTCCAGCCGCTGGGCGCTGATGCATGAATTGCGCGGCGGCGCCGAACCCCCGGTGGAGGAACTGATCCGCCACATGACGCCCGTCGATCTGCTGATCATCGAGGGCTTCAAATCCCATGCCCACCCCAAGCTTGAGGTGCATCGGCCATCCCTGGGCAAGCCGATGCTGTGGCCGTCCGATCCGACCATCGCCGGCATCGCCAGCGACCAGCGCCTAGAAGGCCTGACCCTGCCGGTGCTGCCGCTGGATGACGCCGCCGCCATCGCCGAATTCGTGCTGGCGGCGGTCGACCTGATGGCGGGCTGACGACATCCGTGTCGATTAACCACTCCCATCCCACCGGCGCAGAGCTCTTATGATGGCGTGGTCGACGGCAGCAGGTTTCTCACCGTATCGGCAACGCGTGAACAACTGCCGAGAAGGTCAGAAAGCAATTTGCTGTCAATATTCCCGCCATCCCTCAGAAGGGCGTCAGCACAAGAGTCCAACTGACCGAGAACTGCGGCGATTTCGTCATTCATGTCGAAGCGCAGCAGCGCGGGAAGATCTCGGCAAATCTGTTTCATACGGTTCCAGAATGCGGGAATTTTAGAGATATCCACCTCTCCCCGCCTAAACATCATTTGCAGGGTATTGCCGAGCCAGCGCGACTGCACCGCGTAGCGCTCCAACCTCAAATTATGCAAGCGGATCTTGGCCAAGGCGATTTCGTCTTGCAGGGCTTTGTCGGGGACATTCCTGCTGCGCAGCAAGACAGGATTGGGGACCTCGAATTGAGGCAGTTGTTCGGTGCCCGGACGGATATCCTTGCGCCGGTCGGGACCGACATAGTCGAAGGTTGTTACAAACGGCTTGCGCTGGACGGTAACTTCCTCGATCCGCGCCAGAACGGGTCCGGGCGCCACCGGCATCAACAGAATGTAGTCCGAGCCGCAATCGATGACATTGCGGACATAGTCGCTGTCTCCCTGAGCCAGCAACATGATGACGATGGGGAAGGGATGATGCCTGGCTTTCCCAAGGCGCATTGTTGAAATCACCGGCGCCATAAGAAACCCGCCGAACTCCGAGACGGTGATGATCAAATCAAAACTGGACTTGTCGACAGCATCTTGAAAGGCAGCCTGGCTCCCTGCTTCCGTGCATCTGCCGAAACCCGCATGCTTGAGCGCATCCAACACACCCCGGCGAACGATCTGGTTATCGATTGCGACCAAAGTATGGACCGAACTGTAATCAGCCTTTTTCATTTGGTCCCTCGCTCGGCATTTTGGATCTGCCGGGGAGTTCGCCGGCATTGCGCCCTGTCGTTGCCGCCGCAGTTGCGCTTTAAGCTCTGGTTGGGGCACTCCCCGCAATCCTCCAACCAGTCTTTGGCGATCAGAACCGAGGCAACCGCCATTTCGACAAAGAACGCCTGATAGGTCCCGGGAGCGGCAACGATCTGTTCGGCGGCCTGCAGCAGGTCATGGGCCGCGGCGTGGCATGAGCACGCGATCTCAGTCGGAAGCCGTTGAGAAAACGGAGACTCGGACATAACACACCTCAGCAGGTTTATCGCTGAAGTTTAGTCCGCTATGCCATTAGGTATAATTCGTGAATATGCCTAAGTATTCATGCTTATGAACTTAGGCATAACGACCGGAGTTGACTGCCGCCAGCAGGAGACCGGCATCGAGCGGCTTGCCCAGGGCGGCGCGGGCACCGGCCTTCAGGGCCTCAGCCTTCAGTTTGTTGTCCAGCTGAGCTGAAATGAGCACCGTGGCGATGTCGTGATCGGCGACGCGACGGATCAGGTCGAGGCCGCTGAGCCCGGGAAGATGCTGGTCGACGATCAGGGCCGACAACGCGAAGAGTTTATCGCCCTCCGCCAGGGCGTCCTCGACGGATCCGAACAGACAGACCTCCAGCCCGTGGGCCTGCAGAAGCGCTCCCAACGAGTCTCTCATTCCCTCATCGTCGTCGATGACGCCAACCCGCATCGGGAGATCCTCACAATACCTCCCCGTGAGGTTAAAGCATTAACATCAGCACCGCGTTACGCAGTTTTACCTATGCTGCCTGAGCTTTTGCCATCGCTCTCCCGGCGCGACCCCGGCGCTCAGCGCCAGCCGCACGAGATTCGACAGTCCGGTAACCGCCAGTTTTTCGTTCAGATGCAAACGATGCACATCCACCGTTCGCGGACTGATCCCCAGCTCATGGGCGATCACCTTGGTCGGCTGTCCCGATACCACGCCCTCCAGCACCTGCCATTCGCGTTCCGTCAGACCGGCCAGCCGGGTCCTGAAGCCGTCGACGCCGCCATCCTGACCGCCGTCATCAGCAAGCAGGGCCTGAATGACGGTCGCCATCAGGGTTTCGGTCTTCAGCGGTTTTTCGATGAAATCGACGGCGCCGGCTTTCATCGCCTGCACCGCCAGCGGGACGTCGGCACCGCCGGTCATGACGATCACCGGCAGGGAGACGCTTCGCCTGGCCAGTTCGGCCAGCACTTCAAGGCCGCCGATCACCGGCATAGTGACGTCGACCATGGCGCAGCCGGCCGGATTGTGGCCCAAACGGTCGAGGAAATCGCGGCCGTCCGCATAGGCGACAACGTTGAAGCCATGCGCCTCCATCAATACCCTGAGAGAATCGCGGAAATCCTCGTCATCGTCGACCAGATGGACGGTTCGTTCAGGCATCGGCGGTCTCGGCCATGGGCAGGGTGAAGTGGAAGCAGGCGCCCCCCGGCCCATCCTCCGCGCACCACAATTCGCCCCCATGGGCGCGGATGATCGAGCGCGAGGTGGACAGTCCCAGCCCGGTGCCGTCGGGCTTGGAGGTGACGAAGGGACGGAACAGGCGGGAACGGACCTCCGGCCCGACCCCCGGCCCGCTGTCGCTGATTTCGATTTCGATGAGGTTGCCGGATTGGCTGGCGGCAATCCCGATGCGGCGGACATCCCTGTCGCGCACCGCTTCCGCGGCGTTGCGCACGAGATTGGTGATCACTTGCTGGACCTGGACGGGATCGCCCATGATCGGGCCGAGGACGTCGGGCACCGAGAAGGTGATGGCGATCTCCCGGTCGGTATTGCCGAGCAGCGCCAGCGCGCAGCCGTCTTCCAGCAGGCGTCCGATCGGCGTCGCTACCGGGCGGTCGATTTTCCGGTTGGCGGCGAAATCCTTCACCCGCCGGATGGTTTCCGCCGCCCGGTCAAGCTGCTGGATGGCTTTTTCGATCAGGCCGTTCTGCCTGGACTCGGGGGCCACGGTGATGGCGGCCTGCAGATAATTGGCGACGGCACCGATGGGCTGGTTCACCTCATGGGCGATCATCGAGGTAACTTCGCCCAGCATGCTGAGGCGCATCGCGTGCATCTTCTCCATCTCGGCCTGCACCAGCGCCCGTTCCGCTTGCCGCAGATCGGTGACGTTCGAAAGCATGCTCAGACGGTAGGAGACCCCTTCGATGTCGATGATTTCCGTGGCAACCAGGACTTCGCGCAATTCGCCGGCATTGGTGCGAAACAATGTCGCCAGGTTCTCCACCCGGCCGCGTTTCAGCAGGATCTCGGTCATTTTGAAGGAATCACCGACATCGTCCCAAATGCCGATGTCCATTTCCCGGCGTCCGATGACATCATCGTAAGAATGACCAAACAGACTGAGGAAGGCTGGATTGACGTCCACCAGGCGATCCTCGGCCAGCGAGGCGATGACGATGGCCACCGGGCTGGCACGGAAGACGGTGGAGAATCGCGCTTCGCTGCTGCGCAACCTGGCCTGCCAGTCCTTTTGTTTCTGTTCAAAGGCAAACCGATCGAGGCCGCGGGAAATGGAGTTGGACAGGTCTTCCAGAAGCGTCGCTTTGCCGTCACTGAAATATTCGGGCAGATCGCTGTATACCGTGAAGACCCCCTTGGCGCGGGAGTCCTCGAAAATCGGCAGCGACGCGGAGGAGCGCCAGCCGTATTGACGCCCCTGCGCATGCCATGGGGCGGTTCGCGGATCATTGATGAAATCCTGGCAGAGCACCGGCCGACCGAGAAGGAATGCCTGGCCGGACGGCCCCTGCGCGGAGGGCTCGCCCTCCCGCGTGGTGATGGCAACCTGTTGCAGATAATCGGTTCCCTGGCCCGCCGAGGCCACCGGCCGGATCACCCCATCGTCATCGACCAGCCCGACCCAGGCCATGCGCAAACCATGGCGGACGGTGGCGTCACAGACCGCCTGATAAAACCCCTGCACGGTGGTGGAGGTGACCACCGCCCGGTCCGTCTGGCTGAGAATGGCATATTCGGCGTTGACGGCGGACAGCTTGACGTTGTTTTCGGCCAGAAGGTCGACAAAACTATCGTGGCGGCGCCCCAGCGTCCAAATGACCCAGCCGCAAAGCGAAGTGACCACGGCGAATACGCCGACGATGGTCAGAGAGGCGTTCCTGTCGGCCTGCCATTGCCGCAGATATTCCGCCTGGCTGAGCCCGGCCAAGGCAAAGAAAGGCGCGCCCTTCAATTTCTGGTAGGTGAAGACCCGCGCCGTCTGGTCATAGGGAGTCACCGTGTGATAGGTGGCCGACTCGATGCCGGATTTCACCAGGTCCTTAAGGTCCTGCGAAACATTGGTGTCACCGACCGGCAGCGGCTTGCCGCCGACGGTTTCCGGATGCCGCAAGACCAGGCCAAGATCATCGACGGAGCGCAGCGTCATCACACCGCGGGGACCCAAATCAAAGCCGGACAAAAGGGTCCGCAACGAATCGACGGTAAGTAGGGCGATGACCACCCCGGCAAAGGATCCGTCAGCTTTGACGTATCGCCGACTGAAGGTGACGATCCATTTTTGGGAAATCCTCCCGACCAGCGGTTTGCCGACAATCAGTCCGGAAAGGGGATTGTCGCGATGAGAAATGAAATAATCTCTGTCTTCAATGCTTGGGGAATTACTATGTGACCGGCCAAAGCCTGCGAACATAACCCCTTTATCATCAGCAATACGAATACCTTCTATTTCTGGAACTTTTTTAATTTGACCGCTGATGAATTTTTCGATTGCGTCAGGGTCCGCATTACCTTGCTTCAGGTTTCGCTCATACTGCTCGACGACATTGGAAACGACGATATCAATTTTTTCCAGTTCCGCGGTCATGGTGCGCGCCACCGCTTCGGAAAGATTGCGGCTGCGTTGCTCCGCCCGCCTGGTTTCCTCCTGATATCCTCGGTAAAGATTAAATGCGCTTGTCGTGGCGATGGCGGAAACGACCGCGGCGACCCCTAAAAATATTCGCCACCCGGAACTGAGCCGATACCGTTTCATCAAAAGAACCGTTCCCCAATCGATGGGAAATTTAATCCTCGGTTCTTCCTTGAGTCACTCCCAAAATGAGCCGCGGTCGCCTTTCATCAGGCCGCGCGGCCCTTGCGAACGAATTTCGCCATTGCCATGTCTTCACCAAGAATATGGCCTTTCAGCCAGTTGGCGCAGAAATCAAACAAGGCTTTCGCCGCATTGCCCCTGCCGCTTTCCACATCTTTTCTGAAACCGTCGAAGCGAGCGAGGAAGTCCTGATGTTCGATCCGATGATGGGCCAGTCCGGGAAAGCCGACCTTGCTCATCATCGCCTCTTCCTCGCGGAAGTGATCGCTCATGGTACTGGACAGCATCGAGATCATCTGCAATGCCCCCTCCAGCCCCTCGCCATGCATCATCCGGCCAAAGAAGCCGTTGAGCTGGTCGAAGTGGGTACGATGGTGACGATCGATCTCGGGCGAGCCGACCGACAGCGAGTCGTCCCAGGTCATCAGCTGCATGCTGTCCTTGTCCGATCGCACCGATTCGAGGAACCGAGCCACCTCCTGCTTCAGGACATCGGCCTGCTTGGACAATTCGGCGGATGAATCGCTGATCTGGGTTGCCGCATGGCCGGTTTCGCGCGCCGCCGTCTCGACGCCGCCGATGTTCCGCGACACCTCCTGGGTGCCCGCCGCCGCCTGATCGACATTGCGGGCGATTTCACCGGTGGCTGCCGTCTGTTCCTGCACCGCCGCCGCTACCGAGGAACTGATGCTGCCCAATTCGCTGATCACCAGGGTGATCGAGTTGACGGCCTTGACGGCGTCAGCCGTTCCGGTCTGCACGGCGGAAATTTTGGCGGCGATCTCCCCGGTGGCCTTGGCGGTCTGGTTGGCCAGGCCTTT